>JBEBHC010000025.1:0-29949 GCA_040081185.1 Devosia sp. | reverse complement strand
TCACCCTCTATGAACTCGAGCCCGCCCCCGGCATCAAGTCGAGCCGCGTCATCTCGCTTGCCGACGACATCGCCCGCTCGATGAGCGCCATCTCCGCGCGCGTCGCGGTCGTCCCCGGCCGCAACGCCATCGGCATCGAACTGCCCAACGAGAACCGCGAGACCGTGTACCTGCGCGAGATGCTGGCCAGCGCCGATTTCGAAAAGACCAAGGGCAAGCTCAACCTCTGCCTGGGCAAGACCATCGGCGGCGAACCCATCATCGCCGACCTGGCACGCATGCCGCATCTGCTCATCGCCGGCACCACCGGCTCGGGCAAATCCGTCGGCATCAACACCTTCATCCTGTCGCTGCTCTACCAGATGACGCCGGAGCAGTGCCGCCTCATCATGATCGACCCCAAGATGCTGGAACTGTCGGTCTATGACGGCATCCCGCATCTGCTCGCCCCCGTGGTGACCGACCCCTCCAAGGCCGTCACCGCCCTCAAATGGGCCGTACGCGAGATGGAAGACCGCTACCGCAAGATGAGCAAGATCGGTGTGCGCAACATCGATGGCTTCAACCAGCGCGTTTCCGAAGCGGCACTGAAGGGCGAGACCATCACTCGCACCGTTCAGACCGGCTTCGATCGCGAAACCGGCGAGGCGATCTACGAGAGCGAGACCTTCAACCTCGAGCCGCTGCCCTTCATCGTCGTCATCATCGACGAGATGGCCGACCTGATGATGGTCGCCGGCAAGGACATCGAAGGCGCCGTTCAGCGCCTCGCTCAGATGGCCCGCGCCGCCGGCATCCATGTCGTCATGGCGACGCAGCGTCCGTCGGTCGACGTGATCACCGGCACCATCAAGGCAAACTTCCCCACCAGAATCTCGTTCCAGGTGACCAGCAAGATCGACTCGCGGACCATCCTGGGTGAGCAGGGCGCCGAGCAGCTTCTGGGCAATGGCGACATGCTCTACATGGCCGGTGGCGGCCGTATCCGCCGCCTGCACGGCCCGTTCGTCTCCGACAAGGAAGTCGAAGCCGTGGTCGCGCATCTCAAGTCGCAGGGCGCACCGGACTATCTCGAATCCGTCACCGAAGAAGAGGACGATTTCGATCCGGCGGCGGCTATCGGCGAAGAGGGCGGCAGCAATTCGGGCGACGAGCTCTACGACAAGGCCGTCAACATCGTGCTGCAGGACAAGAAGGTGTCGACCTCCTATGTGCAGCGCCGTCTCGCCATCGGCTACAACAAGGCAGCCTCGCTGATCGAGCGCATGGAACAGGAGGGCGTCATCTCCGGCCCCAACCATTCCGGCAAGCGCGAAATCCTCGTCGGCAACAATGCCGACGGTTACTGAGGCGCCGCGAAACTCTCCGTGACGTCGGTCAGGCCGCAGCCACGGACTATAATTAAGTCTTGCCTTATATAAGTGCACGCTGATAGATACCCGTGAAGTTCCACGGGAGACTGTCATGGCCCTAGATGCCCTCGCCTATGCCGGCGCCATCGTGCGCGCGGTGAAATCCGTCGAGCGCGACGGCAAACCCGCCAAAGCGGTGGTCGCCACCGCCACCTACGATACCAGCCTCGAAGACCTGTGGGACGCCGTCACCACCGCACCCCGCATCAAGCGCTGGTTCCTGCCGATCAACGGCGAACTCAAGCTCGGCGGCAAATATCAGCTGGTCGGCAATGCCGGCGGCACGATTACCGCCTGCGAGGCGCCGAACCATTTTACGGTCACATGGGAGATGGGCGGGCAGGTGAGCTGGGTCGATATCCGTCTGTCGTCGCGCGAAGTCGGCAAGGCCACGCTCGAACTCACCCATACCGCAATCGTCGACGACGCCTTCTGGCCGACTTACGGACCGGGCGCGGTCGGCGTCGGCTGGGATCTCGGACTGTTCGGACTGTCGCGTCACATCGGCAGCCCGGAGGCCGAACGTCCGCCCGAGGCCGCGGAGGCCTGGGCCACGTCGCCGGAGGCAATGCAGTTCTACCGCACAGCCAGCACCGCCTGGGGCGATGCGGCCGCGGCCGACGGCATGGTCAACGCAAGGCAGGCCGCGGAGAACACCCGCCGGTTCTATTCGGGCGAACCCCCGATGGGCGGCTGATGCACGCCTTCGACGTCCTCGGCGACCCGGTCCGCCGCCGCATCCTCGAATTGCTGGCGGCGAGCGAGCTCGCCTCCGGCGAAGTGGTCGAGGTCATCGCGCAGGAGTTCGGCATCACCCAGGCCGGCGTCAGCCAGCACCTCAAGGTGCTGCGCGAGTCCGGCTTTGCGACGGTGCGCGCCGAGGGCGTGCGGCGGCTCTACGCGCTCGACCCTGCGCCTTTGCAGGAAGTGGACGAGTGGATCGCCCATTTCCGGGGCTTCTGGACCCAAAAACTCATGGCACTCGGCACCGAGATCGCCCGCGGCAAGAAGCAGCGATCAACCAACCGGTGACCCTGCCGCCGTCGGGCGCTTGCAACCTTCGCGCTCTTGCCGCAATTGCGGCAGAGGATAACCTCGCCTTGAATCAACGGACTTTACGCTCATGCATCGCCGTTCGCTCCTCGCTCTGATCGCCGCATCCGCCGCCCTCGGCGCCTCCGGCGCCCGTGCTCAGGACGCGCCCCCGCCCCCAGCCGACCTGACGGCCGAGGACCTGCTGAGCGGTGCACCGCGCGCGCTGACGGCTGAGGAAACCCAGCTCATCAACGACATCTCGACGCACAATTCCGCGATCACCACCATGCAGGGCAAGTTCCTGCAGATCGATCGCAGCGGCGGACGGATCGAAGGCGTGTTCTTCCTGCAGCGCCCCGACAAGATCCGCTTCAAGTACAACCCGCCCTCGCGCGAAGAGATCATCTCCGCCGGCCGGGGCTTCTACGTGCTGGACCGCAAGGAAAAGAAGAAGACCGTCTATCCGCAGGAAAACGTGCCGCTGCGCCAGTTCCTCACCGACCGCATCGACCTGCTCAATGCCGGCCTGATCGCCATCAACAACTCGCCCAACTACGTGGCGCTCACCCTGCAGGACGAAACGCCCATCGGCACCGTCCGCGTTGATCTCGCCTTCGACCGCGCGAGCATGGACCTGGTGCAATGGGTCCTCACCGATCCGCAGGGCACCGAACTGACGTTCTCGATCTACGATGTCGAAAAGAACATCGAAATCCCGCGCACCTATTTCTACATCGACCCGACCTTCACGACCTCGGGCTGAAGCCGTCCCCGCGGTGGCTTGCCCGGACTGGCCGGCTTCGCCTAGAAGCGCGCATGCCATCTTCGCTTGCCACCTGGAACATCAACTCCGTCCGCCTGCGCATTTCTCTCGTGCTGGATTTCCTCCAACGGCACCCCGTCGATGTGCTGTGCCTCCAGGAGATCAAGTGCCAGAACGAGCAGTTCCCGCGCGAGGCATTCACCGCTGCCGGTTATCCGCACCACGCAGTCCACGGCCAGAAGGGCTATCACGGCGTCGCCATCGTCTCGCGCCATCCGCTGGCTGATATTTCGAGCCGAGTCTTTTGCGAGATCGACGACAGCCGGCACATTTCTGCGATCGTCGACATGGGTCGCGGTCCGCTCAACGTGCACTCGATCTACATCCCCGCCGGCGGCGACGAGCCTGATCCCGAGATCAATCCCAAGTTCAAGCACAAGCTCGGCTTTCTCACCGAGCTGAAGGACTGGTTCGGCACGCCCGGCTTCAAGGAATGCCAGTTGATCTGTGGCGATTTCAACATTGCCCCGCACGAAAACGACGTGTGGAGCCACAAACAACTCTTGAAGGTCGTGAGCCACACGCCCATCGAGACCGAGATGCTCGACGCCCTGCTCACCGGCGGTCACGGCTGGACCGATTTGATCCGCAAGCACATCCCGCACGACCAGAAACTCTATTCCTGGTGGAGCTATCGCTCGGCCAATTGGCAACTCGCCAACAAGGGCCGGCGCCTCGACCACATCTGGTCCACTGCCGATGTCGCGGCGCAATCGAGCGGTGCCGAAATCGTCGGACCGGCGCGCGGCTGGAGCGACAAGCCATCCGACCACGTCCCGGTGATTGCACACTTCTGAGGGTGACATGAAGGCACGAAAGCTCGTCAGCTCCGGCTCCTATCTCGAGCCGATCATCGGTTTCTCGCGTGCCGTCCGGGTCGGCAACATCATCGCCGTCGGCGGCACTGCGCCTATCGCCGCAGGTGGTGGCACGGCTGCCAAGGGCGACGTCTACGGGCAGGCAAAACGCATCTTCGAGATTATCGGCAAGGCACTCGCCGATGCGGGCGCTGGATTCGAGCACGTGACCCGCACCCGCGTCATTCTCACCGATGTGAACCTCTGGAATGAAGCGGCCAAAGCGCATGCCGAGGTGTTCAGAGACATCCGCCCGGTGACCACCGTGATGGCGGTCACTGGCTTCGTCGATCCGGACTGGCTGATCGAAATCGAGGTCGATGCAGTCGTCGGCTAGAACTGCGTTACAACACTAGCCCTTGTAGCCCTTGCCGCTGCTGGCACCGAATTTCGGACCGAGCGTCTCGATGGCCGTGAGGTAGTCGCTGAGGTCGGCCCGGATGCGATCGCGGGCGCGGGCTGCCAGATCCGGAAACTGGTTGCAGAGCTTCATGAAACCCGAACGCGGCACGAACAGCGTCTCGACCTGATCCACTGCCTTGATGGTGACCGGCCGCGCCCGCGCAATGACGAGCGACGCGGCGCCGAACAGCGAGCCGGGGACCGAGACTACGAAAGGGTTGCTCTCGTCCTGCTCGTAGGTCGCGACCGTGCCGGAAACGAGGACATGCGCGCCCTGCGGCATCTCGCCGGCCTGGTATATGACGCTGGCCGCCTTGTGGCGTTTGCGCTCGCTGGCGAAGGCAAGGAGCCGGCGCTGCTCGGCATCGCAGATCCGGAAGAATTCCGTCCGCGCCAGGATTGTCGCCGCGTCTTCGAGCTGCATCTGCCCTTGGGTCCATACCCGGACGCGCCCGAAAAGGGCCGCCCGCCGGGCTGATATAGAGCATTAGCCGACGATGGCGAGAATCGATTTCGCCCGAAGGGTAAGCGCAGCCGGGGAAAACCCGAGTTTGCGGTTGGACCTCGTGGACGAAGGAGGCGAGGGACAGAGCGATCGGCAGGCCTAGCTGGCGCAGCTTGGTTGTGTGGGTCCCGGTCCTATGGGACCAACCGGTAGCCGCCGTCCTCCGTCACCAGGAGCCGCGCATTTGACGGGTCGCGCTCGATCTTCTGGCGCAGGCGGTAAATGTGGGTTTCGAGCGTGTGAGTGGTCACCCGGTTGTTATAGCCCCACACCTCCTTGAGCAGCACCTCGCGGGTGATGGTCTTTGGGCCCTGCCGGTACAGATATTTGAGGATCGAGGTTTCCTTGTCGGTGAGTCTGATCTTCTGTGCGTCGGAAGTTTCCAGGAGCTTGGCCGCCGGCTGGAAGCTGTAGGGCCCGATGGTAAAGACCACGTCCTCGCTCTGGTCATGCTGGCGCAGCGCGGCGCGGATGCGTGCCAGCAGCACGGAAAACCTGAAGGGCTTGGTGATGTAGTCGTTGGCGCCGGATTCGAGCCCCAAAATCTCGTCGGAATCGCTGTCATGTCCCGTCAGCATCAGGATCGGGCTCTTGAACCCGTCCTTGCGGAGGATCTTCACAGCCTCGCGCCCGTCCATGTCGGGCAGGCCGACATCGAGGATCATCAGATCGACGTGGTTGTCGCGCACCGAGCGCAACGCGTCATTGGCCGTACCGGCCTCGCTGAGTTCGAACTCGCGGTAGTGGTTTAGCTGTTCGATCAGGGTTTTGCGCAGTTCGGCGTCGTCGTCGACCAGAAAAATCTTGCGCCTGATCATCCGTAAATTCTCCGGGCCCGCAGCCCTTTCGCTTTGGTAAAGCGGGGTTTGCAGAGCGGCCAATCACATTTTTGTTCAACGGCAGCAACGTGATTTGACAGCCGAAAGTTGCGTCAGGGCTTGACCGCCGGCCGATGCCCGAACAACGCCGACCCGACGCGCACATGGGTCGCCCCCATCGCAATAGCGGTTTCGAAATCCCCGCTCATCCCGATCGACAGCAGGTCGACCCCCGCCTCACCGCGCAACTGTGCGAGAAGTGCGAAATACGGCCCCGGCGGAACGCCCTCCGGCGGGATGGCCATCAGCCCATCGATCGCAAGGCCATGCACGTCGCGGCAGCGTGCCACGAAGGCCACCGTCTCCGCCGGATCGATCCCCGCCTTTTGCGGTTCACGCCCGATATTGACCTGGACGAGCAGGCGCGGCTGTTTGCCTGCACGGGCCATCTCGTTTTTGAGCGCGACGGCTATCTTTTCGCGGTCGACCGTCTCGATCACATCGAAAGTAGCGACGGCCTCTTTGGCCTTGTTGGACTGCAGCGGCCCGATCAGATGCAATTCTATGCCGTCATAGCGTGCCCGCAATCCGGGCCACTTGGCCATTGCCTCCTGCACCCGGTTCTCGCCGAACACGCGCTGTCCGGCGGCGAGGAACGGCTCGACCGCATCGGCATCGAAGGTCTTGGAGACAGCTACCAGCGTCACCACATCGGGCGGCGCTCCGAAACGCGACCGCGCCTTGTCGATGCGCGCCCGGATCGCGGCGAGCCGTTCGGCCGCACTCTCCATTTCTGCGGCTCCTCGCTGCTGTTGACCGGTTCGGGGTTTCGTGGTTTCGGTCCGCTAGCCTATTCCCCCCGGCCAATCAATCGCCTGCCCCGCGTCCAAGGACAGCAGAGACCACAACCGTGAAACCGATCGAACGCTACAATCCGCGCGTCGAAGAGCCCCGCTGGCAAAAAGCCTGGGCCGACGGCAAGACCTTCGAGGTTTCCAATTCCGACCCGCGCCCGGGCTATTACGTACTCGAGATGTTCCCCTACCCCTCGGGACGCATCCACATGGGCCACGTACGCAACTACTCGATGGGCGACGTGCTGGCCCGCTACAAGCGCGCCAGGGGTTTCAACGTCCTGCATCCGATGGGCTGGGACGCCTTTGGCCTGCCAGCGGAAAATGCCGCCAAGCAGACCGGCAGCCACCCCAAGGCCTGGACCTACGCCAATATCGACACCATGAAACGGCAGCTCAAGACCATGGGTCTGAGCTTCGACTGGAGCCGCGAGTTCGCCACCTGCGACGTCGAATATTACCAGCGCCAGCAGAAGCTGTTCCTCGATTTCCTGAAGGCCGGGCTGGTCACCAGAAAGAAGTCCAAGGTCAACTGGGACCCGGTGGACGAAACCGTGCTGGCCAACGAGCAGGTCATCGACGGCCGCGGCTGGCGCTCCGGTGCACCGGTCGAACAGCGCGAGCTGACTCAGTGGTTCCTGCGCATCTCGGACTATTCCGATGACCTGCTGGCGGCCATCGACGGCCTCGACGGCTGGCCCGACAAGGTGCGCATCATGCAGCGTAACTGGATCGGCCGCTCCGACGGCATGCGCCTGCAGTTCGAACTGGAGCCCTCGACCAAGACGGCAGCGACCTCGATCGAAGTGTTCACCACGCGCCCCGACACCATCTTCGGCGCCGGCTTCATCGCGCTGTCTCCGGACCATCCGATCTCGTCCGAGCTGGCCAAATCCGAACCGGCGCTGGCCGAATTCATCGCCGAGTTCCATCGCCAGGGCACGGCCACCGAAATCCTCGACAAGGCCGAAAAACGTGGCTTTGCGACCGGACTTACGGTGAAGCATCCGGTCAAGCCAGGCGCCACGTTGCCGGTCTATGTCGCCAATTTCGTGCTGATGGAATACGGCGCCGGCGCCATCTTCGGCTGCGCCGCCCATGACCAGCGTGACCTCGACTTCGCCCGCAAGTACGACCTTGCGGTGATCCCGGTGGTCCTGCCGGACGGCGTCGACGCAGCGCAATTCGCCGTGGGCGACGAGGCCTATACCGGCCCCGGTCACATCTTCAATTCGGACTTCCTGAACGGGCTCGAGATCGACGACGCCAAGCACGAGATCGCGCGTTATTTCGCGGCGCGCACCGTCGACGGCAAGCAGCAGGGCGTCGTCGAAACGCAGTATCGCCTGCGTGACTGGGGCATATCGCGCCAGCGCTATTGGGGCTGCCCGATCCCGGTGATCCATTGCGAGGTCTGCGGCACCCTGCCCGTGCCGGACAAGGATCTGCCGGTGAAGCTGCCCGACGATGTGACCTTCGACCGGCCGGGCAACCCGCTCGATCACCATCCGACCTGGAAGCACGTCGACTGCCCGCAATGCGGCGCCAAAGCCCGCCGCGAAACCGATACGATGGACACTTTCGTCGATTCGTCCTGGTATTTCGCCCGCTTCACCGCCCCGAACGCCGATGCGCCGACCGAGCCGGCCGTCGCCAATTCCTGGCTGCCGGTCGACCAGTATATCGGCGGCGTCGAGCACGCGATCCTGCATCTGCTCTATTCGCGCTTCTTCGCCCGCGCGATGCACAAGACCGGCCATCTGGGCATGGACGAGCCGTTCAAGGGCATGTTCACCCAGGGCATGGTGGTGCACGAGACCTACAAGGACTCCGCCGGCGACTGGATCTTCCCCGCCGATGTGACGCTCGAAGGCATGGGCGACACCCGCCGCGCCAAGTTGTCCGCGAGCGGTGCGCCGATCGAAATCGGCGCCATCGAGAAGATGTCGAAGTCGAAAAAGAACGTCGTCGACCCCGACGAGATCGTTCGCACCTACGGCGCCGACTGCGCCCGCTGGTTTATGCTTTCGGACTCCCCGCCCGAGCGCGACGTCCAGTGGACCGAAGCGGGTATCGAAGGCGCTTCACGCTTCCAGCAGCGCGTCTGGAAGCTCGTGCATGAAGCGCTGGCTTTGGCGGCCGAGCCCGTTTCAGGCAGCACCAATGACACCGACCTCGTTGCCATTCGAAAACTCACGCACCGCACGATCACGGCCGTCGGCGAAAGCATCGAGGGCCTGCGCTTCAACAGCGCCGTGGCGCAGATCTATGAACTGACCAACGCGCTGAGCAAGTTCTCCGCCACCCTCGAGGCCGCGCCCACCGCCACTGGTGTGGCCGAGCTGCGGGCGAGCGTCGAAGCACTGGTGGTGCTGATCGCGCCGATGATGCCGCATCTGAGCGAAACTGCGTGGTCGCTGCTGGGCAAGTCCGGTCTCGCCGCCGACGCGCTCTGGCCGCAGGTCGACAGCGCGCTGCTCGTCGATTCGAGCGTGGTGATGCCGGTGCAGGTCAACGGCAAGCGCCGCGGTGAAGTCACGGTACCCAAGGGCGCCGCGCAGGCTGTGGTCGAGAAAGAGGTCTTGTCTCTCGACGCCATTGCCCGCATGCTGGATGGCAAGGCGCCCAAAAAGATCATCATCGTCCCCGACAGGATCGTGAATGTCGTCATCTAGCCGGCCGGTCCGTCTCGCCGCAGCCTTGCTGCTGGTCGCGCTGACGCTCGCCGGCTGCGCGAGCTTCCGCCCGGTCTATGGCGATGGCGGCCTCACCGGCGAGGCGATCGCGCTCGCCTACGAGAAGCCCGGCAACCGACTCGAGCAGATCATCTATCAGAGCCTCGCACTGCGCCTCGGCAAGGCGAGTGGCGCCGATGCGCCGACCGTCTCGGTTACGGCAACGCAGAGCTCTCGGGCCCTGACCAGCGGCACGGTGGCGACACCCAGCCGGCAGCGCCAGATGCTGGTGACGGCGCAGATCGTGCTGACTGGAAGCGATGGCACCGAACTCTTCAAGGGCTCTCGCAGCGCTACGGCCGACTACACGACCAATGCGCAGGGCCTCGCCAACCAGGCCGCGGAAACTGAAGCCGCCGAACGTGCCGCCAAGGCGCTGGCCGACACCATCCGCCTGACGCTGATTGCAGCACTGGCGTCGCCCGCGCAATGACCGCCCTCAAGGGGCGCGACATCGAGCGCTTCATCGGAAATCCGGATCTCGAAGAAGGCGCCATCGTGGTCTATGGCCCGGATGGCGGCCTCGTTCGCGAGACGGCCGAAACTCTCGTGAAACACTATTCCACTGGTGACTGGGGCCTCGTCACCATCGACGGCGCCGACATCGACGCCGATCCCGGGCGCCTCGCTGTCGAAGCCAAGACCTCGTCGCTGTTCGGCGGCCGCCGCGTCGTTCGCATCCGCGGCGCTGCCGGCAAGACCGCCGCGACGCCGCTCGCCGCGCTGCTCGACGAGGGAGCAGGGGCGATTGTCATTCTCGAAGCGGGTAACCTGACGCCCAAGGACCCGCTGCGCGCGCTGGCTGAAGCCAGCCGCAAGGCACGCGCCCTGCCCTGCTACGCCGATACCGACCAGACGATCCTCAAGCTGATCAACGAGACCTTCTCCCGCGAAGGCGTCAGCGTTGCGGCCGATGTCGCGACGACCTTGCGCGATATTCTCGGCAATGATCGTGAGGTGACGCGCCGCGAACTGGAGAAACTTTCTCTGTTCGCTGCCGAGTCCAAGGTGCTGACCCGCGAGGACGTGCTGACGCTATGCGCCGACAACGCCGCGAGTGCCCTCGACGAAGTGGCCGATGCCATCGGCTCGGGCCGTGCCGACGCGCTGGACGTGGCACTTTCCCGGGCGCTCGCCGCCGCCATCGATGGCCAGCGCATCCTGGCTACGGTGACGCAGCATTTTGCCGCGTTGCGCCGCTGGCGCGCCCAGTTTGATTCCGGCCGCAGCGCCGGCGAAGCGCTCGACAGCGGTTGGCCAAAACCGCATTTCTCGCGCCGCGCCTCGCTCGAACAGCAGGTGCGCTTGTGGAACGACGTTGCACTTGCCTCGGCCGCCGAACGCTTGCTGACGGCGACAACCGAGAGTCGCAAAGCCTACGGCATGAGTGAAACGATCATGCGCCACGCGCTGCTATCTCTCGCGCGGCAGGCTGCAGGAAACTAGCCGAGCTAGTTGCTCCCGGTCAGTTTCAGCGACAGCAGATCGAGCTGTTCCAACGTCCTGTAGCGGATCTCGAGCCGGCCGCCTTTGGCCTTGTGGTCGAGGCTCACACCCATGCCGAGCACATCGGCGAGCCGCTTTTCGAGTGCCACCGTATCCGGATCGCGCGCCGACTTGGTTTCGGGCGCGCGCCGATTGTCTGGAACACTGTTCTTCTGCGTCAGCTGTTCGGCTTCGCGCACCGACAGGCCGCCGGTGATGATCTGCCGTGCCAGCGCCAGCGGATCGTCGGCAGTGATCAGCGTGCGGGCATGGCCGGCGGTGATCTCGCCGCGCGAGAGCATGTCGCGTACGTCCTTTGGCAGCTTGAGCAGACGAAGCGTATTGGCAACATGCGAGCGCGACTTACCAATGACCTGCGCCAGATCGTTCTGGGTATAGGAGAACTGCTCGATCAACTGGTCATAGCCAAGAGCTTCTTCGAGCGGATTGAGATCGACGCGCTGCACATTCTCGATGATGGCGAGCTCGAGCGCTTCCTTGTCGTCGACCTCGCGGACGATGACCGGCACGTCGTGCAGACCGGCGCGCTGCGAAGCCCGCCAGCGGCGTTCGCCGGCAATGATCTCGAACTGATTCGGGTCCTTCGTCGGCCGCACCAGCAGCGGCTGCATGACTCCCTTCTCACGGATCGAATTGGTCAACTCTTCGAGCTGTGCCGTATCGAACTCGCGCCGCGGATTGGCCCGGTTCGCGACCAGGAACTCCACTGGAAGCCGCTTCTGGCCGCCATTGGCGTCTATGACGCGCGTCGTTTCGAGCGTCGCCATGTCGCCGATCAGGGCGGCAAGGCCACGGCCGAGACGGGAGGGTTTTTCGTTCATCGCTCGGTCCTTCAGGCCGCAGCCAGCGCGCGCTCGCGCCGGATCACTTCGGTAGCGAGGCGCAGATAAGCTTGGCTGCCGGCACATTTGAGATCGTAAAGCAGCGCCGGTTTGCCATAGGACGGCGCCTCGCTGAGCCGCACATTGCGTGGGATCACCGTATCATAGACCAGCGTCCCCATTTCGCTGCGGACGTCGTTGAGCACCTGCTCGCTTAGGCTGTTGCGCTTGTCGAACATGGTCATCACCACGCCTTGGATCGACAGGCGCGGATTCAGTGTCGACCGGATTTGCTCAATGGTTTGAAGCAGTTGACTCAGGCCCTCGAGCGCAAAGAACTCGCATTGCAGTGGCACAAGCACGGCATCTGCCGCCACCAGCGAATTGATGGTCAGCAGGTTGAGCGACGGCGGGCAGTCGATCAGGATATAGCTGATCGGACGACCATCGATCTGCAGTTCGTCTATCTGCTTGAAGGCATTGCGCAATTTGTAGGCGCGGTCGGTGGACTGGGAAATCGTGAGTTCGACCCCGAGCAGGTCGAGCGTAGAAGGGACGATCGCGACATTGGGCACGTCAGTCATCATCGCTGCCTGTGCGACGGTCGCTTCCCCGATCAGCAGATCGAAGGACGACACATCGCGTGTGCGCCGGTCGATACCCAACCCGGTCGACGCATTGCCCTGCGGGTCGAGGTCGACGATCAGCACACGCTCGCCTATGGCGGCCAGGGCCGTCGCGAGGTTAATGGCGGTGGTCGTCTTGCCGACTCCGCCTTTCTGGTTTGCCAGAGTGAGAATACGCGGCTGCACGACCGCCTCCTAACGCGCTGATTTCGCACGCAGATTGGAAATCTCGAGAATCGCGGCCTCGGCCTCGGTCCGTGACGGATGCACTAACACATCGAAGTCGAAAAGTTGA
This sequence comes from Devosia sp., assembly GCA_040081185.1. Lineage (GTDB taxonomy): Bacteria > Pseudomonadota > Alphaproteobacteria > Rhizobiales > Devosiaceae > Devosia_A. The sequence continues at coordinate 17,260 of JBEBHC010000025.1, read as the reverse complement.
GCGGCTTCACGGATTTCGTGTCGGTATTCCCTGCCCTTATGCAGCAGGGCCCGGCTTGACGGACCGAGGAATCGCTGCGCGAGACCCAAAAGTTTCGGTAGCGCCGCCAGCGCGCGAGACGTGACCACATCGAATGTTTCACGTGAATCAACCTCGTCGCTACGCATACCGTGGACGGCGAGCGGCAGCTGAAGTTCGCGCGCCGCGGTACGGAGGAAAGCGGCCTTCTTGGCGATGGGCTCGACCAGAGTGAATCGGCGTTCTGATCCAAGTGATGCGATCGCCAGCGGGATCGCCGGAAAGCCTCCGCCGCTGCCGAGGTCGATCACATTGCGATCGCTGGGACGCAGTAAAGGCAACAATTGTAAACTATCGGCGATGTGCCGCGGCCAGAGCTCGTTCAATGTTTCACGTGAAACGAGGTTCTGCGCCGCATTCCACTTCTTCAGAAGCGCTGCGAAAGCCTCTAGATTCTGCTGTTCGCTCATCCGGCTTTGCGGAGCGCGCCACGACGGATAATTGCCAGCAGCAGTGTTGCAGCGGCCGGCGTCATACCCTCGATGGCTTGCGCCTGTGCGATGGTCGCTGGCCGCTGCGCACTCAGCTTTTGCCGCAGTTCCATCGATAGCCCCGGGATGGCCGAAAAGTCCACCCAGGCTGGGATCGCGAGGCCTTCGTCACGGCGCATAGCAGCAACATCAGCCTTCTGCCGGTCGAGATAAACTGCATATTGTGCATCGATGGAGAGCTGTTCCAGAACCGGATTCGTGAGCGTTCCGATCTCGGGCCATAGCCTCGCCAGGTCGCCCGGCGTCACCTGCGGATACGCCAACAGGTCGAACGCCGTTCGCCTTTGCCCATCGGCATTGACGGCAATCCCCGCCTTGCGGGCCTCCGAGGGAGTGGCGCTGAACCCCTCCAGCAACGCCCTGCCCGCGCCCAAGGCCGCGGATTTACTGACGAAATGGGCCTCGCGCTGCGAGCCCACCAGTCCCTTCTCGATGCCGAGAGGGGTCAGCCGCTGGTCGGCATTGTCGCTGCGCAGGTGCAGCCTGAACTCGGCCCGCGACGTGAACATGCGATACGGCTCGGCCACCCCGCGCGTGACGAGATCGTCCACCATCACGCCAAGATAGGACTCCGTGCGCGACAGCACGATTTCATCGTCGCCCCTAGCGGCAAGCGCCGCATTGGCGCCGGCCAGCAGACCTTGCGCCGCTGCCTCCTCGTACCCGGTAGTGCCGTTGATCTGCCCTGCGAGGTACAGCCCTGGCAAGCGCTTCAATTCCAGCGTAGCGTCGAGTTCGCGCGGATCGAAATAATCGTACTCGATCGCGTAACCGGGCCGCACGATGCGCACGGTTGCAAGGCCGGGCATCGTTCGGAGGAACGCTTCCTGCACATCGGCCGGCAGCGACGTCGACAATCCGTTGGGATAGATCAGCGGATCCTCCAGACCTTCCGGCTCGAGGAAGATCTGATGGCTGTCACGATCGGCGAAGCGAACGATCTTGTCTTCGATAGACGGACAGTAGCGCGGACCACGGCTCTGGATGCGGCCCGAATACATGGCGGAGCGATGGATATTGTCGCCGATGATACGGTGAGTTTCGGCCGTCGTACGCGTTATATAACAGCTGATCTGTGGGGTGGTGATGGCCTCGGTCAGCGCTGAAAACGGCTCCGGCGGATCGTCGCCAGGCTGCGCTTCGAGGACCGAGAAATCGATGGACGATCTGTCAAGCCGGGCAGGGGTGCCGGTCTTCAACCGCCCCAGGTGCAAGCCCAGAGCCTCGAGCCGCGCGGACAGGCCGAGCACCGGCTTCTCTCCTACGCGCCCGGCGGGAATGGTCTCTTCGCCGCGATGGATTAGACCGCGCAGGAAGGTCCCCGTCGTAAGAACCACCGCCTTGGTCGAAAAGCGGCGGCCGTCGAGCAGCATGACTCCTGTTATATTACCACCTTCGACCACCAAGTCATCGACCTCACCTTCGATGATCGACAGGTTTGGCTGTGCCGTGAGCGCAGCCTGCATCGCCTGGCGGTAGAGCTTGCGGTCGGCCTGGGCACGCGGGCCGCGCACCGCCGGGCCCTTGCGCCGGTTGAGCACGCGGAACTGGATGCCGGCCGCATCGGCGACGCGGCCCATAAGGCCGTCCAGCGCATCGATCTCGCGCACCAGATGGCCCTTGCCCAGACCGCCGATCGCCGGGTTGCAACTCATCTCGCCGATGGTCGCGAATTTGTGGGTGATCAGGGCCGTTGGAACGCCAAGGCGCGCCGATGCTGCTGCAGCCTCCGACCCGGCATGCCCGCCGCCCACGATGATGACGCCGAAATCGCTCATGCGCGTCGCTGTAATTGTTTCACGTGAATCATTCAACGGCTCGCGCGCAAGCGCCCGAGCCTACTTGCCGATGCAGAACGCGGCGAACAACCGGTCGAGCACCTGCTCTGTATCGATACGCCCGACGAGCCGCTCGAGGGCCAGGCTCGCCTGGCGCAGATGCTCGGCCGCAATCTCGTCTGTGGCGCCGTCGCTGAGGAATGCATCCAGCGCTGTCTGTGCCTGGGTAAGGGCCGCGAGATCACGCTCGCGACTGAGCAGGGAAGGCGCACCGGCACCCGCGGCTTCGCCGGCAAATATCCCCAGCTTGTCCACAAGCGCACTGACACCGATCCCGTTTTGTACCGACAGCGAAACCGCCGCCTGAACTAAGCCGATGTCGGACTTTGTGCCCACTGTCCACAAGGCTTCGCGCTGCGGCGGCTCCAGGGTTTCCACATCCGGCGCGACGAGCCAGAGGACGAGGTCGGCGCGGGCGATCTCCGCTTCCGCCCGGCGCACGCCTTCGGCCTCGGCGCGGCTGCCGGCCTGGCGCAGGCCCGCCATGTCGATGAGGATCACGAGACGGCCGCCGAGGTCGAGAGCAACCTCGCGCACGACGCGCGTGGTGCCCGGTTCGTCGCTCACGATCGCCAGATCGGACTTGCTGAGCGCATTGAGCAGGGACGACTTTCCGGCATTGGGCGGACCGGCCAGCGCCACACGCAAACCCTCGCGCACAATCCGCCCACGACCGACGCTTTCCGCAGCATCACGGATTTCGCTCGCCAGCAGTTCGACCGACGCCAGCATCTCGGGCGGAAGATCCGGCGCCACATCCCCTTCGTCTGAAAAATCAAGACGCGCCTCGATCTCGGCGCGCGCGTCGAGCAGCGTCTCGCGCCAGGCGGTGACGCGGTTCGCGACACCGCCGGCGAGACGCGCCACGGCCTGTTGCCGCTGCGTCTCCGTCTCGGCGGAAATCAGATCGCCCAGGCCTTCGACCTCGGTGAGATCGAGTCTGCCATTCAGGAAGGCGCGGCGGGTGAATTCACCGGCCTCGGCGAGCCGCAGGCCGGGCAGGGCGGCGATGCCGCGCAGCAGCACGCGCACTACTGCCGGCGACCCATGCACCTGCAATTCCGCAGTATCCTCGCCGGTGAACGAATGCGGCGCCGGCATCCAAGCGACAAGCCCGCTGTCGACCAGCATGCCGTCGAGCCGCAGGTCGCGGAGGGTGAGCCGGCGTGGCTCGGGGAGTGGTTCGGAAAGCCGTTCCAGAACGGCGCGGGTCGCGGGCCCGGACAGGCGGATGATCGCGACGCCGGAGGGCGGGGCGCCGGAGGAAAGCGCGACAATGGTGTCGCTATCCAGCACCCCGTAAGTCCTTCTAGGTATTCATTGAATCGAAGAAGTCGGAATTCGTCTTGGTCTGCCGCAGCTTGTCCATGAGGAATTCCATCGCGTCGACCGTTCCCATCGGATTGAGGATGCGGCGGAGCACATACATCTTGCGCAGGATGTCCGGCTCCACCAGCAGCTCTTCCTTGCGGGTGCCGGACTTGGTGACGTCCATCGCCGGGAAGATGCGCTTGTCACTGACCTTGCGGTCGAGCACGATTTCACTGTTACCGGTGCCCTTGAACTCTTCGAAGATCACTTCGTCCATGCGCGAGCCCGTATCGATCAGCGCGGTGGCGATGATGGTCAGAGAGCCGCCGTCCTCGATGTTGCGCGCAGCGCCAAAGAAGCGCTTCGGGCGCTGCAGGGCGTTGGCGTCCACGCCACCGGTCAGCACCTTGCCGGAACTCGGCACAACGGTGTTGTAGGCACGGCCGAGGCGGGTGATGGAGTCGAGGAGGATCACCACGTCGCGCTTGTGCTCGACGAGGCGCTTGGCCTTCTCGATGACCATTTCGGCGACCTGGACGTGGCGGCTGGCCGGCTCGTCGAAAGTCGAGGAGATAACCTCGCCGCGCACCGAGCGCTGCATGTCGGTGACTTCTTCCGGCCGCTCGTCGATCAGCAAAACGATGAGGTAGCATTCGGGGTGGTTGGTCGCGACCGACTGCGCGATGTTCTGCAACAGCACCGTCTTGCCGGTTCGGGGCGGCGCCACGATGATGGCGCGCTGGCCCTTGCCGATCGGCGCCACCAGATCCATCACGCGCGCCGACTTGTCCTTCACCGTCGGGTCGGGGAGTTCGAGGCGGAGACGCTCCTCCGGGTAGAGCGGGGTCAGATTGTCGAAATTGACCTTGTGGCGGATCTTTTCGGGATCCTCGAAATTGATCGTCGCGACCTTGAGCAGCGCGAAATAGCGCTCGCCCTCCTTGGGAGAGCGGATTTCGCCCTCGACCGTGTCGCCGGTCCGCAGCGAAAAGCGGCGGATCTGGCTGGGCGAAATGTAGATGTCGTCCGGACCGGGCAGGTAGTTGGCGTCCGGGGACCGCAGGAAGCCGAAACCGTCCGGCAGCACTTCCACCACGCCTTCGCCGGTGATTTCCACCTCGCGCGCCGCCAGCTCCTTGAGGATGGCGAACATCAGTTCCTGCTTGCGCATGGTCGAGGCGTTCTCAACCTCGTATTCCTCGGCGAATGTGAGGAGATCGGCCGGAGACTTGGCCTTAAGCTCGCTGAGCTTCAGTTTTTCCATCAGGGGAACTGCCTTGGGGAGATAAAGTCGAGTGTGGGGGAGGGCACCGCTGATTTGCGTCGGGGAGACGCGCAGCCTTGGTGGTGCGCCGATCAGATAGCCCGAAGCTTGCCCGGTTTCAAGAGCGCGCGTGATTCACGTGAAACGGCCCCGACGCGGGAGACGTCAGAACGGCTTCACGATCACCATGATGACGATGATGATGACGAGGACGAACGGGGCTTCGTTGAGGATGCGGTAGAACCCCGCGGGTTTCTCGTTCCGGTCCTCGGCAAAGGCGCGCACGCGGCCGCCATAGTAGCCGTGGATACCGGAGAGGGCGACCACCGAAACGGCCTTCACCCAGGGCCAGATCGAGCTCCAGTCAACGAGGCCGGAAAACACCATGATGAGGCCGAACAGCCAGGTGGCGTTCATGGCAGGCGTCGTGATGCCGCGATAGAGGCGGCGCTCCATGACCTTGAACGTATCGGACTGCACCGAACCCTTCTCGGCGGCGGCGTGATAGACGAACAGCCGGGGCAGGTACATCATGCCGGCGATCCAGGCGATCACCGAGATCACGTGCAAGGCCTTGACCCAGGTCGAAGCGATCAGCAGCCAGTCCATTCTCAGCCCTCTTTGACCAAGCGCACCAGGCGCTCGACATGCGCGATTGGCGTCTGTGGCACTATGCCATGGCCGAGGTTGAAGATGTGTGGCCGGCCGGCAAAACCCTCGACGATGGCCGCCACCCGTTCATCCATCTGCGCACCGCCGGCGAGCAAACGCAGTGGATCGAGATTGCCCTGGACAGGCAGGGCGGGGGGCAGGGCGGCATCGGCAAAAGCGACCGGTGTCGCGCAATCGAGGCCGAGCGCATTCACCCCGGTCGTTGCGGCATATTCTGCCATCATACCAGCTGCCCCACGCGGAAACCCGATAATCGCCGCGCTCGGAACAGCGCTCCGCACACCGGCGACGATGCGCCGGTTGGGTTCGATGACCTGCGCCCGGAACGCGTCTTCGTCGAGGTTGAGCGCCCAGCTTTCGAACAGTTGCACCAGGTCGGCGCCGGCTTTGAGTTGGGCCACCAAGTAGTCAATCGACGCATCGACCAGGATGTCGATCAGCCGGGCAAACGCCTCCGGATGCTGCAGCGCAAAGATGCGCGCGGCGGCCTGATCGGGCGAACCGCCCCCGCCGATCATGTAGGTTGCAACCGTCCACGGACTTCCGCAAAAACCGATCAGTGCCGTCTCCGGCTGCAGGCCCGCCTTGACCCGCTGAACCGTCTCGAGGATGGGCGCGAGGTGAGCGAGAAGCCCATCCGGCTTCAACATCCCAAGCCCTTCCGGGATGATCGGATCGAGCCGTGGACCCTCCCCCTCCTCGAAGCGCACGGTCTGGCCCAGCGCATCCGGAATGACGAGGATGTCGGAGAACAGGATGGCCGCATCGAGCGCGAAACGGCGCAGCGGCTGGAGCGTCACTTCCGCCGCCAGCTGCGGCGAGTAGCAGAGCTCGAGGAAGCTGCCAACCCGCGAACGGATGTCACGATACTCGGGAAGATAGCGGCCGGCCTGCCGCATGATCCAGATCGGCGGGCGCGCCTGGCGCGTACCACGGACCGCCTCAAGCAGCGGCTTGGTCACCGAACCCTCAGTCGGGTTCGAAGCAAGGAGTCTAGATTCTTTATCATCATTATCATGGCGGTGTTTTGCATGAATTCCTGCGAGCCTCAATTGCGATGGGTCAAGTCCAGGCTCGCGACCATGGATGACGCGGCACTGTGGAAAGGGACTGTTTGAATCGTGTTATCTGCAAATCCGAGACGCCGTAGGCCAGCATTAACCGGGCATTCACCATGTCCACGTCTGTCGGTTGTCGTGCCACCACCTGTGGAAACGTCCGGCCGGATGAATCACGTTATCCCCGATTCCGGCGTTAACCTTTTGTTAACCGGCCCGCGGGGAGAACTGTGGATGCCCAACCCCGTCAGCGGGGGAAAGCGTCTTCAGGTGGCTTCGGGCTGGAGATTCCCACCGGCTCCACGACCTGCCTTCAAGCACAATGTGGATAAGCCATGCGCCTGCCCGCGGTTTGCCAACCGACACATCGGCGACTCTCCAACACGCCTGCGGCGGACTCGAAAAACCGAGTCGCATCAAGTGGCGGTCGCGCTATAGGACGAACAGCAGCACGCGCTGGGGAAAGTCGGATTCACGTGAAACGCGCCTTCGTCATCGGCCACCCGATCGCCCACTCGCGATCGCCCGCGATCCACAATCACTGGCTCCGGGCTTACGGCATCGAGGGCAGCTACGAAGCGATCGATGTCGCGCCCGATGCGCTCGCTGGCTTCTTCGATCGGCTGCGCGCCGGTGAGTTCGCCGGCGGTAATGTTACCATCCCGCATAAGGAGATGGCCTTCGCGCTGGCCGACAGCCGCGACGCCTTGAGCGAGCGGATCGGCGCCGTCAACACGCTCGTGCGCGACGGCGACAGGATCGCGGCCACCAACACCGACTATCTCGGTTTCCTCGGCAATCTTGATCAGAACGTGCCGGGCTGGAGCGACGGATTGAAGACGGCGATCGTGCTCGGGGCAGGGGGTGCGTCGCGCGCCATCCTCGTGGCACTGCTCGAACGCGGCGTCGAAAAAATCCACCTGCTCAACCGCACGCTCGAGACGGCCGAAGCCCTCGCGCTGGACCTTGCAGCTCCCATCCTCGCCGGCCGCATCTCCGATTTTGCGGCGGCTGCACCGAAAGCGGGCCTGCTGGTCAACACCACTTCGGTCGGTATGAAGAACACACGCTTCGCCGACCTGCCTCTGGATCTTTTGCCGAAGAAGACGCTGGTCACCGACATCGTTTACGTGCCGCTGATGACCCCGCTGCTGATCGAGGCGCAGGAGCGCGGGCACCCGATTGTCGATGGCCTCGGCATGCTGCTGCATCAAGCGGTGCCGGGCTTCGAAGCCTGGTTCGGCGTGCGCCCCGACGTGACGCCCGAACTGCGCCGCCTGATCGAGGCGACCCTCTGATGCTCAGGCTCGGCCTAACCGGGTCCATCGCGACCGGCAAGTCCACCGTGCTCGCCGCCTTCGCCGATCTTGGCGTGCCGGTCTTCTCGTCCGACGACACCGTGCACGCGCTCTATCGCGGCGAAGCGGTGGCGCCGGTCGAAGCGGCTTTCCCCGGAGTTAGCCACAGCGGTGAGATCGATCGGCAGGACTTGAGCGCCCGGCTGCTGGGGCATCCCGAACGCCTCGCACAACTCGAAGCGATCGTTCATCCACTGGTGCGCAAGCGGATGAGGACGTTCCTCGCCGAAGCCGAAGCAGGTGGTGCCGCGCTCGCGGTGATCGACGTTCCGCTGCTGTTCGAAACCGGTTTCGACTATGGGCTCGACAAGGTGGTCGTCACCATTGTCGACGAGGCCGAGCAACGCCGGCGCGCACTGGCTCGGCCAGGCATGAGTGTGGAAAAGCTCGCCGCCATTCTTGCCCGGCAGATGCCGCAAGCCGAGAAGGCAAAGCGCGCCGACTACGTGATCGACACATCGGGATCGATCGAGGCGACACGGCAGGTAGTCGCCACGCTGGCGGCGGAACTCGCCGAACTGGCCGCGGGGGAAAACTGATGTCGCGCGAGATCGTCCTCGACACCGAAACCACCGGGCTTAATCCGCTCACCGGCGACCGTATCGTCGAGATCGGCGCGGTCGAATTGTTCAATCACATTCCGACCGGCAAGCACTTCCACAAATACATCAATCCCGGCCGCAGGATGGACGAGCAGGCCTTAAGCGTGCACGGGCTGAGCGACGAGTTCCTCGCCGACAAACCGCGCTTCCGCGAAGTCGCCGGCGAGTTTCGCGACTTCATTGCGGATGCGCCGCTGATCATCCACAACGCGCCGTTCGATCTGAGCTTTCTCAATTTCGAGCTTGACCAGGCGGGCCTGCCCGGCGTGGGCAATGTCATCATCGATACGGTGATGGTGGCGCGCGAGCGGCACCCCGGCGCGCGCGTCAGCCTCGATGCGTTGTGCAAGCATTACGGCATCGACAACTCGCAGCGCACGCTGCACGGCGCGCTGCTCGACAGCCAGATCCTTGCCGAGGTCTATCTCGAATTGATCGGTGGCCGGCAGGTTGCGCTGGCGCTGGTCGAGGAGCCGGCGAGCCGTGCCGCCGCCGCGCGCATCGTCTATGCCGCGCCGCAACGGCCGACACCGCTGCCGCCGCGTCTCGATCCCGAAACGCTGGCGGCGCATCTGACTCTCATCAAGTCGCTTGGCGCAAACGCGCTCTGGCTCGACTTCGGCGAAGCCGCTTAGTTGGCGACAGGCGCCGGCGTGCCACCAGTGGCGCTCTGCTGCGCCTGCAGGTTGCGCAGGTTCTGCAGATAGAGCTGCCGGAAATCGACCGGCTCCATCATCACCGGCGGGAAGCCGCCCGACTGCACGGTAGTGGCGAGCACCTGCCGTGCGAACGGGAAAATCATCGCCGGGCAATCGACCATCAGCAGCGGCGCCAGCTGCGCCTCGGGGATGTTCTTGATCCGGTAGACGCCGCCGTAAACCAGCTCGACGTTGAACAGGACGGTCTTGTCGCGCTCGGCCTTGGCATTGAGCGCGATCTCGACGGCATAGATATCGTCGGCCTGCTTCTTGACGTTCACATTGATGCCGACCTGGAAGGTCGGCTGCGTCGTGTTGAGCATGATCGAGCCGGGCGCGCCGGGATTCTCGAAGCTCAGGTCGCGGATATACTGGCCGATCAGGCTGTAGCTCGGCGCGGCTGGCGTCTGGGGAACCGGGCTCGAGGGGGCTTCGTCGGCCATGTGATCATTGTCCTTGAGATGGGGGCCTTGTGGCGGGCGCGGGACTAGCACTTTCGCCCCGGGGCGGCAAGAAAGAGCGCGAACGCGGCGTTAAGCCTGCCCCACATCGCTCAACCGTGAACTGGTTTCGGCCCGCCCCATTCTCTATATAGAGGCCAGTAGCTCGCGCCCTCCCCGCGCGATTCTCCCTTTTGCCAGGTGCGTCGGTCCATGGAAGACTTTCTGGATATTCCAACACTCATCGTCATCGGCCTCGCCATCGTCGTGCTGGTCCGCCTTCGTCAGGTGCTCGGTACCCGCACCGGCACCGAGCGGAATCCGCTCGAGCGCCGCGCCCCGGCCGCCAAGCCCGGCGCCGACGACAAGGTCGTCCAGATGCGTCCCGCCCCAGTCGAGCAGCCGGTGTCGGACGGCGACGCCGAACGGCGCGCGCTGAAGCTCGCCGCCGAGATCGAGGCCTTCTCGCAGGGCAATACGCAGATCGCCGCGGGCCTCCGCGCCATTAACGAGGCCGACCCCGGCTTTACGCCGAAGTCCTTCGTCGAGGGCGCCAAGTCGGCCTACGAAATGATCGTCACTGCCTTCGCCACCGGCGACCGGAAGACGCTGAAGAACCTGCTCGAGAAAGACGTCTATGACGGTTTCGAGCAGGCCATTGCTAACCGCGAGGCCGAGGGCAAGAGCGTCGATTTCACCTTTGTCGGCCTGCCCAAGGTCGAAGTGTCCGAGGCCGAACTGGACCGCCGCGACGCGCGCGTCACCATGCGCTTCAATGCCGAGATCGTTTCGGCGACCAAGGACAAGGCCGGCGCTGTCGTCGAGGGCAATGCCGAGCAGGTGCAGCTCATCGCCGACGAATGGACCTTCGCCCGCAATCCAAAATCGCGTGACCCCAACTGGAAGCTGGTTGCCACCAACCAGCTGAGCTGAGGCCGCGGGCTTTCAAATGGGACGGCGCGGCAGGTCCATCGAGCCGCCCGATTCCCACCTCTGGGATGAGGTCAAGGCGAGCGTGACGCCACTGCGTCCCGCGCGCCGCGCGAGCCGCACCAGACGTGTCGTCACCGACGCTCCGCTGCCCATGCCGCCGGTCGAAAATCCGCCGCCGAAGCCGACAAAAGTTATCCGGACGATTGCTATGCCCTCATATCAATCCCCGCAAACGCCGGGCAAAGGCCTGCCCTACCCGGCCATCGAGCCGCGCCTGCGCAAGAAGCTTCAGCGCGGCACGATGGAGATCGACGGCACGCTCGACCTGCATGGCATGCGCCAGGACGAAGCGCTCACGGCCCTGACCCGCTACCTAAAAGCGCGCGTCCGGCGCGGCGACCGCACCATCCTGGTGATCACCGGCAAGGGCCTCAAGAAGGTCGACGGCGACCCCACCACCATCATCGAACGCGGCGTGCTGCGCACCATGCTGCCGCTCTGGTTGCAGTCCCCCGATCTTGCCCCATTGGTCGCCGGCTACGATGTCGCGGCGCAGACGCATGGCGGCGAAGGCGCCTACTATGTCCGCCTGCGCCGGCTGGAGCGTCTGACGTGACCCCGCTCGGTGCCAAGATGCGTCAATTGCGCGAGCAGCGCGGCGTTACGCTCAAGCAGATGGCCGCAGCTTTGCACGTTTCGAGCGCTTACCTGTCGGCCCTCGAACACGGCAAGCGCGGCAAACCGACCTGGATCCTGCTGCAGCGCATCATCCATTTCTTCAACGTCATCTGGGACGAAGCCGAAGAACTGCAGCGCCTCGCCGAACTTTCCGATCCCAAGGTCACCATCGACACATCCGGCCTCGCGCCGGAAGCCACCGAACTCGCTAACCGTCTCGCCCGCGATATCGGGCGGCTGGCGCCCGATGACCTCTCGGCGCTCAAGGCCGAGCTTATCAAGCGGATGAAATAGAGCATCGCTCTAATTGTCGGCGACGACCTTGAGGAATGCCTTGCCGTAGCGCTCGAGCTTGCTCGTCCCCATCCCGGGCAGGGCGCTCATGTCGTCGAGATTGCGTGGCCGGATCGTGGCCATCGCGCGCAATGTCGAGTCGTGGAAAATCACATAGGGCGGCACGCCCTGTTGCTTGGCGAGACGGCTACGCTCGGCCCGCAAGGCATCGAACAATTCCTGCGCCTCCGCCGGCACATCTACTGCGCCGCGCAACGACCGGCGCGTGTCGGAGGCTCGCACGCTCTGGTCCTTGCGGAAGGTCACGCGCCGCTCGCGCTTGAACACGGCGCGCGCCTCTTCGGTCAGCTTCATGCCGCCAAAACCTGCGCTGTCGGTGACCACCATCCCCATCGCCGACAATTGCCGCAGCACAGACTGCCACCCCTTGCGGTCGAGTTCGCTGCCCTGTCCGAAGATCGGCTGGTTCTGGTGCCCGTTCATCAGCACCTTCTCGGTGTCGCGGCCGAGCAGGACGTCGATGATGTGTCCGCCGCCGAAGCGCTGGCCGGTGCGGAAGATCGCGGCCAGCGCCTTGATCGCCGCCTCCGTGCCGTCCCAGGTCTCGGCCGGCGTCAGGCAATTGTCGCAGTTGCCGCAATTGCCCGGATGCGCCTCGCCGAAATGACGCAGGATCGCCTGTCGGCGGCAGCCGGTGGTCTCGCACAAGGACAGCAGTGCCTCGAGCTTGCCGCGCTCGATCCGCTTGATCTCGTCGGGCGCCTCGCCTTCATCGATCATGCGGCGGCGCTGCACCACATCGGCCATGCCGTAGAGCAGCAGCGTCTCCGACGGCAGCCCGTCGCGTCCCGCGCGACCCGTCTCCTGATAGTAAGCCTCGATCGATGACGGCATGTCGAGATGCGCCACATAGCGCACGTCGGGCTTGTCGATGCCCATGCCGAACGCGATCGTCGCAACGAGGCAGACCCCGTCATCCTTGAGGAATGAATCCTGGTTGCGGCTGCGGATATGCGGACTCATGCCGGCATGATAGGGCAGCGCCGGCACGCCGTGCTCGGTGAGCCACGCGGCGGTGTTTTCCACCTTGTTGCGGCTGAGGCAATAGACGATGCCGCTCTCGCCTTTGTGCTTTTCGAGAAACGCCAGGAGCTGCTTCTGTCCGTTGGCGCGCTGGCCGATGGCATAGGCGATGTTGGGCCTGTCGTGGCTGGTCTCGAACACCCGCGCCCGCTCGAGCTGCAGCCGCTCGATGATATCGGCGCGCGTTGCCGGATCCGCGGTGGCGGTGAGCGCGATGCGCGGCACATGCGGAAACAGTTCGGCCAGTCGCGACAGTGCCCGATAGTCCGGGCGGAAATCGTGCCCCCATTGGCTCACGCAATGCGCCTCGTCGATGGCGAACAGCGCGATGTCGATATCGGAAATGAGCTGCAGGAACCCCGCAGTCATGATGCGCTCGGGCGCCACATAGAGCAGGTCCAGCGCGCCGCGCCGCAACAGGTCGCGCACATGCGAAGCGTGCTCGGGCGTCAGCGATGAGTTGAGCGCTTCGGCGCGCACGCCCTGCTGGCGCAGCGCCTCCACCTGATCGCGCATCAGGGCGATCAGTGGCGAGATGACGATACCGACACCACGGCGGCAGAGCGATGGCAGCTGGTAGCAGACCGATTTACCGGCGCCGGTCGGGAACAGCACAACCGCATCGCCGCCACCCACGATGTGGGTCACCACCTCTTCCTGCTGCCCCCGAAAACTGGCGTGGCCGAATGTCTTCAGCAGCACGTCGCGCGGGTTGAAGGTGAGGGGGAGCAGGTCGGTCATGAGTCGGACAAGCACTACCCCAAAGTGTCATCCCCGCGAAAGCGGGGACCCATCTCACACCCACGCGAGGGGCGGTTGGGTCCCCGCTTTCGCGGGGATGACAATTCTAGCTTGGGCGCCTTTCGGTGCCCGATATTTACAGCACGAAGCGGCTCAGATCCGCGTCGGCCGCCATCTTGCCCACGCGCTCGGCGACATAGTTCGCGTCGATGCGGATCGTGTCGCCCTTCTTTTCGTCGGCGCTGAACGAGATGTCCTCGACCAGCCGCTCCATGATCGTCTGGAGCCGCCGCGCGCCGATATTCTCGATGGTCGAGTTCACCTTCACCGCCGCATCCGCGATGGCGTCGATGCCGTCCGGCTGGAAGTCCAGCGTCAGGCCCTCGGTTCCCATCAGCGCCACGTACTGCTTGATCAGCGACGCATCGGTGTCCCTGAGGATGCCGACCAGGTCGTCCTTGGTCAGCGCCTTGAGTTCGACGCGGATCGGCAGGCGGCCCTGCAGTTCCGGCAAGAGGTCCGACGGCTTGCTCACGTGGAAGGCGCCCGAGGCGATGAACAGGATGTGGTCGGTCTTGACCGGCCCGTACTTGGTCGAAACCGTCGTGCCTTCGATCAGCGGCAGCAGGTCGCGCTGCACGCCTTCGCGGCTCGGGCCGGAATAGGCGCCGCCCGAGGCGACCTTGTCGATTTCGTCGATGAACACGATGCCGTGGTTCTCGGCGAGCTCGACGGCTTCGCGCGTCAGCTGGTCCTGGTCGAGCAGCTTGTCGGCCTCGTCGGCGAGCAGCAGCGCGTGACTGTCCTTCACCTTGACCTTGCGCTTCTGGCCCTTCTGGCCAAGCGCCTTGCCGATCATGTCCTGGATGTTGATGACATTGGGCTGGCCGGGAATCTCGAACATGCCGCCCTGCGGCCCCTGGCCCGAGACTTCCACTTCGATCTCGCGATCGTCGAGTTCGCCCGAGCGGAGCTTCTTGCGGAAGCTGTCGCGCGTCGCCGATCCGGCGCTGGCGCCGACCAGCGCATCGAGCACGCGGTCCTCGGCCTTGGCATGCGCCTGCACTTCCACTTCCTTGCGGCGCATGTCGCGCAACACGCCGATGCCGGCCTCGACGAGGTCGCGGATCATCTGCTCCACGTCGCGGCCGACATAGCCGACCTCGGTGAACTTGGTCGCCTCGACCTTGATGAACGGCGCATTGGCGAGCTTGGCGAGCCGCCGGGAAATCTCGGTCTTGCCGACGCCGGTCGGCCCGATCATCAGGATGTTCTTCGGCGTCACTTCGGCGCGCAGGTCCGCCGGCAGCTGCTGGCGGCGCCAGCGGTTGCGCAGCGCTACCGCGACGGCGCGCTTGGCGTCGCCCTGGCCGACGATGTAGCGGTCGAGCTCGGCAACGATCTGCCGGGGCGAGAGGGATTCCACGTTCACGTCCTTCCGGCCGCCTGCCGCAGCCGGCGCGTCCTGATGTCCGCCGAAACCGGCCGGGCTGTTGTCCTGTTCATTGAGCATGATAGTCCTTTCGTATCGCGGGATCGAACCGGAAAAGCATGGCCCAGCGAAGGCCGGGCTCGGCAATCCCCGCCTTCGCGGGGACAGAGCTTTTCCTGATCCCGCTTAGGCCTCGAGGCTTTCGAGCGTCACGCTCTCATTGGTGTAGATGCAGATCTCGGCCGCGATCTTCATCGCCTTGCGGGCGATGGTCTCGGCGTCCATCTCGGTGTTCTCGGCCAGCGCCAGCGCTGCCGACTGCGCGTAATTGCCACCCGAGCCGATGGCGATGACGCCCTTGTCGGGGGTCAGTACGTCGCCATTGCCGGTGATCACGAGGGTCACTTCCTTATCGGCGACGATCATCATCGCTTCGAGGTGACGGAGATAGCGGTCGCCGCGCCAGTCCTTGGCGAGCTCGACGGCGGCGCGCATCAACTGATCCGGATACTGCTCGAGCTTCTTTTCGAGCCGCTCGAACAGCGTAAACGCATCCGCCGTGGAGCCGGCAAAGCCGCCGATCACCTTGTCTCCGACCAGCCGCCGCACCTTGCGGGCATTGTGCTTCATCACGGTATTGCCGACCGAAACCTGCCCGTCGCCGGCGATCACCACCTTGTTGCCCTTGCGGACCGACACGATGGTCGTGCCGTGCCAGCCGGGGAATTCCGAGCCCTGAGACGCCTGGGACATTCAACACTCCAAAAGGATTTCACCGTATTTAGGGGCGGAAAGGGCATTTGCAATATCGGCTGTTGCCGATGAAGCGATGCTGTTAAGGAGCCCGGATTGGCGGGACAGAGCATGCGCAAAGCCGAAATCAAGCGGAAGACCAACGAGACCGACATCGTCGTGTCGGTCAATCTCGATGGCACCGGCACGCACGACATGCAGACCGGCATCGGCTTCCTCGATCACATGCTCGACCAGTTGGCCAAGCACTCGCTGATCGACATAAGGGTACGCGCCAAGGGCGACCTGCATATCGATTTCCACCACACCGCCGAAGATGTCGGCATCGCTTTGGGCGAGGCCGTGAAGCAGGCGCTCGGCGACAAGAAAGGCATCCGCCGCTACGCCAGCGCCGATCTGGTGATGGATGGCACGCTGACCCGCGTGGCGCTGGATGTCTCCGGCCGGCCGTTCCTCGTGTGGAAGGTCGAGTTCAACCGCGACAAGGTCGGCGAGATGGATACCGAGCTCTTCCGCGAGTGGTTCCAGGCTTTCGCCATGAACGCGGGCATCACGCTGCACGTCGAGACCATGTACGGCGACAACAACCACCACATCGCCGAAAGCGCCTTCAAGGCGCTGGCGCGGGCCTTGCGTGATGCGGTCGAGATCGATCCGCGCGCCAAGGATCGCATTCCCTCGACCAAGGGAACGCTTTAGGCGCGGCCAGCGTCCGCTCAGACGACCGGCGGGTGCGTCAGTCCGGTGATGATGCCCCAGGCGGCGATCAGCAGCGCGAAAGCCAGCAAGCCAACGGCGAGGTAGCCGACGAAGATGCCCTGCGAGGGGGTTTCGCGCTCGGTTTCATTGGCCATCTGCAGTCTCCGGTCGGAACGTGTTTCTGGGCGCCATCATGCACGTTTCGCCCCGCTTCCCTCAAGGGGGCTTTTGCTCTAAGTCGACCCCATGACGCTCTATTCCATCTTCGAGAAAGTGGATCAAAAGCAGAGCGCGGCGCTGGGTCCCCTCGCCGTGCCGGAGCGATTCTCGTTTTTCGCGGCGTTCCTGCCACCGCTCTATGCCTTGCGGCATGGTCTGGCGCTGATGCTGCTGGCCTGGGCGGTGCTCACCGGCGCGCTGATCTACCTCAACCCCATCATCGGGGGCGACGCCTGCTTGGCGCTTTACCTGCTGGTGGCCGTCCTGTTCGGCTTCGAGGCAACCGGCCTCCGCCGCGAGGCGCTCGGTGCGCGGGGCTGGGTCTGGCGCGGCGATGTCGTTGCGGCGGGCGAAGATCTGGCCGAGCGGGACTATTTGAGCCGGCGATAATGAGCGGAACCGTCGCGATCATCGACTACGGCTCGGGCAATCTGCGCTCGGCCGCCAAGGCCTTCGAACGCGCCGTGACAACCGCGGCGCTCGACAAGTCTGTGGTGGTCACCGCCGACCCGGATGTCGTCCGCAGCGCCGAGCGCATCGTGCTTCCGGGCGTCGGTGCCTTTGCCGACTGCAAGGCGGGGCTCGTCGCAGTGCCCGGAATGGTTGAAGTGCTGGAAG
>JBEBHC010000302.1:0-2250 GCA_040081185.1 Devosia sp. | reverse complement strand
TTATCCATCTTCACGCGAACGACACCGGCTCTGCGGCACGCCATTTTGAGGCGGATGACCTGTAGAAGGTTTTCAGCTTGTTTTGGCAGTGGTCCGTATTCTTCACGGAGATCTTCCTCGAACTCAGCAAGAATCGTTTCATCTTCAGATCCTGCGAGCTTTTGATACGCACCGATCTTCTCTTGTTCGTCAGGAATATAGAACGACGGCAGAAGAGCTTCGAACGGCAGAATGATTTCGATCGTCTGAGGCAGATCATCGTCATCACCCTTGCCACCGGCTTTCATTTCTTCCACCGCCGCCTTCAGAAGACGCAGGTAATGGCTGACGCCGACAGTCTGCATATTTCCGGATTGAGATGCCCCAAGAATTTCACCAGCACCACGGATCTCTAGGTCACGCATGGCGATCTGGAATCCGGAACCAAGTTCGGATGCTTCAACGATCGCGCGGAGACGCTTCTTGGCGTCATCCTTCAGCCTCTGTGAGTGATACAGGAAGTATGAATACGCCTGCACCGTACCACGGCCAACGCGGCCGCGAAGCTGGTACAGCTGTGAGAGACCAAATTTTTCAGCCTCGTTCACGATGAGCGTATTGGCGCGTGGAAGGTCGATACCGTTTTCAATGATCGTGGAGCTCACGAGCACCGAGTACTTACCGCTCTTGAAGTCAACGATGCGCTCTTCTAAGACCTCTGGTTTTAGCTGTCCATGGGTCACTACGAAGGTCGCCTGTGGGACCAAGGCCTTGAGCTTCATCGCAAACGCATCGATCGTCTCAACGCGATTGTGAAGCATATAGACCTGTCCGCCTCGGCCGATCTCTTTCATGATCGCCTCACGCACAAGGGCATCAGAATATTTACGAACTTCTGTGATGATAGGTAGACGCCCAGGTGGTGGCGTTGTGATCGTCGTGATATCACGAAGTTTATGAAGACCAAGGTTGAGCGTGCGAGGAATCGGCGTCGCAGTCATCGTGAGAATATCCACTGCAGAACGAAGCTCCTTCAGTTTTTCTTTTTGCTTCACACCAAAGCGCTGCTCTTCATCGATGATGACGAGACCTAGGTCACTAAATTGAATATCGTCTTGAAGCAGGCGATGCGTACCGACGATGATGTCGATCTTTCCCTCGCGTAGCTTCTGCAACGTTTCATTCTGCTGCTGCGTCGTACGGAAGCGTGAAAGCATATCGATCCTGATATTGAAGCCCTCCATACGCTTGATAAGGCTTCGGTAATGCTGATCTGTAAGGATGGTGATGGGGGAGAGGAATGCGACCTGCTTTCCGCCTTGGACGGCCTTAAATGCAGCACGCATGGCAACCTCTGTCTTTCCAAATCCAACGTCTCCACAGACAAGTCTGTCCATGGGGTGACCGCTCTCCATGTCTTTCTTGATGTCTTCGATCGCTTTGATCTGACCCGGCGTCTCTGTGTATGGGAAAGCATCATCAAAGCGCTGCTGAATGTCGCTGTCATCTGGGAACGAGTTTCCTTTTGCCCGCGCACGCTTAGCGTAAATCTCTAAGAGTTCTTTTGCGACTTTCTGCGTTTCTTCACTTACTTTCTTTGTGATCTTCTTCCACTCAGATGAGCCAAGACGTGTGAGTGTGGGCTCTTCGCCCTCCTCGTGCACAAACTTACTGAGCTTGTCCGCTTGGTCGACTGGTACGAAGAGCTTATCGTTTTCTGCGTACGTAATTTCTAGGTACTCACGCTCTACATCGTCGACAACCTTCTGTGTCATCCCTTCAAATCGACCAATACCGTGCTCCATATGCACCACGAAATCTCCGACCTGGAGTGATGTGATGAAATCTAGTGCTAAGCGCTGTACAGAGCGCTGTTTAGCCTCTTTACGTAGTGAGAAAATCTCTCGATCTGTAATGAGCGCACATTTTAAATCAGGGTTTTGTAACGAGTGAGGTAGGAGCTCATCTTCTCCTGCCGGAACGATAGTCACCGCTCCCGACCTGCGCTCTGGGGAATCAAGGAATTGAATACGTTCCTCTGTCAAAACACCCTTCAGATCATCAGCTCGTTTACTCACAATAATAAGTGTCCAATCTTGCTGAAGCTTATCTTTCACATCGTTCACGAAGTCTGGGAGTGTGTAAAACTTCAACACCGAGAGATATCGCAAATGAACATGGACGTCTTCGTCTTTCCAAGCGAGTCCGATACGTTTGGCAATGTGATCCAAGAGGCAGCCGCTTCCGGTGTGCCGTCGATCGTTACGGATA
>JBEBHC010000024.1:0-30395 GCA_040081185.1 Devosia sp. | reverse complement strand
GTATTCGCCGCCGCCTTGATGTAGAGGAGCGCCGAGAGCGGGATGGCCGTTAGCTTCTCCAGCTCACCCAGCTCGGCGCCGCCGAGCTTTGAGCGCGTGAAGGCCGTCAAGGACGCCGTGGACAAACCTGTCTTCATCGGCTCCGGCGTTCGCCTCGCCAACATGCGCGACTATGCGGAGCGCAGCGACGGCGTGCTGCTCGGCGAGCAGGATTTCAAAATCGGCCGCATCTAGGGTGGGGCGAGCGACGAGGCCGCCTATGCCGACGCTGCCCGCCAGTTGCGGGCTGCGGGACACGGGCTACCGCGGCCTGCCTAGCCCTTCACCGCACCCGCCGTCATGCCGGCCACGATCTGCCGGTTGAAGAAGATGAAGATGATCAGCGGCGGGATGGTGATCAGCAGGATGTTCGTGAACAGCAGGTTGAACTGCGTGTTGAACTGACTCTGGAAGTTGAACAGCGTCAGCTGCACCGTCGCGTTCTGGTTGCCCGGCAGGTAGTAGAGCGGGTTGGTAAAGTCGTTGAAGATCGCCACCGACTGCACCACCACCAGCGTCACCACCACTGGCCTCAACAGCGGCAGCACGATACCGAAGAACAGCGTCAGAGGCCCCGCGCCGTCTATGATCGCCGCTTCGTCGAGCTCACGTGGGATCGTCGCGACAAACGCCCGGAACAAAATCACCGAGAAGCTTAGCCCATAGGCCACTTCGATCAGCACCATGCCCGTCATGGTCTTAAAGATGCCGAGGCTCTGCATGACCCAGATCGTCGGCACCACCGCCGGAGGGATGATCAGGCCAGCCAGCACCATAAAGCCCGCGATATTGGTCCACACCGATGGCCGCCGCTGCATCACGAAGCCGACGAGCGCGCCGGTAATCACCAGCAGCGTCACGCTGGCGACGGTGAGGATGGTGCTGTTGATGAGAGCGGTGACCAGCATGTAGTCGCGCGTCTGCACCACCGCGACGATGTTCTCCCACAAATGGTTCGTCGCCGGCCACGACAGCTCGCGCAGCGCCGCCGACTTCCTGTCCTTCATCGCCGTCAGTATGATGAAGGCGAACGGCACGAGGAAAACGAATGTCGAAACGAGGATCGCGAGACCACCGATCCAGTAGCGGCTGGCGTGCCTCATTGCTGCACCTCCTGCCGGTTGAAGAAGATCGACAGAGGAACGGCGATCAGCCCGACAAGCACGAACAGCACCACATTTCCGGCCGTGGAGAGGCCGTAGAACCCGGCCTGGTATTGCTTGTAAACGACCGACGCCAGCACGTCGGACGTAAAGCCCGGTCCGCCCTTCGTCATCGCCCAGATCAGGTCGAACGAGCGCAGCCCGCCGATGAGGCTGAGCAGCACCACCGTCACCGTCGCAGGGCGCACCAGTGGCAGCGTGATGTTCCAGAACTTCTGCCAGGCGCTCGCGCCATCGATGGTGGAAGCCTCGTAGAAATCCTGCGGTATTGAGACGATGCCGGCCATGTAGATCACGGTGGCGAGCCCGACGCCTTTCCAGACGTCGACGAAGGCCAGTGAGAAGATCACGATCCACGGATCGCTGAGCCATGCCGGACCCTTGAGGCCGAACAGCGCCAGCGTTTCGTTGATCACGCCCTGTGTGGGGTGCATCATCACAGTGAAGGTGATGCCGACGCCAACCGTGCTCACCAGCACCGGAAAGAAGATCACCGAGCGCAGATAGCCCCGCGCGATGATGTCG
Organism: Devosia sp.; assembly: GCA_040081185.1. Lineage (GTDB taxonomy): Bacteria > Pseudomonadota > Alphaproteobacteria > Rhizobiales > Devosiaceae > Devosia_A. The sequence goes on along the minus strand of JBEBHC010000024.1, from coordinate 28,668 downwards.
GACGTGAGTAGCACGGCGAAGGCCAGACCGAGCACCACCTTCAATCCGCTGGTCACCACACCGTAGATCAGCGTGTTGATCAGGCCCTTGACGAGGAAGGCTTCCTGGAAGAACTGCGTGAAATTGGCGAGGCCGATGAATTCCCAGTCGAACAATGTCCAGCGCGTCAGCGAGAAGAACAGCGACGCGCCCGTCGGCAGCAGGAACAGGACTCCAAAGATGATGGCGGCCGGCAGGTAGAACCAGTTGGGATACGGCGAACGCGCGGGCCCTGAACCGGGGGCGGTGGTGTTCGGCATGTCCGTGACGGCCATCGAGCTTCCTTAACAGAGACCCGCGCCCGGTATGACCCGGACGCGGGCAAGTATCATACGGCTAGCGTCGGCTTACCAGCCCGGGAGGCCAAGCTGCTGAGCCTGCTTCTTCACATCTTCGTCGTAGAGCGCAGCGCCGTCGGCAGGCGTACGGATGCCCGAGCCGACTTCAACAGTGATCTGCGACAGGTTCGGACCCTTCACCGGCGACACGAACTCGAGCGCCGGAGCGGTGGTGCCTTCCGCCTGGAAGTAGGGCAGGAGGTCGGCAACGCCGGCCGGGACATCGGCCGGCAGTTCGCAGCCCTTAACGAGGTAGGGGCCAGTCGCGGCGCCCGCCTTGGTCAGGGAGTCGCAGCCCGCTTTGCTCGACAGGTAAGCCACGAACTTCTTGGCCTCCTCCTGATGCTGGCTGGTCTTGGCGATGTACACCGCCGACGGCATCCACACCGTGAGCCCGTTCGACGCGGCGTTGTCGCCGGGGATGGCGAAGAAACCGACGTCGTTGAGGTTCTCGGGGTAGTTCGCCGCGATGTTGCTGATCGCGAAGGTCAGCATCGGGTAGTGCGCGCCTTCGCCGGTGGCGAGTTCACGCAACGCGTCGTCGAGTGTCGCTGCCGAATAGTCGGCATTGAGGAAGCCCGCATCGAAGACTTCCTTGCCGTGGTCGAAGCCGCGCATGGCTGCGGGGGTCGTCGCGTACTTCACCTTGTTGGCGGTATAGTCCGCCGCGAAGTTCGGCACCGCCGCCTGCACGTTGAAGTAATCGCCCAGCACGAAGAGCTGTGCGGTCCAGCTGTCGGCGAACGACTGGATGACGCCCGTCTTGCCGGCTGCCTTGATCTTCTCGTTGTTGGCCATGAAGGTCGCCCAGTCCTTGGGGACCGAGAGGCCGAGATCGGCGTAGATCTTCTTGTTGTAGAGCACGCCGCCGCCCATCGCCGCACCGAATGGCGCGCCGTAAACGTGGCCATCGGTAGCCGTCACCACCGTCTTGAACGAGTCGAGGATGTCTGCCTGCCAGGCCTCGTCATTCAGGTCGGTGATGTTCTGCACCGGGTTGATCGCCTGGAACAGCGAGCCGGCATTGTAGTTGAAGATGTCGGTCATCTCGCCGGTGGCGAGGCGCGTCTTGATGATGTTGTCGCCGTCGGTGCCACCCGGACGCGTCTCGATCGAGATCTTGATGTCCGGATTGAGCGCTTCGAAGTCGGTGACCAATTGCTCGGCCCACGCAACCGATGCGTCGGCATTGTCGACGAGGAACGTCAGCTGCGTCTGCGCCTGGCCGGCGCCCACGAGTGCCGTGGTGAACAGCAATGCAGCGGCGCCTGTGACAGCGACCCGCCGTGTCAGTTTCAGGATCATAGTCTCCTCCCAGTTACGGCCGATTGCGGCCGGTTTGTTTGCGGTACGTGATCGCGAGATCACGGCTTGCCGATCCGGAACGTGATCGTGTGCGCTCCGGGCGCGAGCGAGCTGCGCGCATTCTGTTGAGCCTTGCCGTCGATTGCGGCTTCTCGATAGGCAGGGGCGAGAACGAAAGTGCCGGTCGCACCCTCTGGCACCACGACCTCGTAAGTAACCTTGTCGCCCTCGACCCGCCATTTGGCCTCGATGCGGCCCGCCGCCGAATCGTGCGTCGCGGCGACCGGTGACAGCGACGGAATGATCGTCGGCTCGAAGATGATGTGCTTGAAGCCGGGTTGCTCTGCGTCGGGACGGAAGCCCGCCACACCCTCGAACAGCCACTGGCACACCGCGCCATAGGCATAGTGATTGTAGGAGTTCATCTGCGGATCAAAGATCGATCCGTCGGCCTGGATCGCGTCCCAGCGCTCCCAGATCGTCGTGGCGCCGGTCTTCACCTGGTAGAGCCAGCCCGGCACCTCCTCCTGGAGGAATACCGAAGCCGCAAGATCGGGCTCGCCGATCTTGACCAGCGCAGGGAGGAGCGCCGGCGTTCCGATGAACCCCGTGCCGATCCGGCCATGCGAACGCGCGATGGTCGCCTTGAAATACTTCTTTGCCGCCTCGACGTGCTCGGCCGGGATCAGGTCCCAGAGGAACGACAGCGCATAGGTCGACTGGTCGTCGTAGCCGATGCGCCCGGTGCCGGTGATGAACTCTTTCTGGAAGGCCTTCTTCACCGTCTCGGCGCGATCGCTGAGGCGCTTGGCCTGCGCCTTGTCGCCGAGGACCTCGGCGACCTGTGCGGTGATGGTCGAGGAAATGTAGAGATAGATCGTCGCCGCCGCGTCGTCGCCCATCGTCGGGTACGGCTTGGCAAAGTCACCCTGCGGTTGCAGCCAGTCGCCGAAGGTAAAGCCGCGCGCCGCCCAGTCCGCCGGTGGGCGCACGATCGGAGCATCGCTGATCGACCAAACGAAATCGTTCCACCTGATCATGGCCTGGAAGGTTTCAGCGAGAATGTCACGGTCGCCATAGTGCTGATACAGCACCCACGGCACCACGCAGATCGCATCGCCCCAGCCCGTCGATCCATAGAACCCCAGAGCCGGCAGGCTCTTGAACGGATCGGGCGACACATGCGCAATCCCGCCATCCGGCCGCTGGTCCGCCATGACGTCGCGCAGCCACTTGGCGAGGATGTCGTGGCTGTCGTTGAGGTAGCAGGCGGTCGGCGCGAACACCTGGCAATCGCCCGTCCAGCCGAAGCGCTCGTCGCGCTGCGGGCAGTCTGTCGGCACTTCGATGAAGTTGCCCCGCTGCGACCAGATGGTGTTCTGCACTAGCTTGTTCACCAGCGGGCTGGCCGAGGTGAACGTGCCCGCCGGATCGAGCGCCGAAGTGATCGGCACGGATTCGATCGAGACCAGTTCGGCTTTGCCCCAGATCGTCACGCGGGCATAGCGGAAGCCCTGGAAGGTGAAATACGGGCTGTATGTCTCGTCCCCGCCGCCCTTTAGGACGTATTCGAGCTTTGCCTCGGCGGACCGCAGGTTCTGGTTGTAGAAATTGCCGTCCTTGTCGAGCACTTCCGAATGCTCGACTACGATCTTGGCGCCGCGCTCGCCGCGCACAGTGAAGCGCACATAGCCGGCGCTGTTCTGGCCAAAATCGTAGATGATCCGCTTCTGCACGTCCTCGGATGTCGCGACGACGGGCAGCGCCTCGAGCTCCTGAACCGCCTCCACTTCATGCGGGATCAGCCGCTTGGCATCGAACCCTTTGACGACGCCGCTGCCCTGGTTGGCGCTGAGCGTCTCTTCGCGGGCGTCGTACACCTCGCCGAAATAAATGCCGCTCTTCATGATCGGCAGCAACCCGCTCTGCCAACTCGCATCGCTTGCGAGGATCACCTTGCCGCCGCTGCTGATCTCGGCGATTGCCGCGAGGTCCTTGCCCCAGGTGTTGAGCACGGGGTTGGCACGCCACCCCATCTGCGAACGCATCCAGCCGTCTCCCAACCAGATGTCGATGACGTTCTCACCCGCCTTGAGCAGGTCAGACACGTCATAGGTTTGGAAAGACAAGCGCTGATCGTAGACCGTCCAGCCGGGGGTCAACTCGTCATGCCCGACACGCTTGCTGTTGATGAAAGCCCGGTAGAGGCCGAGGGCACTGATGCGGAGCGTGGCGTCCGACGGCACGGACTCCAGCGTGAAGGTCTTGCGCAAAAACGAGGCCCGGGTTTCGACGCCCTGATCAGCTGCGGGGCTGACCATCTGCGCCGTCCAGGCATGTGTATTGGCGCTCTTCGCCCCGGCCGCTGGCCGGGTCTGCACGATCGTCACGACTGCTCTCCTCCAAGCCGCCTGCCGTTTCCCGGCTTTGGTCGGCGGTCCATTTTGCGAGTGAATACGAGCGGTTAGCGAGCGTCTTGCAGCATTCAGGCCGGATTGTTGAACGAATCCAGTATCGCTTGATGATGCCCGGCGCAGTCAGGCGCTCGAATGCTCTCCCCGCTCCTCGCGTTGCCTGCCTTCACGGTTTCGTGCAACGTTCTATGTATATCGTTATACATGCACGGCAGCAAAACGTCCGCAAGCCCCAATTTGCGAGGCACGGCATCTGCCGATAGAGCAGAGCAGGGAGGCAAGTGTGGCGGGCAAGGGCAAGAGTGGACGCGTAACCATTCGTACCGTGGCCGAGGACGCCGGCGTCTCCGTTGCCGCTGTCTCTAAGGTGCTCCGCGATGCCTACGGTGTCAGCGAGTCGCTGCGCGGCCGCGTGCAGGCATCGATCGCGCGCTTGAACTACCGCCCGCATGCGGCAGCGCGCGGCATGCGCGGCCAGACCTACACGCTGGGCTTCCTCATCCCCGACCTGCGCAACCCGTTCTTCGCCGACATCATGGCCGGCATGAACGCTGCGCTCGAACGGACGCAATATCAGACGCTGCTCGGCGTCAGCGACTCCACTGCGCCCATCGAGAGCGCCCTGTTTGAATCGATGATCGATCGCCAGATGGATGGCATCATGGTCATCGGCCCTCGGATGTTGACGCCCGAGGTCATGCGCATCGCCGAACGCGTGCCGCTCGTGTTGATTGCCTATCACGCCAAGCCTGGCGCCAATTTCGACACCGTCAACAACAACGACCAACTGGGTGCACGTCTGGTGGTGCAGCATCTCGTCGCCAACGGCTACAAGAACATCGCCTTCCTCAGCCAGCAACTCGATGGACCGTCCGACTCGATGGTCACCAGCCATCGCGAACTGGGCTTTCGCGCCGCCATGAAAGAAGCTGGCCTCACGCGTAACGTACAGGTCGTGGTCGCTCGCCAGACGCCACGAGAGACACAGGCCGTGGCGCGCCACCTCCTGCAGTCGCGAAACCGCCCCGAAGCCATCTTCTGCTGGACCGACTTCATCGCGCTCGAAGTGTTGAGCGTGGCGCGCGAGATGGGCCTGTCTGTACCGGGCGATCTCGCTGTCGTCGGCTACGACAACACCTCCTATTGCGACCTTGAACAGAACGCACTCACCTCCGTCGACCAGTCCGGCCAGGTCCTCGGCCTGCAGGCGGCGCGGCTGCTGATCGAGCGTATCGAGGGGCGCAGCGAGCCCGAAAACTTCATCGTCACCCCGCGGCTGGTCGCGCGGAGCTCCTCGCGTCCGGTTCAGAGCTGAACCAGTTGCGCGGCGGCGGGCATCTCGCTTAGCCTGATTGAATGAACCCGCGATCCCATCTCAAGGCGACTTGGCGCGTCGACCAGGAATTCGTCCAGCTCTCCGCCGGACGGCCGGTCCGTGCCGAACGCCTCCCGGTGCCGATCGATGTCGCTCCGCACGACCACGCTTTTCACGAGATTGGGCTCGTCGTCGCCGGCAGTGCGACACATATCACTCAAGCCGGCCGCGCTCCGCTGCTGCCCGGCGACCTCTTCGTCGTACCTCCTGATGAGGTGCATGCATTAGAGGGCGCGCGCGACCTCGAGATCATCAACGCATACTATCTGAGCGAATGGCTGATGAGCGATCTCGGCCTGCTCTGGACCGAGGCCGGCGCGGTGCCGCTGTTCCTCTCGGGTACCTTGATGAAGACCGGCAGTACCGACACCGTGCAGCTGCGCCTGAAGCCGGACGATTTCACCCGCGTCCAATCCGAGCTCACCGAAATCGCTGCCGAGGGCAGAGCCGCCTCACCCTCGCCGCTCTATCTCCGTTGCGCGCTGCAGAAGGCCATCGCCCTCATCGCGCGCAACTGGATAGAACAGGATCCCACATCTGCGACGCTTGCGATCCGTAGCGAGGTGTGGTCGGCGATGGAGACCATCGAGCGCGCGGTCAACACCGGCTCGTCCTATTCGGTGGCCGCCAGCGCAACCGCATCGGGTGTTTCCGTGGACCATTTTTCGACGCTGTTCCGCACCTCGACGGGCTATGGCCCGACCGACTATTTTCAGCGCCGTCGCGTGCACAGGGCCTGCCAGTTGCTGCTCAATCCGGCCCCCAGAGTTACGGATATCGCGGCCGAACTCGGCTTCTCCGACGCCGCGCATTTCTGTCGCGTCTTCAAGCGCTACAAGGGTCTGACACCATCTGGCTACCGCGACCTCTACGACGTCTGATCGCGAACGCGGCCCACGACCCAGTCCACCATCGCCTTGAGCAGCGGCTGCGCTGCCGCTGGATCGTAGTGGCGCGGATCTGGCCCGAAGATGCCGTAGAGCGGATGCGACTTTTCGTGCCGCTGCGGCCCCATGCTGTTGCCGTTCGGGTCGATCGCCGGCGCACTCTCCAGCGGCGGCAGCCGTTCGACATGCACCAACTCGGGGCGCAACGCACCGAGCAGCGTTGTTTCGAAAATCGCCGCATGGTCGGGCGCGAGCGCCAGCCTCGCCATCGCCACCGACAGCGCATCCACTCGCACCGTGCCCTCGGCTCTCGCCTCCGCCGCCAGCGCCTGAATCATCTCGATCTGCTCGCCCGGAAAGTGCCCGCTCATCAGCACCACCTGCCGCACGCCGAACTTCGCCAGTTGCGCAATGGTCGTGCGCAACAGCGACAGGATCGGCTCGGGCTCCACCATGATCGTCCACGGATAAGCCCCGTGTCCGCCACCGGTACCGTAGTAGAGCGGCGGACACACCACCCCGCCGTCCCGCTCAGCGGCCGCCAAGCAGATGCCATGCGCCGATAGCGCGTCGAGCCCGATCGGCAGATGCGCGCCGTGAAACTCGTACGTTCCGAGCGGCACGTAAACCACCGGTCGCTCCGCCATTGCCGCATCGATCTCCGCCGGCGACAGCAGTTCGATCCGAACTTCGCGCGCGCTCATCGATAGTAATTCCGCGGCCAGGCATGTGCGGGCAGGGCAGCCGCAAGGTCCTCCGGAAAGTCCGCGCCGTCGGTATAGGCGATATTCGTGTCGATCTCCGCCGCATTGCGCATGCCTGGGATCACAGTGCTCACCTGCGGCGCACTCAGGATATAGCGCATCGCAGCCTCGGCCAGTGTTGGGTAATACCGGCCGCACAACGCCTTTAGCGCCTCAACCCTCGCGAGTGTCTCGCTGAACCGTTCGTCGCGGAAAAGGTTGTGCGGCACCGAGCCCTTTTCCCACTGTCCATAGGTCGCCGGCGTCCACGTACCGGTCAATGAGCCGGAATCCAGCGGCACCCTCGCAATGAAGCCCGGCGCATTGCGCTCGGCCGCATTGAACAGCGCCCCCGCTGGCCGCTGCTCGAACAGGTTGAACACCACCTGCATGGATTGGACCAGCGCCAGCTTCGCAAGCCCCACGCCGTCCTCGGGCCGGTAGTCGCGGATCGACACGCCGATATGCTCGATCTTGCCCTCGAGCCGCAGGGCGTTGAGCGTCTCGAGCCAGTCGAGCTCCTGCGTGCCGGCGGGTATCCAGCAATGCAGTTGCAGCAGGTCGATCCGCTCTACCTGCAGCCGCCTCAGGCACGCTTCCACTTCCTGCCGGAGATACCATGCGGGATAGCGCCCCCGCATCTCTGGTGCATCCTCATCGGGTCCGGGCCAGGCCGTGGGCTGCACCTTGGTGGCGACATGGATGCGGTCGCCGCGCCATTCCTTCACTGCCCGTCCGACGATGCTCTCCGAACGGCCCTTGCCATACATCTGTGCCGTATCGACGAAGTTGATGCCGCGCTCGAAGGCATGGTGCAGCGTCCGAACCGAATCCGTATCCTCAGTTGCACCCCAGTCGCCACCGAGCTGCCAGGCGCCGAACCCGATCTCGCTGACCTGCCAGCCGGTGGTCCCGAAGCTGCGATAGCGCACTCAGGAAACCAGCGGGAACAGGTCGGATGCCAGCGGATCGTTCGGCTTGAAGCCCTGACCATCGGTCACGATGTGCGGGGACCCGTCGAACTGCGTGCCGTCGGGCATGTAGATGATGGCAAACGCCTCGCGGGTGTCGTCGGATTTGTTGGGCCCGGCATAGTGGAACGTCAATCCGTTGTGGAACGTCGCACTGCCGGCCTTCAGCGGCCGCGGCACCGGATGCACCGGCCGCAGGTGTGGCGCCTGGTCGAACAGGTCCTGCGGATCGCCGAGGTCCACCGCAGGCAGCGGCCCGAGCGACTGCGTCCCGCCCACGAACGACATGCAGCCGTTCTGCGTCGTCGCATCCTTGAGCGCGATCCAGATCGTCGTTTGCCGCCAGCGGTCCTGATGCGGCCAATAGACGGCATCCTGGTGCCACGGCGTCTTGTTGTTGCCCTTGCCAGGCTCCTTGAACAAGGCCTGGTCGTGCCACAGGCGCATCGGCACGCCTTCGAGCCGCTTGGCGATGGTGCCGAGCGCCGTCGACAGTGCGTAGCGCGCCACGTCGGGGTGGCGTGTCCAGAGATTGACCTTCTGGTTGAAGATTTTCTCGTAGGTGGAAAGCGCCTGCCCCGCCGGCTTGCCCGCCTTGGTCTCCTCCTCCACCGCCCGTTCGATCACGCCGCGCATCACCTGCAGCACGTCCTCGGGAATGACGTTGTCCAGCTGAATGAACCCGTCACGGCGATACTGATCGATCTGCCCCTGGGTCAGCGGATAGTCGGGAATTGTCATTCGATCATGCATCACTGCGTCCTCGTCCCGGGGCCGTCGATGCCCGGACTCTTGCACTGGGGCAAGAGCGTGTCTTGCATCGAAGCGATCAGTACGTTGAACGAAACCGGGCCGCGACAGTCGTGTTGTGGTCGGCGTCCCATATCCCGCGATGAGGCGACAGCGGGTTGTCCGCACGATCTGGTCTGCCTATGGTCTTTCGCTCAAACAGCAGAGCGAGGCTTCTTAATGGATAGGCAAATTCCCTCAAGGCCATTCTCATCTCTGCTATTTTCCATGCTTAGCAGACGGCGCTGGGGACCGATAAGGTTCGCGCAGGTTGGAGGAAACGATGGGGCGACCGCTGACCCTCTTCACTATTGGATACGTGAACGCGGCAACTGGTCAGGCGTTATCCTCGAGCCAGTCGAGCGGTACTTTCAAAAGCTGCAAGCATATTACTCGAGCTATCCGAGAGTCCGGTGCGTCAAGGCTGCGGTCGATGGCGTCGTAGGCTCACGGCTCATGTACTCCGCGGCCGATAGCGTTATCGAACGCCAGAAATCAAGCACCGGAGACACATATCTCCAGGGCGTGGCATCCTTTGACAAAGCCCACCTGATGGCTCACGGCATCGAGGAAAGCGACATCGTTTCGGAGACTGTTCGAACGCTTCCGTTGAGCGACGTATTGAAAGAGCATCGCCTAAAAAAGTTGGACGCCTTAGTAATTGACGTGGAAGGTGCAGAACGCGCGGTCTTCGACACACTTCCGCTTGAGCGCACCCGGCCCGCTACCGTGATCTACGAGGGCATCCACCTGTCACCGGATGATGATGCGAGCATCGAGCACCGACTTGTCACTGCCGGATACGAGGTCATCAAGGGCGATCCGGATTACATAGCGGTCGACAAGAGAGGAGTACTCGCGGCGGCGGCCGATCTATTCCAGACTGCCAAACAAGATTGGCCGATAATGCGCGATCCCTCACAGGTCTGGAAGTAAGTCCAACAACGGTCGTCTCTTACCGTCTACCTCCGCTCGCGCCCGCTTCAAAAAGCGGATGGCACGATGAGTAGATGAAAACAATGCGCGGTCCCTAAGAACCGTCGCTATCTGTGAAAGGCCACCTTCGTCGCGCGCTAGCAAGCCCCTGCGGTGGAGGCCCATGACCTTAATGGTAGGGTCCATCGACACTTGATCTAGTGAGACGTTGTCTTCCGCTTCGGAGTCGCCCCAGATTGTTCGATCGATTTTCATACGACGCGTATGGCGCGCGTCGAAGGTGTTTGTGGCCAGCGCGTGCCCGAAGTACAAAAAGAACTCAGTAGCTTCCTGCTGAGGGTAGCGCATTATCAGGCTAAGAGGGAGAACGTCGTTCGTTTCGAGATAGGCAAGGAGCGACATTACGATTGAGGTGTCTAACAAGCTTGGAGTTGTGCATGAAAATGCAGTACTCGCGTCATCGTCATAAACGGCGCCCGTCGCGACTAGGCTGAACTTCAAATATTCCTCCATTGATGTCCTGCCCAGTATGGAAGCGTAGATGCGGCCGTCCGGAGCGAACAAGTCGACGTAGTCTAGAGGACGAACTAAGTGATTTTTGGCGTCGAGCACTAGGTAGCTTGGAGTCGAAATCTTCCTTGCGACTTCGAGCTTGATGACTTGCTGCGTGTGCCACCCAGACCCCGTGAGTGACTCTGCCAGCAGTTCTTCACCAAGCATCACGATGACCCTGGTCGTGAAACGCCCATAGAGTGGAACGACCTTCCTTAAGATCGTCCTGCGGAGCGCAGCCTGGTTGGGGCCGTTTGCAATGATGATGATCGAATGTACCTCGACACTGGGACCGAGGTATTTTGAAATCGACACCGCCTGTAGCCTTAGGAGGTGCAGTTCGCGTGCATATATCACCGTAACAAGGGTTGTACCCACCTGATTGTCCCCAGAGTGCGTAAGTCAGATAGCTTCTCGTGGCGGAGCCACCAGTTGTAGCCCAAGGATAAGTGGCTCAATGTTGCGAACAGGCCGCAAGTCAATCATCTCGCCTCTTCCACAGCCTTACCTTCCAACCTCGCGCTTCTCTCGGACAGAGCAAGCGAAACGCGCATGGCCCACTCAACTGCGCTCTCGCGTCTCGCACCGTTTGCAGCGGCGCCTTGCACCGCTAACCAGTTCGCGCGCTTAACTTCTTCCAACCGCTCTCGCAATGCTGGGAAGAACTCACTCGGGTCGTCAGGGGCAATCGCCACGCGGGGGAACGCCGCCTCAACGTCCTCGAGGCCACGCAGGGCTCTACGTGTCGCGAAAAGCGGTTTGCCTGATAGAGCAGCCTCGATCATCTTTATCGATATCCCTGTGCCATAGAAATCGGGAACGACGATGATATCTGCGGCTGACATCAAAGTGTCGAGCGACGGTACAAACCCGAGCAGTACGACGTTGTCTGATAGCGGTGTCCCGTCTCGTAGCAAGCGGTCGACGCGGCCAGCGATCTTCAGCTCGAGGTCGGCCGGAACCTGCACGACCGACTCCTGCAGCGAACGGAGGTTCTGAAGATGAGCGTCACCAACATACAGTAAGCTAGCAGCATAATGGCGGTCGGATGTGGCGGCAGTGAGCTTCGGCGACCCCATCGAAAGTGGTGAGCGTATGACTACTCGCCCCGCTCGTCGATAGAACGACTGATCCCCCGAGCTGAAGCACCCTATAGCATCGGCCCTGCTTGCCAACCGTAGTTCAAGCGCTATGTCGCCCTGCCTGTCTCGGGAGTTCAGATATTCCTGCGTCCCGGTCATCACATCGTGGGTCTCTAGAAAGATGCGTGAAGTTCGCGGCAGGTAGTTCAGGTAAGTCACTCTATTGCTGATCAGCAGGTCGGCACCGTTACAGAAATCGGCGAACGCTTTCAGCGAGAGCCTCATAAAGCTGTACGCGTTGCAGTTGCGAGCGAAGGGCGTCATACGCGATGCGCCGACGCCCCACTGCAAGCGGCGCCATCCTGATCTCAGGTGTAGAACGAACGTTCTCTTGACCAAGTGAAGCGGCAGTAGCGACTTCGCGCGCTCCAGGGTGTCTGCCGTGAAAAGCTCAACGTCGGGCGGGCGCTTCACCCAGTGTGTTGTAAAAATCGCGAGATCCACGTGCCAGCCGTCCTCGGCCAATCCACGTATTTGCGAAGCGAAGACTTCCGTGCTCCCACACTTCTGCCAATCCGGTATCACTACTACCGCGCGCTTCTTGCCTACCTCAAGTGGCGCGGTACCTACCACGCGGGTCGTGTCCGCATCGCGCATCTGAAGTATCGCGTAGGGGAGGTAAGCGATGAGCCACAAGGGCGCTGTGATAAATCTAAGCACTGTGAAAGATGCTTTGAGCGAATATCCCAGCACGGACGCAAGTTTTTCGGCGCCCCGGAAAGGAAGTAGGGCGATTTCCTGCTTCAGGCGCCTCGAGGCAAGCTGGAATTTAGCGGTCCAAGTCGAAGTTTCGGTCATTGAGCGATCTCGCGCGGCTCCCTGCACAAAATCACAATCGCCGCAGGCAACATACAGAACATCGTTTTAGGCAGTTCTGTGCTGAACGTCGCGTCGGACATGCCGGAGATGATGAAGCCGATGGTGAATGTCAGCACGAGATAGGCGCGGGGTTCGGCCAGTGCATCCCGCGGTGCGCGCCACAGCGCGACGAGGGGGTAGCCCATGAGCAGCAGGTAGGCGGCGAGGCCGGGGAGGCCGGCAATCACTGTCAGGAACAGCCCGTCATTGTGGACGTAGCCCCAGTGCTCGACGGCGTATTGGGCCTGCCCCGCGGCAGACATGTACGGCAGTACGTATTCGAACTGATGCCGCCGCCCGACGCCGAACAGATGCCAGTCACCGATGACTTTCAGCGCCGCCTGGTACTGGTCGAACCGGAACGCCACGGATTGATCGGAAAGCGTCTTGCCGGAGACGATCTCGGACAGGATTCCGAAAGCTTCGAGGCTCCGTGTCTCTCCTGCAGCGAGGCCGAGCAGCACGAGCAGCACCGCGGCGGCGATCAGTCCCAGCACGACGCCAACCAGCACCCTCAGCCGCAATGCGCCCGTGCGTACCAGATAGATCGCGGCGAGCAGCAGCAGCGGCGCGGCGACGACCACCACGGCGCGCGTTCCCGACAGTCCTCCGCAGACCAGCCCGAGCACCGGTCCGAGCAGGAACAGCCAGCGCCAGCGGCTCTTCGCCGCCATCAGGCCCGCCAGCGCCATGAAGCCGACGATGACCACCAGGTCGGCGAAATGGATCGGACTGATCTGCAGCGGCGCGATCCGCCCGAACCCGAGACGCGCCACGCGATAGACGCAGACCGCCATAGCCATGATCGTCCCGCCGAGGGCCAGCGCCGCGAAGGCGAGCACCGGACGTTGGATGCGGGTCCTCGCAAAGACCGCCGCCGCTGGAACCGCGAGCAGGAGCGGGAGGAAATACACCCAGTCCAGAAGTTCGTACGGTATCCGCGCCGTGGCGAACGCCGAGAGCATCACCAGGCCGAAAGCCGCCGGCAGCATCCACAGCCAACCTTCGGCGAACAGGCCTGCATAGGTGGCGCGCCACGGTCGAACGAGCAGCCCGGCAAGCGCCAGGAGCAGGGCGGGATACGCGAACGCGTTGCCGCGGTTGAATCCCAGAATCAGCAGTGAGACCAGGATGCACCACGTCATCACTGTCGCGACCCGCGATGCCGGTAAAGTCGTGAAATTTGCGCGCCGTGCGACAGTGTTCATGCTACCTGTCTAGGCACATGTCCGAAGTGGAACAAGCATTGCGGGAAGTAGCCGCAGTAAAACTGCATGGTGTTAACACGTATGCTGCCGGCGCTGCTGGGCGCGAGGCGCAAGCGGATCTCTTGCAGGGTCTGGCGCGCTATCGCTTCTGGCTCTTTCTCGCCGCACACGACATCCGCCAGCGCTTCCGCCGCTCGGTGCTCGGCCCGCTCTGGCTGACGCTCAGCACCGGTATTCTGGTCCTCGCCATCGGCGTCGTTTTCTCGACGCTGTTCAGGCAGGATCTCGGCAGCACTCTGCCCCACGTCGCGACTGGCATGATCTTGTGGAATGTGGTGACGACATGCTTGCTCGAGGGGCTCACGGTCTTCATCGCGGCGCAGGGCTATATCCACAACGTGCCGCTGCCGCTGAGCGTCCACCTCTACCGGATGCTGGCGCGCAACGTGTTCATCCTCGGCTTCAACATGGCCATCTATGTCGCGGTCGCCGTGATCTTCCGGCTCACGCCGGACTGGGCGATGCTGGCCTTCATCCCCGGCTTTTCGCTGTTCATGCTCAACTGCGCCTGGCTCTCCCTGCTTGCCGCCATCGCGGCAACGCGCTTCCGCGACATTCCGCCCATCGTGAACAGCCTCGTTCAGGTGGTGTTCTTCGTCACGCCGGTCTTCTGGTCGGTGGAGTCCATGCCTAACCACCCCGCCTTCGTCACCTACAACCCCTTCTATCACATGCTCGAAATAGTCCGCGCACCGCTGCTCGGTCACATGCCCCACCTGTCGAGCTGGAGCTATTGCGCTGTCATGGCGATGGTCGGCCTGACCGTCACCTATCTGGCCTACCGCAGGTTCTGCGTCCGTATCCCGTTCTGGCTGTAGCGATGCCGCATATCTCGATCACCAACCTCTCCATCGACTTCACCATCTATGGCACCTCATCGCGATCCCTGAAGAACCGCATACTCGATCGCGCCACCGGAGGCCGCGTCATGGCCGGCTCGGGCGAAATCGTCCAGGTGCGGGCGCTCGACAATGTCACGCTGGACATTCGTTCGGGCGACCGCGTCGGTCTCGCCGGGCACAACGGTTCGGGCAAAACCACGTTGCTGCGAGCCCTTGCCGGGATCTTCAAGCCGAGCGCCGGCCGTATCGACATCGAAGGCACGGTGAGTGCCCAACTCGATGCCATGGCGGGCATGGAGCCGGATTCAACCGGCGTCGAAAATGTCTACCTGCTGGGCGCGATGCTCGGCCTGTCGAAACGCTTCCTCGATGCGCGCCTCGACGAGATCGCTGCTTTCACCGAACTCGGAGATTTCCTCGAACTGCCGGTGCGCAGTTATTCCGCCGGAATGAAGGCGAGGCTCGCCTTCGCTGTGTCGAGCGTGACCGAAAGCGAAATCCTGCTGATCGACGAAGGTATCGGCGCCGGCGACGCTGCATTCCAGCAAAAGGCGCGCGATCGTATCGACGGCCTGTTCCACGCCACGCCCATCGTGTTGCTCGCAACCCATTCAGACGCGCTTATCCGCAGCTATTGCAATCGCCTCCTGACACTGGAGCATGGGAGGGTGCTTGAAGATGAAAGGTTGCCCGATCCACGGACGGCGCCGCTCGGAGGCGCCGCGGCTTGATGGCGCGGCTGAAACTCGGAATCGATGCACGCAACCTGACCAGGGCAGGCGCAGGAATCAGCCGCTACCTGCTCATGCTGCTGGCGGCCTTCCACGACGAGGACGTCGATCTCCGCCTCTACCTGCCGTCGCCCCCGGCCGAGGGCATCGACTTGACAGGTACTAACCTGCGGATCGGTTCGGCACGCGGCGCCTTGGCGCGCACGGTATGGGGCCAGGTTGTCCTGCCGCGATGGGCCGCCGAGGACCGGGTCGACGCACTATGGGGGCCGGCGCATCGTCTGCCGCTGCGGCTCGATTCGTCCATCGCGCGGGCGGTCACCATTCACGATCTGGTCTGGTTGCGCATGCCGGAAACCATGCAGCCCGGCCGGCTCGTCGGCGAGCGAATCTTGATGGGGCAGGCGATCGCAGGAGCCGACGCCGTCATCGCCGTGTCGGAGTTCACCGCCGGTGAAGTGCGCGCGCACTACGGGGCTGCGGCACGCTGCGTAACGGCATTTCCCGTCGGAGCACCCACCCTGCCTCGCAGCGATGTCCACGTTGTACAAAGGTTTGGGCTCGCCGGGCCCTTCATCCTGTTCGTTGGTACACTCGAGCCGCGCAAGAACCTGTCCCGCCTGCTGGCTGCCTACGCTTCACTGGGTCCGGCCGTTCGGACCCGCGCCAGCCTGGTCATCGCCGGTGGCCAGGGGTGGAAAACGCGCGACCTCGATGCGGAGATTGCACGCCTCGACATCAGAGATCGGGTAAGGCTGCTCGGTCATGTCGATGATGCCGAACTGGCCGCGCTCTATGCGGCGGCGACCTTTCTCGCTTTCCCATCGCTCTATGAAGGCTACGGCCTGCCCATCGTTGAAGCCAACAGCGCCGGCACACCAGTGCTGACCTCAAATCGCGCTGCGATGGTGGAAGTGGGCGGCGACGCCGCCGCTTATGTCGACCCTCAGTCTGTGTCCTCGATCGCCGATGGCATGACGCGACTGCTCACCGAGGAGTCCTACCGCACTGCACTCGCGGGCCGAGTTCGAGCCAATGCTGACCGCTATGACACCGCTGCAACGGCCCGCGCCATGCTCACCCTGTTCACCGACCTCGCCCGGGGGCGGCACAGTCGATGAGGGTGCTCCATGTCTACAAGGCCTATCGGCCAGACAATTTCGAAGGCATCCCGCGCGTCATCTGGGAATTGGCCGAGGGCCTTGCCCCACTGGGCATCGACAGTGACGTGTTCTGCCTCAGCGAGTCCCCCGATCCCGAGCATCTGCGTATCGGGACGCACGACGTCTATCGCGCACGCCAGACTCTAGAGGTCGCCTCGACCGGATTTTCCCTGTCGGCATTTTCAATCTTTCGCCGCCGGGCGCTCGCGGCCGACATCGTCCACTACCACTATCCGTGGCCGATGATGGACGTGCTGCATGCTGTGGTTCGCCACAACAAGCCGTCATTGGTAACCTACCACTCCGATGTGGTGCGTCAGCGCTTTCTAGGTGCGCTCTATCGCCCGCTGATGTGGTCGTTTCTCTCCTCGATGGATTGCGTCGTGGCCACTTCCCCCAACTATGCCGCGAGCAGCCAGGTCCTGTGCGCCCTCGGACAGAAGGTCGTTACCATTCCCATCGGTATCGGACCTCGCGCAGCGCCATCCACCGAACTCGTGCGCCAGTGGCGTGAGCGGGTCGGGGACGGCTTCTTTCTCTTCGTCGGCGTCAATCGGTACTACAAGGGGTTAGGCACCCTCCACGAAGCGGCACAGCGGACGGGCCTACCGCTGGTGATCGCAGGCAAGGGGCATCCGCTCGCGGCCGCGGCGAATGTCACCGTGCTCGGCGAAGTTTCCGATGCGGACAAGGAGGCACTGCTGGAGCTTTGTACCGCGCTGGTGCTTCCCTCGCACCTGCGGTCCGAGGCTTACGGCATCGTGCTGGTCGAGGCGGCCCGCGCTGCCCGGCCGATGATTTCCTGCGAGATCGGCACCGGCACCAGCTTCATCAATATCGACGGAAAAACCGGAAACATCTTTCCGCCTTCGGATTCAGCGGCGCTTGCTGCCGCAATGCAACAGCTGATGCAGAATAGGGAACTGGCCCGCCACTTGGGAGCAGGTGCAGAATCAAGGTATCGCTCACTTCTTACGGCAGAGCGCATGGCCCAATCCTATGCGGAGATTTACCAATCACTTGATCGCAGTACATCGTCTACAGCTTAGATAGTCGAGATGTCCGGTCTCGATAATTTTGCAATTGTCAGGTTCCCGTGGCGGTTGAGCCAACTAGCGTTTACACCTTCGGAGGGTTGAGGCGGAGCCGGTTCACCGGCGATATGCTGTCGGTCCTCAACGTCATCGCTATTGCTGCCCTTGTCGAAGTCGCGGTCTATATCGCCGTCGTCGCCCGTACTTCGCCGATCCACGTTCCATCCACATTGATCGTCGCATTGTGCGTGACGCTGGCGCCGCTCGTTGCCGGCGCGTTCCTCGCTACGCTTCGCGAACACACCGTGCCGCTGACCGCGGCGGTCCTCGTCTCCTTCATCGTGATGGCGGTGCTGGTCGCTTTGCTTTCGGCCACACGCATCCCGATCAGTTACTTCGGCATTCTGCTGTGTGGCGCCGTCCTCGCGACCAGCATGATCCTGGTCGAGTTGCGGCTCCAAAAGCGCATGGCGGAACGGGTGGCGATACTTGCCTTCCCTGGCGCAGCGGCGGTGCAGGTCTTGCTGCGCACACGCTATCCCGTCCTCCAGCCGGGCGAACCGCTTGACTGGCGGACTGAGCGTGTCCTCATCGATTTCGCAGCGCATCACGCTCCCGAATGGTCGAGCACTCTGCTCAAATGCTATGTGCGCGAAATCGAAGTCACGCCGTGGATCAATTTCCTCGAGATGCGTAACGGCCGCGTCGACCTCAACCATTTCGATGTCACCGATGTGGTGTTCTCTCTCGGTCAGATTCTCTATCTTAGGGCCAAGCGGCTGCTCGATATCCTCTTGGTTCTCGTCACACTGCCGCTGTTCGTTCCGGTCGGCCTGCTGACCTGGCTCTATGTTCGGTTGAAGCTGACCGGCGGCACAATCTTCCAGCAGGAACGCAGGGGCCGCGCCGGCTCAAACTTCCGCATCTACAAGTTCCGAACCATGTGCGACGACAAGGTTGCGCTTGGCATGTCGGCCATCCGCCGCTTTCGCCTCGATGAGATACCGCAGCTCATCAATATCCTGCGCGGCGAAATGAGCTGGATCGGTCCGCGACCGGTCACGGTGGCCATCGCCGAAACCATCGAGCAGGTTGAGCCGAACTATGCCGGCCGCCAACTCGTGCGGCCAGGCCTCACCGGCTGGGCTCAGGTCAATGCCGGCTACGCCCGCACCACGGTCGAAGAGATCGGCAAGCTCGCTTACGACCTGTTCTACATCAAGCGCGTGTCACTCGATCTCGACATCCAGATCCTGCTCCGTACGGTCGCGGTCGTTCTGTTCGGGGCAAGACGGCAGCCGTAACGACCACGCGATTCTTACGAGTCGAATCGCTTTCGCCAAGGCCATCCTTCTTTGCTTTCGCATTGCGATCGGCGGGCAGAACGAGTTGCACCATCCTGGTCCGCGTTCCGCGCAACGATATGCCAGGAGCAGTGCCGACCTCCCGCTAAACATCTGTCTGATTTGCGATTCTCCTCTGTGACCGAGAGATGCCAGATCACCGACCCTTTTCTGACTTCGCCCCCCTTGCAATGTTTAGTAATTTCGGACTTACTAAACAAAATTACTAAACACCGGCGCTGGCGGTTGGAGGAAACTTCCGTGGCGAACAGGTGAAGGGGCTTGCTGCCCGGCGTGCCGCAGGCCGCCGGTCGCCAAGGAGGGTTCGGGGCGCCGATGCGCTTCGGTTCTGGGACCGGGAGGTCCCGTCAGGGAGAGAGACGATGAAACTTGGACTGAAGGTTTTGGCCGCCGCCGCATCGCTCGCGATGCTGCCCGTGGCCGTGCCTGTGACCAGTGCGCAGGCCGAAACGATTACTCTGTGCTGGGCCGCTTGGGACCCGGCAAATGCGCTTGTCGAGCTGAGCAAGGATTTCACCACTCAGACCGGCATCGAGATGAAGTTCGAATTCGTGCCGTGGACAAACTATGCCGACCGCTTTCTCAATGAGCTCAATTCGAAGGGCAAGTTGTGCGATCTGATTATCGGCGACAGCCAGTGGATCGGCGGCGCGGCCGAAAACGGCCACTACATCAAGCTCAACGACTTCTTCGACAAGAACGGCATCTCCATGGACAGCTTCGTCCCGGCGACCGTTGTCGGCTATTCCGAATGGCCCAAGAATACTCCGAACTACTGGGCCCTGCCGGCCATGGGCGACGTCGTCGGCTGGACCTACCGCAAGGACTGGTTCGAAAAGCCCGAACTACAGGCTGAGTTCAAGTCCAAGTACGGCTGGGATCTTGGCCCGCCGACGACCTTCGACCAGCTCAAGCAGATCGGCGAATTCTTCCAAGGCCGCGTCGTCGATGGCAAGACGGTCTATGGAACGTCGCTCTACACCGAGCGCGGTTCCGAAGGTGTCACAATGGGCGCCATGGACGTGATGTACAGCTACGGCTTCCAGTACGAGAATCCGGACAAGCCGTACGACATGCAGGGGTTCGTGAACGGTCCCGGCGCCGTTGCCGGCCTCGAGTTCTACAAGTCGCTCTATGATTGCTGCGTGCCGCCCGGTTTGTCTAACTCCTACATGGGCGAGGGCGTCGACGCCTTCAAATCCGGCCAGACGGCGATGCACATGAACTTCGCCTTCACGTGGCCGGGCCTGCAGAAGGACGAGAATGTCGGTGGCGACAAGATCGGCTACTTCGTCAATCCCAAGGGCCCGAACGGTGACCAGTTCGCTCAGCTCGGCGGCCAGGGCATCTCGGTCGTCGCCTATTCCGAGCACCAGGACGCAGCGTTCCAGTATATCAAGTGGTTCGCCCAGACCGATGTCCAGAAGAAGTGGTGGAGCCTTGGTGGCTATTCCTGCCTCAACGCCGTGGTCGACGACCCGAGCTTTATCGGCAGCCAGCCCTACGCCAAGACCTTCCTCGACTCGATGGCGATCGTGAAGGATTTCTGGGCCGAGCCGAGCTACGCCTCGCTGCTGCAGGCCAGCCAGAAGCGCCTGCACGACTATGTGGTGGCGGGCCAAGGCACCGCGCAGGGGGCCCTCGACTCCCTCGTCGCCGACTGGACCGAGGTCTTCGAGGACGACGGAAAACTCTAGCGGTTCCTCCCGCTTCTCCCCGTCCCGTGCTCTTGGCATGGGACGGGGTTTCGATAAACTCCAAATTTGGTTGGCGAAGTGACCGAACAGGGTCTTGAGATGCTGAATCGGACCGCGGAGACGCTTGCCCGCGCCACCCCGGCGCCGGCCGCTCGCAGGTTCCGCGGGCTGAGCGACAAGGGGCTCGCCTGGCTGTTCATCGCGCCGACGATGCTGCTCCTCCTCGCCATCAACATTTTCCCGCTGATCTGGGCCATCGGCCTCAGCTTCACCAACTATCGGGCCAATCGGCCAAACGAGCCGGTCGAGAATATCGGGCTGCGGAACTACGAGCGCATCCTCGGCGATCCCGACATCTGGATCGCCATGCAGACGACAGCGCACTTCGTGTTCTGGACCATCGCGCTGCAGACGCTGATCGGTTTCTCGCTGGCCTATCTCATCGACCGAAAATTCCGCGGCCACGCCTTCTGGACCACCATTCTGCTCGTCCCGATGATGCTGTCTCCCGCCGTCGTCGGCAATTTCTGGCGCTTCCTCTACGAACCGCAGATTGGCCTGTTCTCCTATGCCGTGTCGTTCGTGTCCGGCATCCCCGCCACGCAGATTCAGATGCTGTCGAACGTGTCGCTCGCGCCATGGTCGATCATCATCGTCGACACCTGGATGTGGACGCCCTACGTAATGCTGATCTGCCTCGCCGGGCTACGCTCGATTCCCGACTACATCTACGAGGCCGCCGAGGTCGATCGTGCTTCGCCCTTGCGCCAGTTCTGGTCGATCACACTTCCGATGGCGCTACCTTTCATCATGCTGGCGGTGCTGTTCCGCGGCATCGAGAATTTCAAGATGTTCGACATGGTGAACCTGTTGACCGGCGGCGGTCCGGGTTCGACAACGGAAGTTGCCTCGATCACTCTCAAGCGCGAAGCCTTCGAGAAGTGGCGCACCGGCTATAGCTCGGCCTTCGCCATTATCCTTTTCGTCGCCGTGTTCGGCCTGGCCAACATCTATGTGAAGGCACTCAACCGGGTGAAGCAGAGATGAGCCTCGCCACCGCCCATTCCGTCGTCACTCCCGGCGTCTGGTCCAAGCGTATCGCCGCGATCCTCGTGATCGCCTACGCTCTGATTTCGATCATCCCGCTGCTCTGGATATTTGGAACGAGCTTCAAGACCCCGCCCGATTCGATCGCCTATCCGCCCAAGGTGGTCTTCCAGCCTTCGATCGAGGGCTACTGCAACCTGTTCACCACCCGCACGCGGCAAGAGCCCGGCTATATCGACACACTGCCTCCGGCCACGAACTTCTGCGACGAAGTGACCCGCAAGCGCAACATGGTGATCGCCGGCCCATCCAACTTTGTGCCGCGCTTCATCAACTCGATCGTCATCGCGTTCGGGTCGACCTTCTGCGCCGTGTTCCTCGGCACGCTCGCTGCTTACGGCTTCTCGCGCTTCAAGGTCCCGCTGGCCGACGACCTGCTGTTCTTCATCCTGTCGACTCGAATGATGCCGCCCATCGCCGTCGCCATCCCGATCTACCTGATGTATCGCGAACTCGGCCTGAATGATTCCGCCCTCGGCATGATCCTGCTCTACACGGCGGTTAACGTCTCGCTCGCGGTCTGGCTACTCAAGGGCTTCATCGACGAGATCCCGCGCGAATATGAAGAGGCAGCGATGATCGATGGCTATTCGCGCCTGCAGTCGTTCTGGAAAGTCGTGTTGCCGCAGGCCACCACCGGCATCGCCGCGACCGCGATCTTCTGCCTGATCTTTGCCTGGAACGAGTATGCATTTGCGGCACTGCTCACCTCGGGTACCGCGCAGACCGCACCGCCCTTCATCCCGCAAATCATCGGTGAGGGCGGACAGGATTGGCCGGCGGTTGCGGCGGGCACGACGATCTTCCTTGTGCCGATTCTGGTGTTCACCATCCTGCTTCGCAAGCAATTGCTGCGCGGCATCACGTTCGGGGCGGTGCGCAAATGAAGCACCAAAGCAAATGGCCGAAGGTCTTGCGGCGCGGCCCCATGGAAATGCTTGCGGTATTGCTCATCGCAGCAGGCTTCATCATGCTGTTCCAGCCCTTCGCGCTGGCCCTCTATACATACTCCTTCATCACACTTCTGGTGGGCACGCTCATGTTCATCGTCGTGTCTAAGTTTCCGGCGTGACCCATGGCTGAAATCCGCGTCGAGAACCTGCAGAAGAAGTTCGGAGCCTTCACGGCGGTCGAGAACTCCAACTTTGTCGTCGAGGACGGCGAGTTCTTCGTCATGCTTGGGCCATCCGGCTGCGGCAAGACAACGACCCTGCGGATGATCGCAGGACTTGAACTGCCGACCGACGGTCGCATCCTGCTCGATGGGGAGGACGTGACCATGCGGCGCGCACGGGAGCGTGACATCGCTTTCGTATTCCAGCTCTTTGCCCTGTACCCACATATGAATGTACGCAAGAACATCGGCTTCCCGTTGCTCGCCCAGGGCATGCCGGGCGGCGAAATCCGCCAGCGCGTCGAGGAGACGGCACGGCTGCTGCGCATCGATCACCTGCTCGACAAGTCTGTGTCCGGTCTCGCAGGCGGCGATCGCCAGCGCGTCGCACTCGGCCGCGCCATCGTGCGCCGGCCCAAATGCTTCCTGATGGATGAGCCCCTCGGCACCCTCGACACCGAGTTCCGCGATCTTATGGTGCATGAACTACGCGAGTTGCATAACCGCATCCACGCCACCACGGTTTACGTCACGCACGACCAACTCGAAGCCATGTCTATGGCCGACAAGATCGCCGTGATGAACCATGGCATCATCGAGCAGTTCGGCAGCCCGCGAGAAATCTACGATCGTCCACGCACCATGTATGTCGCCGACTTCATGGGCTCACCGCCGATGAATTTCCTGAACTTCCACTCGGGCCTCGAAAGCGGCAGCGACCGGGTGACGATCCGCAACGCGGAGATCGGCGTACCGCAGATTCGCGAGACCCGAGCCCCCGGCGATCTGGCACTCGGCGTTCGTCCCGAGCATGTCAGGTTCGACGATGCCAGCAAGTTGCGAGGCCTCGTTATCGGCGCCGAATACCTTGGCACAACGCAGATCGTTTCGGTGGAAACCGAGGATGGTCTCATCAAGGCGCGCATCCCAGCGGACGCAAAGGTCGCGACTGGTGAAACCGTCGGCCTCGCCCTTAGTGCGCGCCGTTTGTCGCTGTTCGACAAGGGCACCGGACGCGCCGTCGAGACGGCGCTCTACGCAGGAGGCGCACGTGGCTGACGTCGTCCTGACAGCAGTCAGCAAGAGCTTTGGCGACAACGATGCCGTCAAAGACCTAAGCCTCACAATCAAGCAGGGCGAGTTCGTCGTGCTGCTCGGCCCCACCGGCGCCGGCAAGACCACCACGCTGCGCCTGATTGCCGGCCTCGAACGCCCGGAGCGCGGCCACATCAGCATTGGCGGCGTCGACGCCACGGACATGCCGCCTTCGGCGCGAGACGTGAGCTTCGTTTTCCAGCAATACTCGCTCTATCCGCACCTCAGTGTCCGCGAGAATCTCGAATTCCCGCTCAAGGCCCCAGGCAGCCCGGTGCGTCGCGACGAGATCGCCCGGCGTGTCGACGAAACTGCAAAGCTGGTGCGCATCGACCACAAACTGGACAACCGCGCCACGCGCCTTTCGGGCGGCGAGATGCAGCGCGTTGCCATCGGCCGGGCACTTGTGCGCCGTCCCGCCATCTACTTGATGGACGAACCCCTGAGCTCGCTCGATGCCAAGCTGCGCGCCAACATGCGGCTCGAACTGAAGCGCATCCAGCAAGACCTCGGCGCAACCGTGCTTTACGTCACGCACGACCAGATCGAGGCGATGACGATGGCGGATCGCATCGGCATCCTCGCCGACGGTCGCCTCGTACAGATCGGCTCACCGCGCGAAATCTACACGGCTCCCGCGAACCTGCATGTCGCGGCGCGCCTCGGCCAGCCGGCGATCAACCTGCTCCCTCGCGGCCTCTTGCCTGATGCAGGCCTGCCGAACGATGCCGTTACAATCGGCGCGCGCACCGAGCATCTCACCATCGTCAAGGCGGCCAACGGTGGCGCAACTGGCACGGTCGACTGGATCGAGCACCTTGGCGACCAGGATCACCTGCACCTCAAGATCGGCGATCGCCGCATCGTGACCCTGTCCGATCCGGATGCGGCACTCGAGCCGGGCGACAAGGTCGACATCGCCTATCGCAATCCGCTGTGCTTCGATGCCGGCGGCAACCGCATCGGGACCGCAGCATGAGCCTCTCTGCGCAACAGATCGCGGCCCTCATCGATGCGGTAACCGACGACATCATCGCGCATGCCGAGGAACTCACCGCGCTCGATTCCGCCATCGGCGACGCGGACCACGGCTTTAACATGAAGCGCGGAGCTGAAGCGGTTCGCGCCGAGCGCGACGCGCTGTCGCAGAAACCGCTCCCAGATGCCCTGAAAGCGATCGGCACCAGATTGGTTATGACGGTTGGCGGCGCCTCCGGACCCCTTTATGGCACTCTCGCCATGAGTCTCGCCAAAGAACTCCCGAACGCTGCTTTCGCCGATGCGCTGGGTAAGGCTGCCGACGCCGTCGCCGCCCGGGGCAAATCGGAAATCGGCCAGAAGACCATGCTGGACGTGCTTTACCCGCTCGCCGCCGCCCTGAAGGCCGGTACGCCAGCCGCCGAGCTGCCGGGCGTCGCCGATCGGGCGGCGGAAGCAACCGTGCCGCTCAAGGCTATCCGCGGCCGCGCCTCCTTTCTTGGGGATCGCTCTATCGGGCATATGGACCCGGGCGCGCGCTCCACGGCATTGATCACCGCCGCCATCGTGCGCAGCCTCGGAGATGCAGCATGAGCGGCAACGTGGGCATCGTTATCGTCTCGCACTCTCCGCTCGTCGCCGAGGGGGCGGCCGACATGGTGCGCCAGATGGTGGGCGACGAAGTGCCTCTCGCCTGGTGCGGTGGCGATCCGGGCGGCGGTCTTGGCACCTCGGTCGAACAGATCATGGCGGCAATCGAACGCGCCTGGTCCGACAAGGGCGTCGCCATTCTCGTCGATCTCGGCGGTGCCGAAACCAATTCGGAAATGGCGGTCGAAATGCTGGGCGAGCCGCGCTCGGGCCAGGTCGTCGTCTGCAACGCCCCCATCGTCGAAGGCGCCATCATGGCGGCCACCGAAGCCTCTGGCGGCGCCACACTGGCGCAGGTGCAAGCGACCGCTCAGGAACTGTCACCGGCCTGAATGATGAGCGACACACTTCTCAACGCTAAGGTCGTCGTCACCCATGCGGTCGGGCTCCATGCCCGCCCGTCGGTGAAGTTCACCAAACTCGCCAAGGTCTTTTCGGCACGCATCGATGTTGCGCTCGCCGACGCTGGGCCGTGGGTCGATGCCAAGTCCATCGTCAAGGTCATGGCCACCAAGGCACCAAGGGGCGCCACGCTCTATTTGCGGGCCGAAGGCGACGATGCGCCTGAGGCGCTGGCAGCGCTGATTGGACTGGTCGAGCGCGATTTCGATGAAGGCGGCGCGCATGCCGTCGCCCCGTAGTTTCACCGGCACTATCGCCTCGCGCGGCTATGCGGAGGGCCCGCTCTTCGCGCTCGAAGTCGGCACGGTTGCATACAGGACCTCCGGGGAGCCGGAGACGGAGGCTGGGAGGCTGAAGGACGCCATTGCCGCCGCCGCCGCAGAGGTCGCAATACTCGCGGCAAGTACCGGCGGCGAGGCCGCCGAGATCATCGAGTTTCAACTCGCTATGCTCGAGGACGACGCCTTGAGCGAGCCGGCCCTTTCCCTCGTTGCCGAAGGCGCCGATGCCGCCGCCGCTTGGCATGCGGCTCTTGCCGAGCAGACCCAGATCTACCTCACTTCCGACAGCGAATACTTCCGAGCGCGGGCCACCGATCTCGGCGATATCTCCGATCGCGTCCTTCGCATCCTCACAGGCACCGACGAACTGAAGCCGCCACCGGGCGCCGTGCTCTTTGCCACCGACATCACCCCAAGCCAGTTCCTCGGCCACGACTGGTCGCATGGCGGCGGCATCGTGCTGCTGCGCGGCAGCCCGGCGAGTCACGTCGCCATGCTCGCCCGCGCGCGACGCATCCCCATGCTTGTCGGGGTCGCCGGTCTTGCGCCTGAGGGCGAAGAGCCCGTGCTCGTCGATGCGGAACTGGGGCGGGTAACGCTCTCGCCGGA
This sequence comes from Devosia sp., assembly GCA_040081185.1. Lineage (GTDB taxonomy): Bacteria > Pseudomonadota > Alphaproteobacteria > Rhizobiales > Devosiaceae > Devosia_A. The sequence continues at coordinate 1,983 of JBEBHC010000024.1, read as the reverse complement.
GCAGGGTGCCGTCAGCGGTTTCCGGTCGGAAGCCGCTGCTGCGCTGCAGGTGCTGACTGAAGCGAGCGCGATCGCTACCCGCCCTGCGATGACTGCCGACGGCACGCCCATTGCCGTCCACGTCAACATCGCCTCGCCCGACGAGGTCGATACGATCGACATCGCCACCTGTGACGGCGTCGGGCTCATGCGCACGGAGTTTCTCTACGGCTCCGGCCTGCCCGACGAAGAAACCCAGTACATGGCCTACAGACGCGTCCTCGATTGGGCGGCGGGCAAGCCTGTAGTCATCCGCACCGTCGATGCCGGCGGTGATAAGCCGGTGCCGGGTTTCACCGTGGATGAGTCCAATCCCTTCCTCGGCCTCCGCGGCATCCGGCTGGCGCTGGCCAGGCCCCATATATTCCGCACCCAGATCCGCGCCCTGCTGCGGGCTGCACGGGCCGGCAACCTCAAGGTGATGTTCCCCATGGTGAGCGTCGTCGGCGAGTACCACAAGGCCGTGAGCCTCTTCGGTGCGATTGCCGATGAACTTGCCGCCGAAGGCGTCCCCCACGCCGCGCCGCCGCTCGGCATCATGGTGGAAGTCCCCGCCGTTGCCATCGCACCAGAACAACTGCATGAAGCGGCCTTCTTCTCGATCGGCTCCAACGACCTCACGCAATATGTGATGGCGGCCAGCCGCGACAATGGCACGGTCGCCAATCTCAATGACGTCACGCACCCGGCCGTGCTTTCGCTCATCACCAACGTCGCCCGCTTCGGTGCGCAAGCCGGTATCCCCGTGAGCCTCTGCGGCGATGCCGGGAGCGATCCCGCCGCCATTCCCGCGCTGCTTGCGACCGGGCTGCGCAGTCTCTCCGTTTCACCGGCGCAACTGGCGATGGCCAAGCGGGCCATCTCCAGCGTAAGGCTGGGTTGATGGCCAAAGCCGAACCCGTACCGCTGCAAGAAAATCTCATCCGCGCCTACAAGGTCGTGCTGCAGGGGGTGCTCGACCAGCGCCCGTCCGGTACGCGGCAACGCCTCGCGGACGCGCTCGGCAAGCATCGCTCGTTCGTCACGCAGATGACGAGCTCGACCTATCCCACGCCCATCCCGCAGCGCCACCTCGCGGCAATCTTTTCCGTCTGCCACTTCACGCCCGAGGAGCGCGAGAGCTTCCTCGCTGCCTATCGACGCGCCCATCGTGGCCGGCTTGAGCTGGCCGACGTCGCGCCGCGTACGCGCCATGTGAGCCTGACAGTGCCGGACCTCGGCGACGAGGCGACAAACACCGCCTTCGATCACGCACTCGGCGAGTTCGTCGCGCGTATGGCCGGACTGATGAAGAGGCCGGGAGGAGACAAATGAAAAAGCTGATGAACGGCATCGATACGATGCTCGTCGAAAGCCTCGAAGGGTTCGTCGCGGCGCATTCGGACATCCTCGTCATGGGTGACGAGCACAAATTCGTCCGCCGCAAGGCACTCAAGCCCGGCAAGGTTGCGCTGATCTCCGGCGGTGGCTCCGGCCACGAGCCGCTGCATGGCGGGCTGGTAGGTCAGGGTATGCTCGATGCGGCGTGCCCCGGCCAGGTGTTCACCTCGCCGACGCCTGATCAGATGATGGCCGCTGCCGAAGCGGTCGATACCGGCGCTGGCGTGCTGTTCATCGTCAAGAACTACGAAGGCGACATCATGAATTTCGAGATGGGCGCCGAAATGTCATCGGCGACCAACGCGCGCGTTGTCACCAACGATGACGTCGCCGTCGAGGATTCGACCTACACCACTGGCCGCCGGGGCGTCGCCGGAACGCTGGTCGTCGAAAAGATTGTCGGCGCCGGAGCAGAGCAGGGCCTCGACCTGCAGGCGCTCGTCACGCTTGGCGAGAGGGTCAACGGCGCAACCCGATCGATGGGCGTCGCGCTGACCTCGTGCACGGTGCCCGCTGCCGGCAAGCCGACATTCGACCTCGGCGAGACCGAGATGGAATTCGGCG
>JBEBHC010000023.1:0-30420 GCA_040081185.1 Devosia sp. | reverse complement strand
CAACGGTACCATCCAGCGTCTCGCCCACATCGATCCGAGCCAGGCTATCCCGGTCCGTGACGAGATCGCCGCCAACCCGGCGCTCGAAGGCCCTCTCGGCAAGCGAGGTTACGACGCCGAACACGTCGTCGGCGTGATCATCGGCGAACTTGGTGCCACGCTCTATGTCCACAAGGGCGCCTGATCGCCAACCGCCGCTGCATTGGGGCGGGCCGAAGGGCCCGCCTTTTCTTTGCCCGGCCGATGAACACCATCTGAATGCCTGTCTCAGCACCAGTTCAACGGCCACCCCGCATAAGCGGCACAACAACGAATTTCCCTGAGGGGACCTGAAAATGAAAAAGACCCACGAAAAGCTGCTGCTCGCCGCCTTGGCCGGGCTCGTGATTGCCAGCGCTGCCGCCTTCGTCGCGCAGCCCGCGCTCGCCGCCGGCTATCAGGTTGACGGCCCGGCGATCGTTACCGGCCTCGAGGACTGGGACACGCTCAACGTCCGCCTCTGGCCCGCGTCCTATTCGCAGAAAGTCGGTGAGATCTCGCCCGAGACCACTGTCTGGGTCGAACGCTGCATTTCGTTCGAGGACACTTCCGATTGGTGCCTCGTCGAGCAGGGTGATCAGCAGGGTTGGGTGAACGCCACCTTCCTCGAACAGCTTTACGACTGGGACATCTGACCCAGCCGTCTGCCTCCCCGGCCGATCCCATGCAACAGCCTTGGCCGGCGTTTTTTCTACCGACTGACCTCCTAACGACAGAGTTGACTTTGCCGGCCTCCTGATGTCCCTCCACGGCATCACGGAGGCCGCTTTTCTATGGACGACGCCAACCCCATCCTCGCCGAAGTCACCCGCGGCAACTGGGTTGAAAACCGGCACCGTGGCGCTTTCGTCGTAATCGACGCCAAGGGCACCATCATCGCCTCTGCAGGCGATATCGAGCGGCCGGTTTTTCCGCGTTCGGCCATCAAGTCGATGCAGGCGCTGGCCATGGTCACCTCGGGCGCCATCGACCGCTTCAAGCTCAAGGACGAGGAACTCGCGCTCTCCTGCGCCAGCCACCAGGGCGAGGAGTTTCACGTCTCGGGCGTTACCTCCTTCCTCGGCCATCTCGGTCTGGGCATTTCAGATCTCGAATGCGGCGCCCATGCCCCGAGCTATGCTCCGGCGCGCGAAGCATTGCGCGCCAGCGGTCAAGCGCCTTCGGCCGTTCACAACAATTGCTCGGGCAAGCATTCAGGTATGCTCTCGGTCGCCGAAGCCTTGGGTGTGCCGACGACTGGTTACGTCGAGCGCGACCATCCGGTGCAGAAAGCAGTGCGTGCCGCTATCGAGGCCGTGGTCGGCGAACCGCTCACCGTCGATCGCTGCGGCACCGATGGGTGCTCCATTCCAACCTGGGCAGCGCCGCTTCGGGCTTTCGCGCGAGGCTTTGCGCGCATGTCGACAGGCGAGGGGCTGCCCACCGATCTTGCGAGCGCCGCGCACCGCATCTTCGATGCCGCAACCGCACATCCGCATCTCGTCGGCGGGACCGGCAGTCTGGACACCGATGCGATGCGCGCGTTCAAGGGACGCCTCATGCAGAAGGGCGGCGCCGAGGGCGTTCAGTGCGGCGCTATCCGCGATAAAGGCTGGGGCTATGCGATGAAGGTCGACGACGGCAATATGTCCGCTTCGCACGCGATGGTCGCGACGCTGCTGCTCGCTCTCGCCGATCCTGATGAGGCGCAGCGCGAAGTGCTCAACCGTTTCGCCACCCAGACCATCCACAACGTGAGAAATCGTGACGTCGGTACCATGCGTGCTACCGCATTGATGAGCCCATCGATCTAGGCGTCGACGTTGCCGCTCAGCGTCACATTCGGGTAGCGGCCCGCATCGCGAACGAGGTCGTCGCTGACGATCTTGTCCCACTCCATGCCGACAATACCGTGCTGTTCCGGTTTACCGATGAGGTTGCCGTTCACCAGCACGGGTCCGGATTCGGCATCCTGCACAACGCTCACGCCGATGCCCGTCTGCACCTGGCTCAGCACGTTGGAACTGATCACCACGTTGCGCACGAACTTGCCGTAACCGGCCATGATGCCGATACCCGGCACGCTCTCGATGCTGTTGCCAACTACACTGGTCTCGGCCTCGACATAGATGCCGACCGGTTTCGTGTCCGGGTTCACCTCGGATCGCTCGGCGATGTTGCGCACGATGTTGCCGGTGCAGGTGGCGAGGTGCCCGCCATCGTCTAGATTGGTGATCGAGATACCGGTCGCCGCGCCGTCGATGATGTTGTCGGCGACCACGCTTCCCGAGAACGCGAATTCGGAGAAGATCGCTACCTCGCCCGAGCTGCCGCAATAATTGCCACGGATCACTACGTCGTTGCACGAGTTGGCACGCACTGCCGTGAACGCGCAATTCTCGATGAAATTGTCCGCGACGATGACACCATCGGCTTTGAACAGGTTGATGCCGTTCCCCGTCTGCCCGTTGCCGCCGCCCTTCCAGTCGATGGCCTCGATGCGGTTGCCGGTGATGATGGTCTTTTCGCTGCGGCTGCTGTCGCGGAAAATGCGGACTCCGGCATTGCCGCAACGGATGATGCGGTTGCCGAAAATCTGCAGGCCGCCGCTCGCCATGCTGTGGATCGCGGCATCCCCCAGATCGAGGAAATCGCAATCGCTGATTGTCCCCTGCGCCTCGAACAGCCCTATACCGTTGCCGCCCGCTTCGCGGAAGCGGCAGCGATTGATGGTGAACCCTGTCGCGCCGAACAGTTCCAGCAGCCCTGAACCGTCAGCGGTCGCCTTCCCCGGCAATCCGCTGAAACCGATGTCTTCGATGAGGAATGCGCTGTGTCCGTCCGACTTCAACACCGGCCCGTCGCCGAAGGCCGAGAGCGTCGTCGAGGCCTGTGAGCCTGTCAGACCGAAGCCGGCCGGGATGACGACATTGTTCGCCAGATACATGCCCGCCGGCAGGAACAGCGATTTCTGCTCGAGCCGAGCCTTGTCGATCGCCGCCTGCAAAGTCGTGCTCTGATCGTCCCGGCTATAGGGCAGCAAGCCCAACTCGCCTGCATCGAGGGTATCGTGCGCAAACGCCGGTCGCGGCAGCGCGATGGCGGCGGAAGCCGCGACAAACCCGGTCAGGACCCCGCGGCGGGAAAGACGATTCTGGCTCATTCCCGATTGTTGCCCGTCCGCGGGTCCGGCGCCACAACCCTTGCCCGCCTTGGTAAAGCGGCAATGCTGGCGACGCCCGGCACCCATGGCTATAAGCACTACTGGCCTGAATCGAGGAGTGCCCGCCGTGCCCACAATGATTGCCGACGACAAGATTTATCTCGGCTCCAGCACCAGGCCTGAATACCTCGCGCTGAAATTCGGCAATCGCCATGGACTAATCACGGGCGCAACCGGCACCGGCAAAACCGTGTCGCTTCAGGTGCTTGCCGAGGGTTTCTCGCGCGTCGGCGTACCCGTCTTCGCTGCCGACATCAAAGGCGACCTGTCGGGCATCGGCTCGATGGGGGAGATGAAGGACTGGCAGACCAAGCGCGCCACCGAGATCGGCTTCGATGACTATGCCGCTGGAAAAGCTCCGGTCATCTTCTGGGACCTGTTCGGCAAACAGGGTCACCCGATCCGCGCCACCATTTCCGAAATGGGGCCCCTGCTGCTCTCGCGCATCCTCGATCTGAACGACACCCAGGAAGGCGTGCTCAACGTCGCCTTCAAGTTCGCCGACGACAACGGGCTGCTGCTGCTGGATCTCAAGGATCTGCGCGCGCTGCTGATCGAAGTCGAATCCCGGGCATCCGAAATCTCCGCCAGCTACGGCAACGTAGCGACCGCCACGGTCGGCGCGGTGCAGCGTGCTCTGCTCGTGCTTGAACAACAGGGGGGCGAACAGTTCTTCGGCGAAAAGGCGCTGGAAATCGCCGACCTGATGCGCACCACGACGGACGGGCAGGGCGTCGTCTCGGTGCTGGCGGCCCACGAACTGATGCGCTCGCCGCGCCTCTACGCCACGTTCCTGCTTTGGCTGTTGTCGGAGCTTTTCGAGGAACTCCCGGAAGTCGGCGACCCGGACAAGCCGCGCCTCGTCTTCTTCTTCGACGAAGCGCACCTCCTGTTCGAAGACGCGCCGAAGGCGCTCGTCGACAAGGTCGAGCAGGTCGTCAAGCTGGTGCGCTCGAAGGGCGTCGGCGTCTATTTCATCACGCAAAACCCGATCGATATTCCCGAAGCCGTGCTGGCCCAGCTCTCCAACCGCGTCCAGCACGCGCTTCGCGCCTATACCCCTCGCGAACAGAAGGCCGTGCGCGTGGCCGCCGAGACATTCAGGCCCAACCCGGCCTTCTCCACTGAGGAAGTCATCACGCAACTGGGGATCGGCGAGGCTCTGGTCTCGGTGCTCGAGGAAAAGGGCATCCCATCGATGGTCGGGCGCACCCTGATCCGGCCACCCGCCGGCAAGGTCGGCCCGATCTCACCGGAGGAGCGCCAGACGGCGATGAAGACCTCACCCGTCTCCGGCGCCTACGACAAGGCGATCGACCGCGAATCCGCTTTTGAAGTCCTGCAGAAAAAGGCCAAGTCGAAAGCCGACGCCGAGGACCGGCAGCGTGACCACGAGGAGGAAACCAAGGCTCCGGAGCGTCCGACTTACGAGGACCGCTCCTACCGCAATGAGCCCGCCCCGCGCCGCTCCAACCGCCAGTCGGTCGGCGAGGCTGCGATGAAATCCGCCGTCCGCTCGATCGCCACGTCGCTTGGTCGGGCACTGGTGCGCGGTATCCTCGGCAGCCTGAGCCGCGGCCGCTGATGGCTGAACTGCACCCCACGCTCGGCATCTTCGCCTCCGATCGCGGGCCGGGCGACGCCGAGCGCTCCTCGATCATGACTCAGGCGGGCAGCTACTTTGCCCGCAAGGGCGCGAAGATCGTGTGTCTGGGCGACGATGACACGCTACCCGTGCCGTTGCTGACCAGCGCCCGCGCCGCCGGCGGCCAGGTCGCCATCATCGCCGACCTGGCCTTCCATGGGCCGACCACGCTCACCGGCTTTCCCATCGAGCGACTGGCCACCCCGGAAGAACGACTGCAGCGCCTCGCGCTCCTGTCAGATGTGTACGTGGCGCTACCCGGCTCGCTGGCCTCCGCCTCCGGCCTGTTCATGACCTGGGCGAGGGGCGGAGGTGGCGAAGGGCGGAAACCCGTGGTGTTCTACGACCGCAACGGCGCGTTCCGGGTGCTCAGGGGCTACACGGCGGACATCGTCGCGAACTCGGTGAAGCGCCACGATCTGCTGGTCCAGTTCGCCGATTCGATCGAGGACACCTGGGGCAAGATCGCCTGGCTGATCGACAACGACGCCACCGCCATGGCGAAACGAGGCGGCTGAGTGAACCCGTCCGACATCGAGCGCACGAAGCTCTTCGCCAATTCACTGGATCGGGCGTCGACCGCCTGCTTCACGGTCGGAATTGCAACGCCGCTCGCGGGTTACGTCTACAATTTCGCCAATTTTGGAACCTCCATCGACGGCTGGAGGTTCACTTTGGGCATCGCGGCTTGGTTATCCGGAGCGATTGCACTACATTATCTGGCGAGACGCGTCCTTGGAGCTTTGGACGAATGAACGCAACCGATCAGCTGTGGCTACTGGCCTTCGTGATCACCCCGACGGTGGTGGTTGCCGGCGCGTACCTGATGGTTCTGCAGTTCGAGCGGTCCGTTCGCCGCCACCGCAAGCATCCGGCCGAATAGCTAGTGCTGCACTTCCGGCGTGCGCCGGATCATCGGAATCACATTATCACCGAACCGCGCCCAGCCTTCGCGCGGCTTGATCGCGCTTTTGACGGTAGGCGGCAGGGGCTTGGGCGCTACGCTCCGCTTGGCGAGCCGGGCCAGCACGCGCTCCACCAGGTATTTCGGCGACATCGGCTTCATGATGATTTCGTCGATACCGGCATGGATCGACGCAGCCTTGGCGTCGGGCGACAGCGCGCTCGCCAGCGCGATCATCTGGAAGTCTTTGCGCTCCAGCTTTTCGTCGTGGCGCAATGCTTCGGCCAACTGGTCGGCCCGCGAGGGATCGCTGTCGAAATCGGCGACGATCAGATCCACCGGTGCCAGGTGTAGATAGGTGGTCAACGCCAACTGGCTGTCGAACGGACGCACGCGCAGTGACGAGGCCCCCGCCAGCGTCATCGACAGGATCGACGACAGCGCAGGGTTGGATACTAGTACGGCAACGGTTCTGACCGGCTCAGTCATCGCGAAGCTGCACGCCTCCCATTCGTTAACGGATCGTTAACACGGGTTTCGTGCGCCTAGAAGAAGCAGCCACGCCACAGGCGATCGATTTCGCGCTTGCGCATGAAAAAGGCCCGCTAAGCCAGCGGGCCCTTCAGAACTCGACGGTGGAGTAGGCCTACTTCGTCGCCGCTTCGTACATTTCGGCCACGTGGTCCCAGTTCACGAGATTGTCGAACCAGGCTTCGAGATACTTCGGCCGCGCGTTGCGGTAGTCGATGTAGTAGCTGTGCTCCCACACATCGACGCCGAGGATCGGAGAGCCGCCGCTGACCAGCGGGCTCTCGCCGTTCGGCGTCTTGGCGATCTCGAGCTTGCCGTTCTTCACCGAAATCCAGGCCCAGCCCGAACCGAACTGCGTCGTGCCGGCATTGATGAAGTCGGCGCGCAGCTTGTCGAACCCGCCCAGGTCGGAATCGACTGCCTTCTGCAGCTTGGCCGGCAGGGACTTACCGCCGCCATTTGGTTTCATCCACTTCCAGAAGTGGATGTGGTTGTAGTGCTGCCCGGCATTGTTGAAGAGGCCGGCATTCTTGCCGTAGCTCTCCTTGACGATGTCTTCGAGGCTCTTGCCCTCTAGCCCCGAGCCTTCGAGCAGCTTGTTGCCGTTCGTCACATAGGCCTGGTGGTGTTTGTCGTGGTGAAACTCAAGCGTTTCCTTCGACATATGCGGCCCGAGCGCGTCATAGGCATAGGGGAGGGCGGGAAGTTCGAAAGCCATTTTCTGCCTCTTTGCATGATGAGAACTTCAGCGTTCGCCAGCGATATAGGCGCATTCCGCTGTCGCGCCAACCGCCGTTTCCGGCTGTTTATGCCAAACCAACGCAACTGAGCGCAAAGGCATATCCGAGTGCCGTTTCCCTGAGCCGATCGAACCGTCCGGACGGCCCGCCATGCCCCGCGCCCATCTGCGTCTTGAGGTAAAGCGGCGCAGAGTCGGTCGCGCTGGCCCGCAATTTGGCGACCCACTTGGCCGGTTCCCAATAGGTCACGCGCGGATCGGTAAGCCCCGCGAGCACCAGCATCGGCGCGTAGCCTTGCGCGCTCACTTGTTCATATGGCGCGTAACCCGCGATCAGCCTGAACGCGTCCTCGGACACGATGGGGTTTCCCCATTCCGGCCATTCCGGTGGGGTCAGCGGCAGGGTGTCGTCGAGCATCGTGTTGAGCACATCGACGAACGGCACTTCGGCCAGAACTCCCGCCCACAGGTCGGGGCGCATATTGGCCACCGCGCCCATCAACAGCCCACCGGCGGAGCCACCCTCGGCCACAATCTTCCCCTTGGCCGTGTAGCCATCCTGAATCAGTTTCTCGGCTGCGGCGATGAAGTCGGTGAATGTATTGAGCTTCTTCGGCCCGCGCCCTTCGCGATACCAGCGATAGCCCTTCTCCATGCCGCCGCGAATATGCGCGATCGCGTAAACGAAGCCCCTGTCGGCCAGTGACAGCGCAGATATCGAAAACGATGCCGGGATCGACACGCCGTACGACCCGTAACCGTAGAGCAGTGCCGGGGCGCTTCCATCGATCCTGGTGTCGCGATGGTGGAGGAGTGTCACCGGCACGCGTTCGCCGTCGGCTGCTTCGGCAAAAATCCGCCGCGTCACATAGTTCGCCGGGTCGTGTCCGCTCGGCACCACCTGTTCCTTGAGCAGCGTGCGTTCGGCGGTATCGAGATCGAGGTCGTAAGTCCGCTGTGGCGTGGTCGGCGACGAATAGGTGAAGCGGATCGTGCGAGCGTCGAACTCGTAGCCCGCGCTCATCCCGAGCGAATAGGCTTCCTCATCGAATTTCACCGTCCATTCGCGCCCGTCGCGCAAGTCGCGCACGACAATCCGCGGCAGCCCTTCGACTCGTTCAAGCCGGAGAAGATGGCCCGCCAGCACGATGACATCGAGGATCAGGACGCCCGGGTGGTGCGGAATGAGATCGGTCCAGTTCCGGGAATAGGGAACGTCCGCCGGCGCCGTGACGATCTTGAAGTCTTCGGCCCCATCGGCGTTGGTGAGGATGTAGAGCACCCCGTCGCGCTCATCGACATCGTACTCCCGCTCCCTCAGCCGCGCCGAAACCAGCCGCGGCGCGCCGCCTTCGAACTGGTCGATCAGCCAGATTTCACTCGTCAGATGATCGCTTGCCTCGATGGTGATGAACCGACGGCTCAGGGTCTCGCCGACGCCGACGAAGAACCCCGGGTCAGCCTCTTCGAACACGATGGCGTCCTCGGCTTGCGGCATCCCCAGCAGGTGCTGACGCACCCGGAATGGGCGGTGGTTGTCGTCATACTCCGTGTAGTAAAAGCTCCGGCCGTCAGCTGCCCACAATGCGTCGCTCGCCGCATCGGTCACTGTGTCGCCGGTGTCGTTGCCCGATTGCATGTCGCGGACATGGATCGTGAAATATTCGGACCCTTGGCGGTCGGCGGCCCAGGCCAGAAGCTGATGATCCGGCGAGTGCTCGGCACCCGCAAAGCCGAAATAGCCCTCGCCCGCCTCAAAGTTGCAATCGAGCAGCACCTGCTCCTCGCCGCCCTTGCGCGGTGTCCGCACGATCACCGGGTATTGCTTGCCCTCGACCATGCGCGAATTGTAGGCCCACGGCCCATCCGCATCGGGGATGCCGCTCTCGTCTTCCTTGATGCGCCCCTTCATCTCGAGAAATATCGCCTCGCTCACCGCCGCTTGCGGGGCCTCGAAAGCCTCGGCAAAATACGCGTTCTCCGCCTCGAGATAGGCGCGAATGTCCGCCGGCAGCGTCTCCGGCGCCTGCATCACTTCCTGCCAGTTGTCGGCCCGAAGCCAGGCGTAAGGGTCTTGTCGCGTCACGCCATGATGCGTCACCGCATGCTGGCGGCGTTCGGCCACGGGAGGCGAGAGGGGCGTGGACGGAGTCTTGGGTTTGTCGGTCATGCCCGGCTCATAGCCCAACCCGACGGGCGGTGCGACTCTGGCGCGCAATCCGCTCCGTCCCGCTCTGTTCGCCTTGCCCCAGCGGGTTCAGCTTGTAAGCTCCGATTCGAATCCGGGCGGGGCGGCCGTGGAACTGAGTTTTGACGTTTTCGCGATCCTGCTGCTGCTCGCGCCCTTTGCGGCCGCGCTGCTTGCACCCGTCATCGCCCAGGAAACCGGCCGCGCGGCAGGCTGGATCCTCGCCATCGTGCCGCTCGGCCTGTTCGCATTCCTGGCCACGACCATCGAGGATGTCGCCTCCGGCAAGGTCGTGCGCATCGCCATCGACTGGATTCCGGCGCTGGGTGCCAATCTCTCGTTTCGCCTCGATGGCCTGAGCCTGGTCTTCGCGCTGGTCATCTCCGGCATCGGCGCCATCATCATCCTCTATGCCGGCCGCTACCTGCTCGACGATCCGCGCCGGCCACGCTTCCTCTCCATCATGTTCGTCTTCATGGGCGCCATGATCGGTCTCGTTGTCGCCGACTCGATGATCGCGTTCTTCGCGTTCTGGGAACTGACATCGGTCACCTCTTTCCTGCTCATCGGCCACGACATGGCCCGCACGGAGGCGCGGCGCGCCGCGCTTCAGGCACTCATCGTCACTGCCATTGGCGGCCTCTCGCTGCTCGCGGGCGGCGTGCTGCTCAACGCTGCGACTGGCGCGTGGGATTTCGGCCGACTGCCCGGCTTCGCCGGCCCGCTCAGCGTCGACTCCGCCTATCCGTGGATCACCGGCTTCATCGTGCTTGCGGCCTTTACCAAGTCCGCGCAGTTTCCTTTCCACTTCTGGCTGCCCAACGCCATGCAGGCGCCGACGCCCGTTTCGGCTTACCTGCATTCCGCCGCCATGGTGCAGGCAGGCATCTATCTTCTCGCACGGATGTCGCCGGTCATCGGTGGAACGTCGCTCTGGACTGTCCTGCTCGTCACCGCGGGTGGCATCACGCTGCTGTGGAGCGCACTCTGGGCGCTGCGCCAGTCCGACCTGAAGCAGTTGCTTGCGCAAACGACGCTGGCGGCGCTCGGCCTCATGGTATTGCTTCTCGGTCTCGGCGGCACCAACGCCGCGATGGCCGTTGCGGGATTCTTCATCGCCCATGCCCTTTACAAGGCAGCGCTGTTCCTGATTGCCGGCATCATCGAGAATTCGACGGGCACACGCGATCTCAACGCTTTGGGTGGCCTGCGCGACGTGATGACCATCACCTTCATCGCAACCGCACTCGCAGCCCTTTCGATGTTCGGCCTGCCGCCTTTTCTCGGCTGGTTCGCCAAGGAAGAGGTCAACGCTGCGGGCCTGGCACAGATCGCCGCATCCATCGTCATCGTGCTCGGCAATGGCCTGCTTGCAACGATCGCCCTCGCGCTCCTTGTTCGGCCATTCTTCGGTCCTTTGAAGCCGACACTCACCGCGCCGCGTGAGGGCGCCTTCGCCCTTTGGCTCGGCCCCGCAGTGCTCGGGCTGCTCGGCTTCTCGGTGATGTTCTCGGTGGCCGGCTTCGGTGAGACGCTGCTCGCGCCCATGGCCAGCGCGATCACCGGCATCCAGGTCGAGAGCCACCTCGCGCTCGCCTTCGACCTGATGAGCCCGCCGCTATGGCTGTCTGTCGCCGGCTGGATCTTGGCCGCCGTTTTCTACAGGCAACTCGACACAATCCGCGCCTGGCTCACCCTCGCCGACCGCCGCATTGCGTGGACTTGGGACAAGGGCTTCGACCAAGCCTATTTCGGTGTGGTTCGCTTCGCCGGCATCGTGACGCGGCTGCTGCATCACGGCCGGCTCGAACTCTATCTCGGTACGATCTGCGTCGTCCTCGCGCTTATCCTCTTTCTGCCGCTCTGGACCATGACCGGCTGGCCCGCGCTACCGGCATGGCCCGATCTGCGCCTCTACGAATGGGCGACCGTCGCACTCGCCGTTGTCGGCATCGTGCTGGTCGTTACGGCTCGCTCGCGGCTGTTCGCCATCGCCGCACTTGGCATACAGGGTCTAGCCGTTGCGCTCCTCTTCATCCTGTTCGGCGCGCCCGACCTTGGCTTCACCCAGCTCATGGTCGAGGTCTTGTCCGTGGTGATCCTCGCACTCGTGATGACGCGGCTGCACCTCCACACTAACGATCCACGACCCTATGAGGACCTCGCGCGCGACGGCATCCTGGCGCTGGTTTGTGGCGTCTCGATCACGATCCTTCTGTTGCGCGTGCTGGAGACGCCCATCGATCCGCGCCTGAGCGACTTCTTTGCTGCCAACAGCGTGGCCATCGCTCACGGCCGCAACATCGTCAATGTCATCCTCGTCGATTTCCGTGGGCTCGATACACTGGGCGAAATCTCCGTCGTAATGACTGCAGGCATCGCGATCCTCGCGCTGCTTCGCCGCCAGCCGAGACTCCCGATGCCGGTTCCCGAAAGGCCCAGGCGCGCGCCGCGCAGGAAGACGGTCAGCGGCGAGACCTCCGGGGAGGCGGCTGCGCCGTCCGATGGAGCGGCGGCATGATGGATACCGTCATCTTCCGAACCATGGCGCGGCCGCTTGCCATCCTCATGCTCGGCTTCTCCATCTTCATTCTCTTGCGCGGACATAACGCGCCCGGCGGGGGTTTCATCGGCGGCCTCATCGCCGCTGGCGCCATTGCCATCTACGCCATGGCCCACAGCGTTGCCGACGCCCGCCGGAGGCTTCGTATCAACCCGATTGCCATTGCCGGGTTTGGAGTGTTGCTCGCTGGGCTGTCGGGGTTGCTCTCCGCTTTCGCAGGGCTGCCCTACCTCACCGGGCTCTGGCTTCCCGGATACGTCTTCGGTGTCCCCGGCCTGTTCGATATCGGCGTCTATTTCACCGTCTTCGGTACGCTCGGCGCCGTCACACTCGCACTTGAGGACGGCGGGGAGGGCGAGAACTGATGGAGACTGCGCTCGCCATTCTGACCGGCCTGTTCCTCACGGTCGCGATCTACCTCATCCTGTCCCGCTCGCTGATCCGCGTGTTGCTTGGCATCCTGGTTCTCGGCAATGCCGTGAACCTGCTGATCTTTACGGCCGGCCGACTGACGCGGGCCTTGCCGCCGATCATTCCGCCCGGCGCCGAACAGCCGCTCACCGCTTACGCCAACCCGCTCCCACAGGCGCTGATCCTCACTGCCATTGTGATCGGCTTCGCGCTGTTCGCCTTCCTCATCGTTCTCGCCTCCCGCGCTTATCAGGTGATGGACGCCGATAACACCGACCGCATGCGGCTCGCCGAGCCGCCGGGCGAGCCGCGCCCACCGCTGGACTATTGACGATGCACAATGCTCCTACCGCAATCGCCGATTGGATCATCGTTCTGCCGGTCGTGCTCGGCATCATGGGCGGGGCAGTGCTGCTGATGCTGCGCGCATTCACGCGCATCCAGCCGTGGATCACCGCCGTTCTGCTGCTGGTCATCCTCATCGCCGACGCTGCGCTGTTCGGGCGCGTTTCGACGGTTGGCCCGATGGCCATGACAATGGGCAATTGGTTGCCGCCATTCGGCATAAGCTTTGTTGCCGATGTGCTGGGTGCCGGCTTCGCTCTTGTCGCCGCCTTCACGGCGCTCGTCGTGGTCGTCTATCTGCAGATGGATACGCCGGAGACGGCGCGTCGCGACGGGCTCTACCCCCTCGTCTTGCTGCTTGTCGCCGGCGTCCACGGCGCCTTCCTCACCGGCGACATTTTCAATCTCTATGTCTGGTTCGAGGTCACGTTGATCTCGACGTTCGGCTTGATGGTGCTGGCGGGGGGGCCGCTGCAACTCGATGGCGCGGTGAAATACGGCATCCTCAACTTCCTCGCGACCAGCCTGTTCCTCCTAGGGCTGGGGTTGCTGTATGGACTGCTGGGCACGCTCAACATGGCCGATATCGTTCGCGTAGCGCCCGGGGCGGATAGTTCTAGCCTTACGTCAGTCGCCGCTCTCCTCATGCTGGCGTTCGGCATCAAGGCCGCCGCCTTCCCCGTGAACGCCTGGCTGCCCGCCGCCTATCACACACCGCCGCCCGCCATCTCCGCCTTGATGGCGGGTCTCCTCACCAAGGTCGGCGCCTACGCATTGCTGCGCACGCTGGTCTTCCTGTTTCCCGACGCACTGGTGCGGCTCGAGCCTGTGGTCCTCGCTGCCGCTGTCGCTACCATGCTGCTCGGCGCCCTTGGCGCGATCGCCGAAACCAACCTGCGTCGCGCCCTCGGCTTCATGTTGATCGGCGGCATCGGCATCATGCTCGCTGCGTTGGCGTGGCCGAGTGAGCGCGCCATCGCCGGAGCCGCGCTCTACGGCGTCCATGCCATGCTTACAGTGACCGCGCTCTACCTGGTCGCCGGCCTCGTCGAAAAGGGTATGGCGAAGGGGGGCGTGATGTCCGCCGTGCTGCTCGTCCTGCTTCTGTCGATTTCCGGGGTGCCGCCGTTCCTCGGCTTCTGGCCCAAGCTGGTGCTGCTGCAGGGGCTCTTTCAGGGCTCGGACTTCGTCCATGTAACAAAGTCGCCTGATTGGCGCGCCATCGTTCTGGTAGTGACGGTTTTGCTCAACGGCCTGCTCACGCTGATCGCCGGAATCCGTTTCTGGATACGGCTCTATTGGAAGCAGGAACCCGCTACGTCCACCGCCGGCTCGCTGTCCGGAATTGGATCGGTGCTTGTCCTCACAGCATTCTGCTTCGTCATCGGCCTGTGGCCCAACCGGCTCATTGAATCGGCCTTACTGGCCGCCAATGGCTTGGTCAACCCAGCCCCCTATGTCGAGACTGTAGGGCTCGCGCCATGACAACGCTCAGACGCCTCGGGGACTGGATCGGCCTGATGATCTATTTCCTTGGCCAGCTCATCGCTTCCGCAATTAGAGTTGCGTTTTTGTCGCTGAGACCGCAGCTCGGGCTGCGGCCTTCCATCGTCGACTATCCACTCACCGTGCCTAGCGATGCCGAAATCACCCTGCTCGCCAACATGATCACGCTGACGCCGGGCACGCTGAGCATCGACGTGTCGGAAGACCGCAAATGGCTCCACATCCACTGTCTCGATACGCCGGATAGCGAAAGCGTCATCAACGCCATCGCCGGCGGGTTCGAAACCCGTGTCCTGGGGCTGTTCCGATGAGTGCCGCCGCGTTCCTCGCGCTTGCGACCGCTCTCGCCCTGTCGCTGATCGGGGTGGCGCTGGTGCTGACCTTAGTGCGTTTCGTCCGAGGCCCGACGCTTGCCGACCGCGTGCTTTGTCTCGACACCATCACCGTTCTGGCAGCGAGTGCCATTGTCACGTTCGCCATCCGCACCGGCCTCTATCTCTACACCGACATCGCCATTGCGCTCGGCCTGCTGGGCTTCCTGTCGACAGCCGCCTTCGCGCGCTACCTGATGTCGCGCAGTCCGGGTGAGCGGCAATGATCGGCGAGAGTCTGTCCTACGCCAGCGGTGTCCTGCTGATCGTCGGCGCTCTGTTCAGTGTGCTCGGTGCCGTTGGACTGCTGCGCTTCCCCGATCTCTACACTCGTCTTCACGCAGCCTCTTTGACCGGAACGGTCGGCCTCGGAAACGTTTTCCTGGCACTCGCGCTGGCCGCGCCCGATTGGGCAATCGCTACACGCGCGATTGTCGGCGTTGCTTTTGTTCTGCTCACGGGGCCAGTGATTGGCCACCTGCTCGCCCGGGCCGCGCGTCGAAGTGGAGTCTCGCCGTCCCGGGAAACCAGTATTCACGACCGCGACGGGCGCCCGTAGGTCAATGATCCACTGCTCATTCCAATCAACTTTCTGTCTTCGCATTTCGTCGCATTGCCTTCGCAGAAAAGCAGACATAGAAGTTGCGTCACTCAAGCTGTTTCGCGAGGCGGCTGCTTGGATCATGCTGAAAAGGACACAAGATGACTGACGAGGTGGGTGCTGTGCCGGGTGCTGACAACGATCTCATCGACCTCAGCACAGAAATCGTCTCGGCCTATGTGAGCCACAACGCCCTGAGCGTAAACGATCTCCCAAAGCTCATTGCCGATGTTCATTCCGCCTTGCGCGGCCTCAGGTCTAACACCGCCCCGGTGGCGATGACCGAGGAACTGAAGCCCGCCGTTTCCTTGAAGAAGTCGATCGCGCCCGACTACTTGATCTGTCTCGAAGACGGCAAGAAGTTCAAATCGCTGAAGCGCCACCTACGCACCCACTACGACCTGTCGCCCGAGCAATATCGCGAGAAGTGGGGCCTTCCGGCTGACTACCCGATGGTCGCGCCCAACTATTCCGCCACCCGCTCGCGCCTCGCGAAGGACAACGGCTTGGGCCGCAAGGCCGGCAAGTAGTCGAGTCTTAGTCCGGCGTGCGAATTCGCGGTCACCCCCAAGGGGTGGCCGTTTGCTTTGAACTTAACATTATGATCAAACACGCATTCTCGCCGCGTGTTCAGCATTTGTCCGCACTGGTCCGCACAGCGTCATGGTATAGGAATAAGTTCCTAAATGACGGTGAAGCGCAATGGACTACCCGCCGGATCAGTCGCCTGCACGCCGCGCCGCAAGTCGCGCCAGCGCTCAGCGCCGCCGGATCGAATCAGATGCTCGCGCCGTGGTCGTTTTCGATCTGGTGGCCGCAGCTACAGGCGTGCCGGTTGCCAGGCTGATGCAACTCGGTCGCGGCACGGTCACCGTGAGCGAAGCCCGCAATCTGGCGATGTACATGCTGCACGTCGCACTGGGCCTGTCCTATGCAGAGGTCGCGACCTTGCTCGGCCTCAACCGGTCCACCATCGCTTATGCCTGCGCGCGCATCGAAGACGAGCGCGACAACAACGGCTTCAACGAGATGCTCGATACCCTCGAGGCAATCATCTGCAAACAGGTCGCAAAGGACAGGATGGCCAGCCTTGCGCAAGCCTGAGTCGGAATTGCGAGCCTTCGTGCGCGCGCTCCTGTCGGGTGAGTCCGCCCGGCGCGACGGGGGTGTTTATGTCACGCCAAGCGGCCACAGCATGGCACGCGTCGCCGTCGCGCAACTCGCCTCGGCGGGCATTGTTGCCGTTGAAGGGCAGGGGTGCAACGCCAACGACGCCACGCGCAATTGGCTGCGCCGGCGCATGCTTGACGGCGATCACTTCGCCGGCCAGCACCGCGAACTCATCGCGCACGGCGAGACCACGCTCAATCTCGCGGAGAGCCCGCTGTCTCGTCTCGCCGCCGCCGTGCCGGGTGCCGCGCCGTTCCTCGAGCGCCACCATGTCGAGGCTGGCGAGCGCGTGCGCCAGCTCGCCGATCGAGCCGGTCTGCAACCGCGCCTCACCATGACCTATTCGGCCGAACGCACCATCGGCACAAATCGCAACACGGCTCGCGAGCTCAGCGACTTCGCCACGGATGCGCGCAAGGCACTCGCGGAGATCCACGCTGTGCTGCCGCACGACTGTGCAGCGGTGGTGCTCGATGTCTGTGGTCTGCTGAAGGGGCTGCAGCAGGTCGAGGCCGAGCGGGGCTGGCCGCGTCGCAGTGCCAAGCTCGTGCTGCGCATCGGGCTCGACCGGCTCGCCGAACATTTTGGTTACGCACCGGGCGCTATTGGACCGGAGAACACGAGGCCGCGGCGCTGGCTCGGCGAGGGCGCGCGCCCCGAGATTTTCGAATGATCAGACGGCGAGGGCGCGCGCTTCGCTGCGGATGCGGTTGACCATCGCGACAAGGCCGTTGGAGCGCTGCGTCGACAGATGTTCGCGCAGTCCCATCTCATCGAAGATCGCAATCGCGTCGATATCGGCGATTTCTTTCGCCGGCCGTCCCGAGTAGAGCGCGACGAGGATCGCCACCAGGCCACGCACGATCAAGGCATCTGACTCGCCGCGATAGCTCAGCATCCCGCCGGCGCGTTCCGATACGAGCCAGACTTGCGAGACGCAGCCGCTGACCCTGTTGTCGGCGTTGCGCTCCTCGGGCGTTAGCTCGGGCAGCTTCTGGCCAAGTTCGATGATGTAGCGATAGCGGTCTTCCCAATCGTCGAGATAGCTGAGGTTGTCGGCGATTTCAGTGAAGGCGGAGGGATGGGCCATGCCGCCTATCTAGTGCAGCGAGCACGCCCTGAAAAGAAGAGAGCCGCAGATGCGGGGCAGCGCATCTGCGGCTCGAAGGCCAGGAACCCTTTGGAGTAGCGTCGGGGGAAGTGACGTGGCTCCTGGCGTCAACCCATCCAGTCCGGTCTCGGTCGGGGGAACGGGACCGAACCAATCGACGAATCCTGCATGGTCGGCTCGACGGATGGAGAAGAACTGAAAATCAGCTCAGCGATGCCGGCCTTCCCGGCCGTGTCGCTGGCGAGGACCTGGCTCACGATCATGTCCTGCCCGGCCTGCAGGCCGGCCGAAATGGCCTGGTCGCGCATGTCGGCCACCGTCGCGCCGATATCGGTGCCCTTGGGCGCCATCAGCACGAAAGCGATCGTCAGCCAGAATGCGGACCTGATCAGGAACATCGAAAGTCTTGCCTCGCGTGATCGGGAGGAGATGTCTCCACCGGCCACAAATGCAGGCTAGCTCCCTCACTTTAAGGCACGCTGCGAGAATTCGATAAAATGCGATCTATCGGGATTCCGGGGCCGTTCTTGCATCGCGGCACCTTGCGGGTCGCCGCTGGCACGGCTGGTCAATACATTGTTTACGCTAGCGGGAGAAAGCCACCCATATTTCCGGCTTCCGCCAAGCCTGCACCCGTCATGCGCGTCTCACTTAAGGGTGTCTTTAGGGGCTTGGTTGAATTGTGCGGCCACACAAGAAGACTTCGCGCCGGGAAGCGAGTTCGAGTAATGCGTAGCCTCTCTGACGCCCTGTTTGGGCGCCACTCCCAGATTGTGCGGAGCGGCCCCGAAGGCCTTCGCCGCCGTACTCTGGCGGTGGACGCGATGGCGCTCGCCGTCGCCGGCGCACTCGCGATGCCGGCCGGACTCTGGTTCCTCCTGCACGCCACCATCACGCCCTTTCTCGTTGCCGCCATTGCACTGGCGATCGGCGCGCTGACGCTCACGCTGCATCGTCACGGCCAGTACGAGCGAGCGGCGGCAGGGCAGGTCTATGGTATCCTCGGCATGGGCGTGCTGCTCACAGCAGTTGATCCCACCATCGTGGACTTTGGTCTCGGCCTCGCACTTCTCGCGCCCGTGCACGCCTCACTGCTCACCCGCTCACCCGTCAAGAAGCGCGCCTGGGCCATCCTGGTGGCGGTGGTGGTGATCGGTGTTCTCGTCTCCGAGCGCTTCCTCGCGTGGCCCGAGGCGTTCGGTGCCGCTCAGGCGGTTATCGCCGGACTCAGCTTTCTGACCGTTGCGCTCATCGTTGCCTACTCGGCGCATCAGCTGAATACGGCCTTCGAGGTTCACGACCGCGGTCAGATCAATGCCTACAAGCACCTGATCGAGAATGTTCAGGACGCGGTGATGCGCTTTGCCACAGATGGGCAGGTGCTGTTCACCTCGCGGTCGGCCGAGCGCCTGTTCGGCTGCCCGCGCTATCAGCTCTCCGGCCGCGGCCTCATCGATCGCCTTCACCTGCTGGATCGGCCCGCCTTCATGACGGCTTTCGCGGAAGCCAATCAGGACGGTAAGAACCGGACCGTCGAAGTCCGCACCCGCCGCGACGATCCGCTCGCACCGGCGCAGTTGCCCCGCTATTTCTGGCTCGAGATCGCGCTGACGCCGATCATCGACAGCGAGCGTCCCGGCGATCGTCACGAGGTTGTGGCGGTGCTCCGCGATGTGACCGCTCGCCGCGAACAGGATCAGGAGATGCGGGATGCCCGGCGCGCGGCCGAGGACGCATCGAATGCCAAGACGCGCTTTCTGGCCACCATCGGCCACGAACTCCGTACGCCGCTCAACGCCATCGTCGGCTTCTCCGAAATGATGACCAGCGGTGTCGTCGGCGATCTGAGCCCGGTGCATCGCGAGTATGCCGACATCATCCACCAGAGCGGGCACCACCTTCTGGATGTGGTCAACATGCTGCTCGACATGAGCCGCATCGAAGCCGGCAAGTTTGAGCTGCAGAGCGAAGCCTTCGAGCCCGATGGCCTCATTGCGCCGTCTTTCCGCATGGTCGATGCGCTGGCGCGTCAGCGGAGCGTGCGACTTGCAACCGATCTGCCGCGCATTCTGCCGCTGCTGGTCGCCGACGAGCGGGCCTGCCGCCAGATACTGATCAACCTCGTTTCGAACGCCATCAAGTTCAGTCATGAGCACGGCTCGGTGCTGGTATCGATGAAACGGCAGGGCAGTTTCCTCAATATCTCGGTCACCGACCGGGGTATCGGCATGGGCGAGGAAGCGGTGCGCCGCATCGGCGAACCTTTCTTCCAGGCCAATGAAGGCCTGAGCCGCCGCTACGAAGGCACCGGCCTTGGCCTGTCGATCGTCAAGGGCTTGGTCGATCTCCACCAAGGCACCCTCAGCGCCGTGTCGACGCCGGGCGAGGGGACTGTGGTGACGGTCCTATTGCCTCTAAACGGTCCGGAAACCAAAACGGAGGACACTGCGGAAGTAACGCCGCTCCGCCGCGAGCCGGCTCAACCGCAATTGCCGCAATGGCGCGACGAACGAAGAAAAGCACTATGACCGCAATGGCCCTTGCCGAGATCCCCTTCCAAGCCGGTGGCGCTATCGCCGCGGCGGCGGGCAGGGGGGCGGTCTGGGCGATCGGTCACTATATGCGCCAGCCGCTACGCAACAGCGGCCTGGTGCTGCTCGTTGGCCTGTCCAGCCTGGCCGTTTCCAACGCGCTCTATTTCCAGACCCACCGTCATCCCGCTCCGTTGTTCGGGGTCGCAGGGTCCGATCTGCAAGTCGCCGAAGAGCAGGCGCCGGCCGTTCCGGCTCCGCGTCCCAAATCCCTCAAATTGCCTCTGGCCGACACCACGACCACCGGCAGCGTCTCGCCCAGCACGGGTACAGCCGCAGTTATCGGCAACGCCGAAGTGTTCGAGGTGCAGCGCAAGCTGAAGTCGTTCGGCCTGTTCGATGCGACGGTCGACGGCCTCTACGGCCCACGCACGGCCCGCGCCATCAAGGCCTTCGAAGAGCGCCAGGGTTTGAAGCCGCTCGGCGAGTTGACCACCGAGATCGTGCGCGCCATCCTCAAGACGACGGCGCTCGACGAAGTCGCCGCGCTTCCCGAACCCGATCCGCTCCCGACGGTGAAGGCCAAGGTCGCAGTGCAAGTCGAGACCGAGGCGCCCGCCGCGCTGACGCTCGAGGCGCTGCCTGCGCCCGAGCCGCTGGATGCATCGCCGGTCGACCAGACCGCCAGCATTGATGCCGCCGCCGGTACGCAGACCCTTGCGATGACCAAGCCGAACACGGTCGCCAAGCGCATTGTACAGGCCATTCCGGTCAAGGCCATCACGCAGTCGGTCGCCGCCGCCGTCGCGCAGCAGCCGTTGCCGGAGCCGCTCGCTGCTGCGGTCGAGACGGCGCTTGGGCCGGTGGCCGAACTCGCCGCGCCAACTGCGTTGACCGTCGAGCCGACCGTGGAAGTCGAGAAGTCGCTGATCGAGAAGGTGCAGAAGGGGCTCGCCAGCCTCGGCTTCCTGCACACCGCGATCGATGGCGTGGCCGGTGAGGCGACCGCAAAGGCGGTCCGCAACTTCGAGGTCTATTACCGCTACGACGTAACGGGACGCATTACCCCGGAACTGCTCGGCCTGCTTGAACAGAACGGCGCGCTGCTCTAGTCCGTTTCCATGTTTCGTTCAGACCTCTGGGTCGCCGCCTTCGTGCGCCGGCACAACGATATCGGCCATATCTGCGTGATCGTACGCCGCGGCGATCCTATCGCAGGCCAGATATTCATTGAGATCGACCACCTCAACGGCACATGCTCGCTGCTGACCCCCGCGCCTTCGAGCGCGCGGGAGGATGGCGATGCCGATCGCCTGTTCACGGCGCGGTTCGCCCATGTCGAGCCGGACAAAGTGCGCGAACGCATCGCTCAGGAGACGCGGTTCGATCCAGACCTGTGGCTGGTCGCACTCGAAATGCGTGGCGACGATACCGGTGCTACGCTGGTCGGTTCCTAGCCCGCCTTGCGCAGCCCGGCCTGGGCCAACTCGCCGATCGCGTAGTCCATTGCCGTCGCGTGCGATGTCGAAGCGGCAGCCGCCCGGCGTGTCTCGCGGAATGGCCGGTACTCCGGCTTGCCCAGATCGAGCAGGTTCACTTCGCCGCGCCAGGCGCTCATCAAATACGCCGTGGCATCGATGCTCACCGACTCGAACATGCGGGCAAACACCGCCAGCGAACGCGAGCGGTCCGCATCGTGCGAGGTGGCATGAATGAGAACTTTCAGCCCGTCATAGGCACTGCAGCCGAATGCCCGCAGCACGACGAACAGGGCAGCGCCGCTGGTGTCGTGCGAAATCTGCCCGCAACGAACTTCGTCGAGCGCCGTGATCTGATGCAGCAACGCAGTGACTTCCGGGCGGCGGTTTTCGGCAAACAGCTTCATCAGTGCTCGCGTCAGATCTGCGGTGGCGACTGAGAGTTGCTCGAGCGTCTTCTTGATCGGGGCGGAAGGCGTTGCGCGCATCGCAAACGCCTCGATCACCTTGATCCGGTCGTTCTCGCCTAGGTCGAAGAAGGCTGGCGCCAGTAGCGCTGCATCGAAATCCTCACGCGCCGCCAGCGACCAGGCCACCTGATGGTCCATCTGGGCCGAACGCGCCAGCGCGGCGAGGTAGGGGCCGCGGGGGGCGATGGCAGTGTTCGTCGCCAGCGCGCGATAGACCTTGCGGCTGTTCATCTGGAAAAGGCGCGCCAGCACGATGTTGCTGAGATCAGGACGGCGAGCAATCGCCGCTGCGCTTGCGACGTCGTCAACCGTGATGATCTTGAGGAGCGCCGCTTCGGACAGGCTCGGTGCCGTCACGAGAAAATCGGCAAGCCCTTCACCGATATTGCTGATCACGAGTTCTTCGAGCTCTGCGGTGAGGCTCTCCGAGGTGCCGAGTGTCTCTGCAGCCTTTGCCCTCGCGGATGGGGCCGCTGTGGGGAAGAGGCGCGACACGAGGGCTAGGAACTGCTCTTGCTCAAGCTGGGTCGTCCTGCCGCGTCGGGCGTAAGCATCGCACGCCGCAATCAGCAGCGTATTGGTGCGGTCGATGCCGCCCGTTTCGAGCAACAGTTGAAACGTCTCGTAAGGTTGAAAACCGATCATCGCGCCCCGCGGCCCATGGGCCAAATCATGGAGGCGACTATTTCCGCAGAATCGTTAGCGGACTGTTAACCTTGACGATCTCTTAATAGCTTTGTCGAGAATGCGTCGCCTCGGCACGACACAGGAGCCGGCATGCGTCCGGGAAGAAGGCCAATTGGGAAAGCTCGTCCAATTCGAAAAGCGAAGTGGGGATCCCCGGCCCGTCGATAGCGAACGGCGCGGCCAAGCGGAGATCCTGATCTTCACCGGCGTACGCTATGAGCGCGACGCACCGGGTGTGCCGACCAAACCCTCGGCGTCGCCGGGTGCCAAGCGCAAACGTGTTTGATCACCGGGCCGTTTGGGCCACCGCATTCGCAATTCTGATCCTTCCGCTCGCTGGCTGCATGAGGCCGACGGGCGATTTCGGCCGCTCTGCCGACAGCCTGCTCCACGACGAGGTCATGCCCTATATCGGCGAGAAGCGCGCTGAGGGCGCCGGAGAGCCGGTTTCCACCTTCAACATGTCCGACCAGGAAACCGAGATGCGCGATCGCGTCTGGCGCTACCTGGAGGCACCACATGCTGGCGACTGGCAGTTCGACATGGGCGCCGAACTCAAACGGACTCGCATCGCACCGATGAGCAAGTTCAAAGGCGAGGTCCCACGCTACTACCAGTGGCTGACGGGGGAGAGCTACGCTTCGTCCCGCGTACGCTACAATCGCATCACAGACGACGCGACCGCCGATATCGACACGCTGCCGACGACGTTCCAGAGTATCTGTGCGGTGCGTGAGGTGGACAGGCAGCGTCAAGTGGCTGAGGGCAACATCGACGGGCTCGAGCCGGCCATGCAGAAAGAGTCTGCTGATCGCCGTGCCGAAAACGACATGGTCGTCGGCTGGTTCACGCTGGCGCTGAACTACCGCTACGATTCCTACAGTTTCGCGCTCGATCACCTGCTGGTCGAGACGCCGCATGAGCAGGCGGTCGGAACGGACGCGGCGCTGAGTGATCTAGCGATCTATGTGGAGGCGGCAAATCGCGGTGATTTCTGTTCGGGCATGAGTGGGCAGGACGGCAACGCAGACGGCGTCATCACTTCGCGCTACTCACGGCCGAGCGAGGACGAAGGCCCGTATCGCAAATAGCTAGATGCGCAAGTTTCCGCAGCCGAGCCGGCCGAGCTGCTCTTCATAGCGCGCGCGCATGACGGGCTGCGCCGGGGCAAGGCGAACCAGCACGAAGACATCGTCGCTGTGCGCCTCGACGATCAGCAGCCCTTGTTCGATGTCGATCTGCTGTTCGGCGAGCAGCCGCGTCTGGGCGGGATTGAAGATGCCCAGATCGAGCACCTGCCCGATGCCGTCGCGGTTGGTGGTGCTGTAGATCACCGTCCCGCGCCCGTCGAACACAGCAACCGACCAGAAGGCGCGCGGCAGGGTCCCGCTTACCACGCCCGGCCCGGAGCTGAGGTCGAGCCGGCAGACGGCGTAGCTGAGATCGGGATCGAGCCGCATCGGATTGGCAGACCCTACGGCCGGGCCGTCGATCAGCGTCATTTTGCCGGGCTGCGCGATGGCCGAGATCCGATCATAGGTGCCGTTGGCGGCGACGCTCGGCAGGACGAGGATGACGATCAGGTGGACCGCGAGACCGAGCAGCAGCCCCGCAAAGATGTAGAGCAGCGTTCGCGTCACCGGCAGCTCTCCCTAGTGATGGCGGGGAGCGAGGTGGTGCTCGAACTGATGCCCGAAAAGATCGCGGTGTCGTAGAGCGTCAGGACCAGCGAGTAAGGCCCAGTGCCGCTGACTTCTAGCCAGTTGTCCGGGCTGAGCGTCGGGCCGATATGCAGGTGCATCGAGCCGTCGTTGCTGCGCACTACTCGCTGGCTGTGAAAGCCGGGCGGCCCGTCGGGGGAGGCTGCCTCGGTCCCATCGGCCGTAACAGGGATCAGCGTCCAGAACGTCGCCAGTGGCGTGGTGCCATCGATACGATAGTTGCAGCTGCGCTCAAGCGGACGTCCATCGCTATCGTTCGACGACGCGAACTGCAGGCCCTCGCTGAGGCCGAGTTGCAGAGCGCCGTTCCGCGTGAGGTAGGCGCGGGTATAGGGATCGGGGCTGGGCGAGCCGGCTCGCGGCCACGCGACCCACGGGCCGACCTGATAGGCGCCGAAAAGCCGTCCATCGGTTAGAGCGTAGTAGGACAAACCAAAACCGACCAGGAGGGCAACGCCCAGCATCACAAACAGGTCGATCAGGAAGCGCAAGGCTCAGAGGTTTCCCGGCGTGATGGAACCGACGGAGGCCACATCAAGCGGACCACCTGCGATGAGTGCTGCATTGAACCGATCGGCCAGGTCGAGCAGCATGGAGGCCGCTTCTGGCTTCAGCGTCGGGGGCCGTTCGGCTTGCAGATCGACGTTCTGGTCACCGCCTTCGCCGGCTTCCGCAACCAGATATGGGGCGGGGGTGAAGTCGAGGCCTTGCACCGGCTTGATTTCGATATTGGTGTGCGCGTAGGCCATGAATTTCTGCCACGCGGTGGTGGGCAGGAGGCCGCCGGTGAGGGTCTTTGTCTGGTGGTAGTCGTCGTTGCCGAACCAGACGGCAGCGACGTAGTTGCCGGTGAAGCCGCAGAACCACGCGTCGCGATAGTCCGAGGTCGTGCCCGTCTTGCCCAAGGTCGGGACGCCTTCGATCAGGGCCCGCTTGCCGGTGCCGCTCGTGACGACGGCGCGCATCATCTGGTTCATGTAGTCGACTGTCTGGTCCGACAGGATCTTGTCTTGCACCGGATTGGGATCGGCTTCCCAGACGAGGTCGCCGCGCAGAGTGTTGATGCGCGTGACGCCGTAGGCCGGCGTCTTGTAGCCGTGGTTGGCGAACACGGTGTAGGCCGACGTCATGTCGATGACGCTGACCGGCGACACGCCGAGCGCCAGCGAGCGGGTGATCGGGAAATCGTTGGTGATGCCCATCCGGTGCGCCATCGCCGCGATTGGCTCGCGGCCCATCTTGATCGACAGCGTCACCGGGACGGTATTGATCGAGTTGGCGAAAGCCGAAATCAGCGTCACCCGCCCTTTGTAGGAGCGGCCGTAGTTCTGCGGACACCAGTTGCCGATGCAGACCGGATGATCATCGATGGTGGTCTGCGGCGTAAAGTCGGGCAGGGTCTCGAAGGCGGTGGAATAGACGAAAGGCTTGAACGACGAGCCGGGCTGCCGGTTGGAGACGATGGCGCGGTTGAACTGGCTCTTGCCGTAGTCGGTACCGCCAACCATGGCGCGAATGGCGCCGGTGGGTTCGGTGACAACCATGGCGCCCTGCGTCACGTCATACTGCTCGCCTGACTCCCGGAGTACGGAAGTGATGGCATCTTCGGCATAGGCTTGCAGCACCGGATCGATGGTCGTGCGCACGACGAAATTGTTCGAGCGCGAGCCCGAGGCCGCGACGAGGTCTTTGACCTGAAGGAAGGCCCAATCGAGGAAGTAGTTGGGCGAGTTGAGTTCCTTGGTGCGATCGATGGGCGTTGCAGGGTTGCGGCGCGCCGCGGTGACCTGGCCCTCGGTGAGGTAGCCGGCATCGACGAGGTTCGAGAGCACGAGATTGGCGCGGCCGCGCGCCGCTGCGAGATCAACCGTCGGTGAGTAGTTCGACGGCGCCTTGAACAGCCCGGCGAGCATCGCGGCTTCCGACAGGTTGATATCGGTGACCTTCTTGCCGAAATAGTACTCGGACGCCGCGGCCACGCCGAAATTGCCGCCGCCCATATACGCGCGGTCGAAGTAGAGCTTGAGGATCTCGTCCTTGCTGTAGTGCCACTCCAGCCAGACAGCGAGGAAGGCTTCCTTGATCTTGCGCTCGAGCGTGCGCTCGGAGGAAAGGAACAGGTTCTTGGCGAGCTGCTGCGTGATCGACGAGCCGCCCTGCAGCGAGCCTTCCCCGGTGGCGTTGCTGGCAAGGGCGCGCAACGTGCCGACGACGTCGACGCCGAAATGGTCGTAGAAGCGCCGATCCTCGGTCGACAGTGCCGCCTTGACGAAATAGTCGGGCAGCTTGTCGAGCGGGAAGGAATCGTCAGTACGGATGCCGCGGCGTCCCGCTTCCTGCCCATAGCGGTCGAGGAAGACGACGGAGAGGTCCTCCGCCTTGTTGAAGGTGCCCGAGGCAGTGGCATCGAAGGCCGGCAGCGCAAGGGCCAGGACCACCACGGCACCGATGGCGAAGAAGCTCAGCCCATCCGAAAACAACTCGAGGAAGATGCGCTTGAAACCGCGCACGCGGAACCGCGAAAAAAAGTCCTCTATCCCGACATAGGTCCGGCCGAGCGTCGTCCAGAACTCGTAGAGCGCCGAATCCAGCCAGGCGTCGGCATCCATCGCCCGCACTTTTTTGCGGCGCTTTTCCTTATGGTAGAACGGGTCCTGCAAGGGACGCTCCGGGCGGTGGGACGGCAGAGTGGGCCGGGACACGGGGTAGAATACAATAGCTTTGGTACAAAATGAATTCGGCACCAACGTGGCTTTGCCGCGCTGAAAGCGTTCGGATTGATGCCCGCCGCCTTCCTCCGTGCAAGCAGCGGGGGAATGGCCTATGAAGGCACATGGCCTTTTGGGACGAGAAATCGCTGGCGGAAATGAGCTCCGCCGAGTGGGAATCGCTTTGCGACGGGTGCGGGCGCTGCTGCCTGATGAAGCTGGAGGACGAGGATACGGCCGAGATTTACACCTCGGACGTCCACTGCCGCCTGCTCGACGGCGAGACCTGCCGCTGCACCGATTATCCCAACCGCCAGGCGCGGGTGAAGGACTGCATCAAGCTGACGCCGCAGAATGTCGGCACCATCGACTGGATCCCCAAGACCTGCGCCTACCGCCGGATCGCCGAGGGCAAGGGCCTTGCCTGGTGGCACCCGCTGATCTCTGGCGACCCGCAAACGGTGATCGACGTCGGCGTCTCGGTCCGCGGGCGAACGGTGAACGAGGAAACCGTCAAGCCGGGCGAGTGGGAAAGCCACGTCGCCGACTGGCCGGACTGGGAGCCGCCCGAAACGATCTGAGGCGCCTACGTCAGCTTCTTCTTGGCCTGTTCGTCCAGCGCCTGGTTGAACGCGGCCGCGGTCCAGCCGGCATCGAGGGCGCGGTGGAACAGGGCCTGCTGCGACTCGGGGGCGAGGCCGCCGATGGGCGGGTCGCGATCGAGGTTAGTAGGGAAGGAGTAGCCCTCGGCCGTCGAGGCGATGGCGTTTGACGCTGCGCTCTGGCTGATGGCGCCGGAGTTCAGCATGCCTTGGAGTACTGGATAGAGCGTGGCGCTCATCTTCGTTCGGTAGACGCTTTCCATGGCACGGCCGTAGCCGGAGGAGACCTGCAACAGGTTGGCCATGCGGCGGATATTGGCCGAGCGGTTGTGACCGGCGCCGTGGAACAGGGCGGGGTTGAAGAATGCGGCGTCGCCTTTTTCGAGTGCGAGCTGGACATGGTGCTCGGCGAAATAGGCTTTGAACTCGGGCAGGCCCGTGGCGAGGTAGCCGTGCAGATAGGCCTGCGAGTAGGGCAGGTAGAGCGTCGGCCCGGATTCGAGGGGCATGTCGCAATGCGCAACGGCGCCTTGCAGTGTGAGCACCGGCGAGATGCGGTGCACGTGGACCGGGTACTGCGCGATCACCTCGGGTGACTGGAAGCCGAGATGATAGTCGCGATGCGCCGACTGCGCGGCGCCGCCCGGGTTCACGCGGTTGACCTGAGCCGTCATCTGGTAGGCCGGACCGAGCCAGGCCTCGGAGATCAGCGCGATGATCTCGTTGCCGTAATAGGCGGCGAAGGATTTGGGATCGCGCAGGCAGTGCTTTTCGAGCGCGTTCCAGATTCGATCATTGGCGCCGGGCTTGGCGAAATGATCCCCGCCGCCGGTGCCGGTGGCGTGCTGCTCCTCGATCATGGCGGTGAACAGCTCG
Organism: Devosia sp.; assembly: GCA_040081185.1. Lineage (GTDB taxonomy): Bacteria > Pseudomonadota > Alphaproteobacteria > Rhizobiales > Devosiaceae > Devosia_A. The sequence goes on along the minus strand of JBEBHC010000023.1, from coordinate 2,021 downwards.
GTCGCCGCGTCGATGGGCGCGGTGTCGGCGAAGGCGCGCTTGAAGGCGACGACGCCGGGTCCATTGGTCATCGCTTCGACCCATTCGGCAAGCAGCGCGCGGCGCTGGTCAGGATCGGCGGCAGCCTTGCGGACGGCATCGCCGTCATAGACCAGCACATTCTTTTCGACGGCGGCGGCGAAGGGGTAGTCGTTGCGATCGGTCTTGCGCTCGACGAGGGCGCGGAACTCCTCGATGTCGCACTGGTCCTTGGTGAGCCACACGCGATCGGCGCGCTGCTGGGCGAGATTGTCGGCTTTCATATTTGCCTCCCTCATGGCGTGTTCGCTGGCGATCATTTATAGACGCAAGTGTGGGGCGCGTGCCCTCTGAAACCCCTCAAGAACACCTCAAGAATGTCCCGTCCGTTCCTCCTCAAGGACATTGCTCTGCAGGCCGGGCTGAGCCTGGCAACGGTAGATCGCGTACTCAACGAGCGATCCGGCGTGCGCGAGCATACGACGCGGCGCGTCAAGCAGGCCATTGGCGAACTCGAACGGCAGCGCCAGCAGATCGGTCTCGCCGGCCGAAAGGTGGTGGTCGACGTGGTGATGGAGGCGCCGTTGCGGTTCAGCGAGGCGGTGCGCGACGGGCTCGAACTGGCGATACCTTCGTTGCAGCCGGTCATCTTTCGCGCCCGCTACAACAACGCGCAGACCCGCAGCGTGGCGGAGACAGTGGCAATACTCGACAGGCTGCAGAAGCGCGGCAGTAACGGATTGCTGCTCAAGGCACCCGACGTTGAGGAGGTCCGCGCGGCGGTGCGGCGGTTGACACGAGCACGCGTGCCAGTCGTCACACTTGCGACCGACCTGCCTGACACCGGCAGGCAAGCCTATGTGGGAATCGACAACCGCGCTGCCGGAGAGACGGCAGCATTTCTCCTCGGCCAGATACTGGGTGGCGCAAAGGCCAGCATCCTCGTGAACATATCCAGTGGCCGGTTTCGCGGCGAAGAGGAACGCGAGGTCGGCTTTCGCGGCGCGCTGCGCAGACATCATCCACGACTGACCATCGTCGAGATTAGCGAAGGCAACGGCATCGACAGCCGGACCGGCGAACTCGCCACTGCCGCCCTGCGCCGTGATGTGAAGATCGCGGGTGTCTATTCGATCGGCGGCGGCAACCGCGCCATCATCGACTCGTTCAAGTCGCTTGGACGGGAATGCCGCGCTTTCGTGGGCCATGACCTCGACGCCGACAACCTTGCGCTGCTGCGCGCTGGCCGAATTAGCGCCGTGCTGCATCATGACCTCGAGCAGGATATGCGGCTCGCTTGCCTGCACGTGCTGCGGGCTAATGGGCTTCTGCGCAAGGCACCATTCACGGCCAGCACCAACATCCAGATCGTGACGCCATTCAACCTGCCGTCACGCGAGGCGCTGCGAATCTAGCCAATTGTCCCGCTCGCGGCGCAATCGCGATGGAGCAAGCTCATGAGAGTGCAGGCGAATTCGGCGCGTCTCCGCGCGTGGCGGATGCTGCTGGACGACCGGATCGCGAGCCTTGCGGTACCGGCGGGCTGGATCGGCGAGACCGTCGGTCTGCGGCGCTATGCCGGGCGGCTCGATGCCGAAGGTGAGGCGGTCTCCCTCGATGTCGGGCTTGAGCCATTGTTGGCGCTGGCACCCGTTGGACTCGTGGCGGCGGATGATGGTTCGGGCGACATTGTGATCACCTGGGAGCCGCGCGGCCGCTATGGCGGGACGAGCGACTATCTGCCCGAGGCTTACCGCGTGGAGATACGCGACGGCGTGACGCTGAAGCGTGTGTTCGAGGCCGGCATCGCGACGGTTACCTATGCCATGGCGGAACAGACGGCCGACTTCGGTGCGCCCGCGGTTGGATTCGATTTCACCGTCGCGCAGGTGAGCGCCGTCCACGGGGCGGGGCACCAGGCCGTGGGGCGGTTCGATGCGTGAGGCAAGGCATCGAGTTCGGCATTTGCTAAATCGGGCGCGTCACTGGATTCGGCGCAAGCG
>JBEBHC010000133.1:0-8697 GCA_040081185.1 Devosia sp. | reverse complement strand
TCACCGGCAGGCTGGCCAGCAGGCCCCGGGTATAGGGGTGGCTCGGCCGGGCGAAGAGCTGTCGTACCGGCGAACTCTCGACGATGCGGCCGCCATACATGACCTCGACGCTGTCTGCGATCTCGGCGACCACGCCGAGATTATGCGTGATGAACAGGATGCCCATGCCGATTTCGCGTTGCAGCCGGCGCATCAGCTCAAGGATCTGCAATTGCACGGTCACATCGAGAGCCGTCGTCGGCTCGTCCGCGATGAGCAGCGCCGGATTGCAGGCAAGCGCCATGGCAATCATGACGCGCTGCCGCATGCCACCCGACATCTGGTGCGGATAGTTGGTAGCGCGGCGGCGGGCCTCGGGTATCTCGACCATCGACAGCATCTCGACGGCGCGCGTCCAGGCCGCGGCGCCGGTGATGTGCTGGTGCAGGCTCACTGCCTCGGCGATCTGCGCGCCGACCGACTGCGTCGGATTGAGCGAGGTCATCGGCTCCTGAAAGATCATCGAGATTTCGTTGCCGCGCACCCTGCGCATGGCAGTCTCGGGAAGCTGCGCGAGATCGCGGACAGTGCCGTCCCGCCCACGAAACAGCACCTCCCCTGACGCAATGTAGCCGACACCCTTCGCGAGGAGGCGCATCACGGACAGGCTCGTGACCGACTTGCCCGAACCGCTTTCGCCGACCACTGCGACGGTCTCGCCCTGATGCACGGTGAGATCGACGCCCTTCACGGCCCGAACGATGCCGGACTCGCTGCGGAACTCGGTGACGAGGTTTCTGACCTCCAGCAAGGGTGGGACAGGGGCCGCGTCCGTCACGAGTCGAGCAACCCCTCGCGTTCCATCTCCTGGCCGATCCAGGCGAGCGGCACGTGGCCGTAGCTCAGCAGCGTGTCGTGGAAATCGGCGGCCGCCCCCTTCCAGCGCTTGCGCATCGCATTGATGCCTTCGACGCCGAGGAAATACATCAGGCGCGAGCCGGGCAGCATCGAGTTGCGTACGACCTCGCCCTCGACGCGCGACGGTGCAAAGCCGGCTTCGCGGTAGAACGCCATCGCCTCATCCATCGACCACTGGCCGGTGTGCAACTTCACGTCGACAAGAACGCTCGCCGCGTTACGGCGCTCATACTGCTTGAGCAGCATGATTTCCGTGGGCGTGTAGAACCCGCGGACCTCCATCAGCAGGTCCTCGACGTAACAGGCCCAACCTTCAATCAGGGTTCCAGAACCGAGGAAGGCGAGGCCGAGAGCGCAGTCTGTGCCCGCAAGCCGAGCAAGCCTCGATGAGGCGATGCGGGCTCTTGCATTTTGCGAATGATGGCCGACGCTGCCGTGGTGCACTGAATGGATGGTCTTGACGGTCGCTGTCGAATTGGCGCGCAGGAACGCCTCGTCGTCATCGCCCGGCGGGCTGACCCAGTAGACGCTACCAGCGCCCGGGTTCAATGCCGGAGGCGAGCGATAGAACAGGAAGTAGAGCGACTGGCTGATGCGCGCGAAGCACGGTGACATCCAGCGATAATCGAGGTCATAGCTCTGCGCCGGGGTCGGCGACATCAAGTCCTGCGCCCCCACCAGTGCGCGCACGTCCCACTCGAGATAGCTCTCAAAGGCGTCGTCGACTGTCTCCGGATGGATAGCGGGAAGATCGGCCAACTGGTCCTGCCAGCTTCGCTCGGGGTCGAGCACCTTGGCCATCTCTTCGAGTTCCCGCCCCATGCGATCATAGGCAGCCTGCGCAACTTCGATCAGATCGGCCGGAGTGCTGGTGAGACCATGCACGTCGCGGATCAGTATCTGCAGATAGTCCTCGCCGGCTGCCGGGTCAGCGTCCGGCAGCGCATCGATGGCCGCGGCGAACGCATCGAGCGCTGCCGCGGCGGCCTCGGCCGGATCGTCCCAGTCTTCGACATAGGCTTCGTGCAAGCGCAGATCGGTGCGCAGGAAACCACCCATTGCCGTCGCTTCCCGCTTCGCGCGGCTCACCCAGCCACTTGGCGTCGGGCGCGACCCAAGCCGGTCGAGACCAGCAGACAGGAAATCGGCGATGCCATTGAGACGGGCGAGCAACGCATCGTCGCGGACGGGCAGCGACTGCGGCAGCAGCAACGAGATAATCGAGAACGCCGCTTCGCCGGAATACCAGGCCGGGTTATGGACCCGAGCACGTTTCTCGGCCGCCATGCGCTGGTGGACCAGCTCCGCCCTGATGGTCTTGTAGTCGAGCCGGTCTCCGACATCGTCCGGCTCTTCCATCGCTCCGACGCGCTTTTCCAACGCGGCGAGCGATGCGAGCTCCGTCTTCAGCGTCTGCGACGTCGCGGGCGGCAGGAGCATGTCGTGCGCCAAATCGCCCATGAAGGTCGCGTCCACCGGCCGGTAGGTCCAGTGATGCTCGAGAAACGCATCGACGACCGATGGATCATACGGGACGCTCATGCACTTCCTTCCGCGATATCAACCCAGCGCCGCTCGTAATGCGCTTTGATGATCGCGTCGACAATCTCCTGGCTCTTCGCGCCATCATAGAAAGTGCATTCCTGCGGCCGGTCCTCGAGGATTTCATCCACGAAGAAGCGCACGAGGTTGCGATAGTAAAGTTCCGGCCACGGTGTATTGAGCGTCGTGCCCGGCGGGAGCGCCGCGCTGGTGATCTCGACCGGTTTGAACTCGACGCTGTCCGCCGTCGCGAACTTCAATGTCTCGGCGACGCCGAACTCATCGATCAGCCGTGCCACAGCGGCACCCTTGCTGCCATAGACGCGGATCTCGACGCCGGGATAGTTGCCGACGGCGATGTAGCTCGTCTGCAGTATGCCCTGCGTGCCGTTTGCATACTCGACGACAACTGCCGCGCCGTCCTCAATGAGGATGCGCTGGCGGCCGGGTTCGCCGCGGATCACACGGTCTGGAATGAAGTTCTTCATCGTCGAGGCAACGGATTTGAACTCGCCGCCAAGCCAGCGCATCAGGTCGATCAGGTGCGAGCCGTAGCCGATGATGGACGACGGGATCAGCTTGTCGCGCACCGCATCGGGAGCTACCTGGCGCAGCGGAAAATCGGGGTCGAGCCATTGGCTGTTTTGCTCGAATCCATGGATGTGAAATATCTCACCGAGCGTGCCGTCATCGATCCACTGCTTCACCTGCCGGATGGCGGGTGAGTAGCGGAAGGTGAACCCGAGCTTAGTGCGGACCCCGCGCGCATCAGCTTGCCGCGCGGCATCGAAGGCCGGCGCCGCCAGCGTGTGCAGCGGCTTCTCCGACAGCACGTGCTTGCCGCCGCCGATCGCCGCGAGGCTCAGCGGCAGATGCGTATGCGTGGGGGTGCAGACATCGACCATTTGCACGTCGGGGTCGGCAATCAGCTCGTTCGCGTCGGTGTAAACCTTGCGCGCCCCGAACTTGTCCGCCATCGCCCGCGCGCGGGCCGGATCGATGTCGCAGACGGCGACGAGGTCAACGCGCTCATGCGCGTGGTAGCCGGGGAGATGGGCCTTCTCGGCCCAGGTATGCGCGCCGATGAGGCCGACGCCGAGCTTGCTGGTCATGGCAGGGTCTTCCCGATGGAGGCAGCGTACGCTTCGAGCTCGTCGAAGTTGTGGAAGCCGAGCTGGCGCGTCCCGTCCTCGATCTCGAAGATCATGTTCGTCATCTTCGTATTGAGCCGCGTGTCAGCCCCCGCGGTGTTGCCGTATTCGATGAGCTTGCCGGCAAAGGCCCGCGTCTCCGACGGACGCTTGCGGTAGACGATGTCCCACCAGATCCCCGACCCCTTCTTCTTGAAGTCGTGGGCCGGCTTGTTGTCCTGGTCCTTCTTCAAGAGCCAGATTGCGTGGTTGACGTTGGCGATCAGCTTTTGCGTGTCGGCTGCCGTCTTCACGCGATAGTTCGCGGGATCGAAGAAATCGAAGGCTTGTACGTCGATGCCGTTGGCGTCGGCGATCTCCAAAGCCTCCTTCACCACAGCACCGGCGATGCGGGCGTAGCGTTCGACACCCAGCGTGTCTCGGATCTTCGCATCAGCCAGCGCCGAAAACACCACCTGCGCGGAGTAGACTTCCTTGGCCCAGATCTGTCCCCAGATGTGATCGGAGTACTGGACTTCGGTCAGTGCGGTCAGGGCGTCGCCGACCTGCTTTAGGCGCGGTGACATCTCGCCGTTCATTTCGCCGAGCTGGATCGGTCCTTCATGCACGAACTCGATGTAGCCGGGGTCGACCAGCGCCCCGCCATAGTTGGGGATCGACCCCATGACCAAGCGATCGCCCGGCAGTCCCGCGGCTGTGAGTTGCTTGGCCATATCGGGTTCATTGAAGCCATTCTGATATGAGACGACCACGCTCTCGGGCGTGAGTAGCGGCGTGATCTGCGCCAGCGCCTCGAGCGTGTGCTGCGACTTGGTGGCGACCAGCACCACGCCAAGGTCGCCTTTCAGCTGGTCCGGTGTCTTTGCCTTGAGGCCAGTGAAATGCATGTCGCCGCGCACGCCGTCGACTTTGAGGCCGTTAGCGTTGAGTGCGTCGACGTGCTCCTTCCAGCGGTCGACGAACGTAACGTCCTGACCGGCCTGGTGCATGTAGGCGCCGGCGAGCCCGCCGATGGCACCCGAGCCGATAATGGTGAACTTCATGACTGGTCCTTACTCGGCCGTGGCCGGGAACATCGCGAGGCTGCGTGGAGAATTTGCGCGGCCGAACAGCGTCGTCAGGAAGCTCGGCATCTGCGCCTTGGTCACGCGTTCACGCACCTTGCGCACCGCCTCGTTGCCCGCCCAGTACGACGAGATGAACGGGCCGCGGAATGGATGGGCCGCCATGCGCAGCCGGCCATCCACCCATGCCTCCTGCCCCATGCCAGTCTCGCGGAGGTAGTTGGCCACCTCCTTGCGCGGCATGGTCTCGACCATCAGCATCCACGCCGCGCTCGTCTGCGCTGCCGAACGGATGCGCCGCAGTTGCACGAAGATTTCGTCGTCGATGTCTTCCATATAGTCGATCAGATGCACGCCCTGATCGCCGATCCCCTCCTGCACGCAGCCGGTGATGGCGTCGGTGGTGATGAGCAGCGCATCGGCCGGCGCACGGCCCGCATCGACCTCGGCCTTGGTGTAGAGCAACTGCGTCGAGTGGCCGGGATAGACCTCGTGGCACACCAGATGCTTCAGGTCCGCGCGCGTGAAGCGCATGTCCATGTTGAGGTCCATCTTGCCGTCGTTGAACGAGCAGCGCGCGGTGTAGAACATGCCCCGGACCGGATTGAGCACCATGTCGTAGTCGCCGGTATCGAAGATCATCTTGTCGGTGCGCGCCTTGGCGTCGGCCATGAGTTCGCGGAACACGGTCGGCACCTTGTCCGCCGGAATGGCGCGCGCATCCTCCCAGGCCATGACGCGCTCGGTCAGCGTGCCATTGGCAAAACCCGCCTTCTTGAGCAGACCATCGAGTTGGGCGCGCGCATCTTCGATGATCGCCGGGTCCTCGCGGCCGGCGGGCGCTCCGACAAGTACCTCGACCTTTTCTTCGAACGACGGGGTGATGCCGCCGAGCATCTTCGCCACCACGCGCAGGGACTTGACCATGTCCTCGAGGAACACGCGTCGCGGACCCATCGGGAGCTTCGTGACTTCCTCGGCGAGCCGCGACAGGTCGGCTTTCATCTCGTCGGCGTTTGAGTAGCTCCGGGGTGCAATCCTGTCGCCGCCGAGATAGATCGGGACAAGGCCGTCGCCGCCCATCGGGGTGGTGCCGACGGGCCGGCTGGTCTCGAATTTGTCCATTCCGACGGTCACCGCCGTGAGCTCACGTCCGATTTCAAAGGAGTTCATGGCGGGCCTCAGTGGTCGAACATGCCGGCGGGATTACGAAAGGACTTGAATTCCATCGCGTTGCCCGCCGGGTCCTTGATGAAGAACGTGCCCTGCTCGCCGGGCTTGCCCTCGAAGCGGATGTGCGGCGCCAGCACAAAGGGCACTTTGTTGGCCTTCAGCCGCTCAATGATGCCGTTCCAGGTGTCCCACGGCAGCACCGCGCCAAAGTGGTGCAGCGGCACCAGCTCGTCGCCAACCTTGCTCGTCGCGGTGGACTTGGGGTCGCGATTGACGTGGGCCGAAATCTGATGCCCGAAGAAGTCGAAATCGATCCAGTTCTCGGCTTCTCGCCCGACCTTGCAGCCGATTATGTCGCCGTAGAAATGCCGCGCCTTTTCCTTGTCGTCGATCGCAAACGCCATGTGGAAGGGGATCATCAGAGGACCTGCCTGAGTTCGTTGGATGACCGGAGGAGCCCGTCCGGCACACCCTGGAAAGCTAGCCGCTTGGCTCCGACCGGCAAGCGGCATAAAGATCGGCCTTCCATGACTTTTCAGAATGCAAACCCATGCGTGGCCGAGTTCTTCCCTCTCTGAATTCCATCCGTACCTTCGAGGCGGTAGCGCGCTACAACAGCTTCACCCGCGCCGCAGAGGAGCTGAACGTCACCCAGAGCGCCGCCAGCAGGCTGGTGAAAAGCCTTGAGGAGTATCTCAAAGTAGCGCTTTTCATCCGGAAAAGCCGCCGCATCGAGCTGACCGATGAAGGGCGCTTCTATGAGCATCTGGTGCGTGACGCCCTTGACCGCATTGAGGCCGGCACGGTTGAGTTGATCTCAACTCACGAAGGCTCAGGCACGCTGTCGATCGGGATGCTTCCGACATTCGGCACGCACTGGCTGGTGCCTCGGCTGCCGAGTTTCCAGGCAGCTCATCCGGAGATTTCACTCAACATTGTCTCGAGCGATGGCGACCTCGACTTCGTCAAGGAGCGTATCGACGTCGCAATCCGCTTCGGCCACGGCAACTGGCCCGACGCGATCGTCGATCCGCTGATGAGCGAAGAGATCACCGTGGTGTGCAGCCCAAAGCTGATGGAGGGGAAGCACCCAATCCTGACGTACCACTCGCTGCAGCACCATCGGCTGATCCGGCATTCGACGCGCCCGAACAGTTGGGAGCACTGGTTCCGGTCGGTGGGCGCGCCCTACCAGGAGCAGAACTGGGGCCCGAGCCTCGAACATTTCTTCATGATCATCCAGGCGACCATCGCCGGCCTCGGGGTTGCCCTGCTGCCGAGCTTTCTGGTCGAAGACGAAATCCGCGCGGGCAATCTCGTTTCCCCGCTGCAGGAGCGCATCGCGGGCCCCGGTTCGTATTATCTCGTGACCTCCGCCGCCAAGCGAGAGCTCCCGCGCGTGCGCCTCTTTCGAACCTGGGTGCTCGACCAGTTGCAGTAGGTCGCACGAGGTTCGATCGCCGCCTGCGGTTCACCGCGTTCATGGCTCGGACGGTGAATGCGGAGTTAATTTCGGGTTCAGGCGGAGGGGTAGATGGGTGTCGCCACCTAAAACAACCCTCTAGGAAACTCGAAAATGAAGACCCTTATGATCACCATGACTGCCTTCGCCATGCTCACCGCCCCGGCTTTCGCCTGGGGTGCGCACAACCCGTCGCAGGTCGACCATCCGGACATCCCGAATTGTACGATCATGGATGGCCCGAACAACTACGCCAACAACCCGAACTGCGAGACCGTGCCGGGCGCGCTCCAGTCCTCGGTCAGCGACACGAGTGGCGGCTGCGTTATAAACCTGCTCAAGGTTGCTCAGCCCAACGCGCTCGTCCTCCTCGACGACTGCGATTACGACGCCTACGAATGAACGGCGACTGCGGTCCTCCGGCGCAAGCCGCGAGGGCCGCAGCTTCCGCCGCAATCGCGCAACGCGCGCCGGCACCTTATGATTGTGGGGTGTTGGAGGCCACGGCCGGAATCGAACCGGCATTCACGGATTTGCAATCCGCTGCGTAACCACTCCGCCACGTGGCCCCAAGAGCGGTTCTCTAAGCAAAATCAGTGGGTTCCGCAAGTCCACCGATTTTCCATTCCGAAGAGAAATCCGCGACGTTCCGAAATTGGCACATAGGACGCATCCCGAAAACGTCCCGCTATTGTCGGCGCACAGTGCTAACAGTCTCACAACAAAGGACTATCGCATAAGCGTGAGAATGTGCGCCGTCTCGATGAAGCCCACGCAGCGGACTGTTAGTCCGTTGCGTTTTCGGAATTATGGCGAGACGAGATGGAGCGGGGCGATGCCCGAAACCGCTGACATCGACGCGCGATTCCATTGCCACTGTACTCGTATCGGAGCAACGCACCCCTCGCAATGCAAGCGCTTGAATTGCCTTGGAAAACCTCTTCAATGGACTAACAAGTTGCGACTGTAATCTTTTTAGTCCATAGTTCGAGAGGATAATCCATCGTAAAATCGGCATGTTATGACAGTACCGGACGACCGTATCGATCGACATGAGTTTTTGGTCCAGCTGACGCGGCTTGCGTTATCCGGTAGGCAGAATGACGTTTTTACCTACGTCAGGAAGATCATCCGACAGGTTCAGAGCTCGGACGACCGCTTGGCGGAGGAGCTGTCCCTGTTGCTCGCCGCCGCGAACCCGCGTGGCGGGGCAAGTCCCTTACGCGACTTGTCTGGAGTCTTGCCCCCGGTGGACGCGGATACGAAGCAGTCGCTCATCCGAATTGAGACCTCGACCAGCTTCGAGCCCCCGATTCTCGAACCATCAATCGTTGAGACGTTCGCCCAGGTGGTGGCGGAGCAACGGCACCTTGGTCGGTTGGCCGCCGAAGGTCTGTCGGCTACAAAA
>JBEBHC010000301.1:0-2279 GCA_040081185.1 Devosia sp. | reverse complement strand
CTACGTGAGTCTCTTAAGTTGAACGCCGAAAACGTCTGATTACGAACCAGCATCGCAACAGGACCAAGCCTTAGTAAGGCTAAATCAGTAAGTTCTTCTACAATTTTCCAAATATCGGTTTTACTATCTACGATACGATAGGGGATATCAAGCACATCAAGTTGGTCTAACGTAATTCTTCCCTGCTTCACGTGTTGTGGCTCATCATGTATCTGGATTCCATCAGATGAAACCTCCCCACGCCAACCAATCATTAATAAAACTGGAATACCATATACTTCTGGATCGGCCAATGAAGTAATAGGGTTAACAATATTTCCTAATCCGGAGTTCTGTAAATATACGAGTGATGGCCGCCCACTGGCAAGATATTGTCCAATAGCCAAACCAATAGCAGAACCTTCATTTGTTGCAATAATATGTTGTGTTGCAGACAACTTAGCTGTAACACATGCACAAACATCTTTAAGCAATGAATCCGGAACCCCAGTTACGAATCGGATATCGGACTTCTCAAGTGAGGCAAGAAAATCCTCGGGGTCAATCATTATTTTGTACCTGGTATTAGTTCCAGGATATCGTTGATACTCAGTAAATCAGATTCGATTTCTGCAGATCGACCGTTTCTTAAGATTTCGTATGTCACATGCTTCATCGCGGGATAAGCTGCTCGCAATAAGTGGTTAGCATATATGACCATGTTAAATCCATGATCCGCTAATTCAAACTCCGTAACCGTATTATAACTTGTAGGTACACACACTAAAGGGAGACTCGAAAAATTTTTCCTAAAAACTCTTGCAAACTCAAAAATCTCATCAGGAGTATTTTTGCGGCTATGTATCATAATTCCATCAACACCGGAATCTGCATAAGCTAAAGCACGGTCAATTGCGTCCCCCATGCCTTTTTCTAAAATAAGACTCTCTATACGAGCAATAATCATAAAGTCCTCGCTAACTCGAGCCGCTCGGCCAGCACGAATTTTATCGCAGAAAACATCAACATCTTCTTGTGTTTGAATTACATCATTGCCAAAAAGAGAATTTTTTTTAAGTCCCGACTTATCTTCAATAATTGTCGCTGAAATACCCAAACGTTCCATTGTCCGTACATTCAACTCAAAATGTTGGATTTTTCCACCAGTATCGGCATCCATGATTAACGGTTTTGTGGTTACATCAAAAATGTCATTAATATTTTGAAGTCTGCTGTTAATTTCGAGCGCTTCAATGTCTGGTTTCCCACGTGCTGCGGAATCAGTTAATGAACTTGACCAAAAGCCATCAAATTGTCGGGCTTTGCCATCAACATACACATTTGCATGCTCAACTATTAGGGCAGAAATTGGATTGTGAGCCTCTATGAATCGGGATAATGACTTAGCCGCAAGTAGCCTCTTTAATGTTTTTCGACGAATATCGGGTGTAGTTCCAAGTAATTGAAGCTGATTCACCATCTCATTTGAAGAAACCCCCCCCGTATAGGGTATTTCTATTAATCGCCCACCATACTCCTTAAGAGCCATTATTGCACGAGCGCGAAATGGAGCCAAAGGTCCCTCAAGCCAGTCAGTTCCGTGCACCATAAAGTCAGGGCGGTATTTTTTGAGGTTAGGAACATAATCCCATTCTTCTTGTGGTACAACTTGAGTAACACCATTGATGTTCTCTATAATTTTCTTGCGGTGTTCGTAAGTCAAGTAAGGAAGCCGTTTATGATCTGCTACAGCCGAATCTGTTAGCAAGCCAACAATAACATCACCGTACTCACGCGCTTTCTCTATTATATTAATATGGCCGTGATGTAATATATCAACAGTCATGCCTATATAGACAGTTAACATCCAAAAATCCTTTTAAATGAGAGCGAACTAACAAAACTAATATATTGCTGTTTAGTCCAAAGTTGAATGAACATATCTATCAATGATGCTGCATATCTGGAAGACTCTATAGGTGCGTTATAAATAAAATTATCATTTCTAAATCGTGTTGACGATACCTTTTCTAACAGCCCCTCTAGTTGAGAGGAATTACAGAGCATACTTTTTAACTCAAGCAACGGAATAAACTTGATCTCTTTACAGTAAATGGATGCTTGGGGCATTGCAGGCAAATGAGCGTCTGGGAATCGACCTGTTTCAATAGAATTTCCAAATCGAATAAACTCTATACTTGCTGAAGATGAATCCGTAATTAGCAATTGTGCTCGATTAAAGATCTCACACAAATTTGAGCGTCTATCTATGTATTCAACATTTTGAAAATTATTTACAC
>JBEBHC010000022.1:0-30741 GCA_040081185.1 Devosia sp. | reverse complement strand
GACTTCGAGCCGGCCGGGATAGGCGGCAGCGATTTCGGCCAGAGCGGGCAGTGCGCGCTCGTCGCGTTCGATGGCGATGACCTTGCCGGCACCCTCGGCGAGCAGCGCGCGCGTGAGCCCTCCAGGACCGGGACCGACCTCGATGATCGTGTGACCCGCGAGCGACCCCGCCGTGCGCGCGATACGGGCCGTGAGGTTGAGATCGAGCAGGAAGTTCTGGCCGAGCGCCTTTTTGGCATCGAGGCCGTGGCGGGCTATGACCTCCCGGAGCGGCGGGAGGCTGTCGATCTGGCTCAAGCGGCGCCGCCCGTCATGTGGTCGGCCATCCGTAGCGCGGCGAGCATCGAGCGCGCATCACCCTTGCCTGTGCCTGCAATATCGAAAGCCGTGCCGTGGTCCGGCGAGGTCCGCACTACCGGCAGGCCGAGCGTGATGTTGACGGCTTCGTTGAAGGCCAGGGTCTTGATGGGGATGAGCGCCTGGTCGTGGTACATCGCCAGCACCGCGTCATAGCCGCGCCAGCGGCCTTCGGCAAACAGCGAGTCCGCGGCAAACGGCCCGTCGATCAGCATGCCGTTGTGATTGAGGTCCTGCACGGCAGGATAGATGATGTCGTGATCCTCGTTGCCGATGGCACCGCCTTCGCCCGCATGCGGGTTGAGGCCGGTGACCGCGATGCGCGGCGACTCGATTTGGAAGCGGGTGCGCAGGTCGTGCTCGATCGCGAGCGCGGTGTCGCGGATCAGCTGCGGCTTGATCAGGCCGGGCACATCGCGCAGCGGCACGTGAATGGTCAGCGGCACGACGCGCAGCGCGCCATGCGCCAGCATCATCACCGCATGCGGGACTTCGCCGTGGCGGTTGCAGAGCGCCGCCAGGTATTCGGTGTGCCCCGGATACTTGAAGCCGGCGGTGTAAAGCGCGGCCTTGTGGATGGGCGCCGTCACGATGGCCCGGCAATCGCCCTGGAGCGTGTCGTGAACGGCGCGCGCGATGGACTCGATGACCACCTTGCCCGACAGCGGGCTGGTATCGCCCGGTTTGTCGGGTACCAGACCCTCAATGTGCACGACCGGCAGGGCCACGGGGAACTGGTCTGCCGCGTCGTGTGGGCCGGCGCTGGCAAAGTTGATGTTGAGGCCCAGCCGCCGCGCACGGGCCGCTAGGAAAGCCATGCTGCCGTAAACCACAAAGGGCGGAAGCGAGTGTTCCGCCCTTTCGGCATAGAGTTTGAGGATAAGATCAGGGCCGATGCCCGCAGGCTCTCCCATGCTGACCGCGATCGGGGGGAGAGCGGCCATGTCCAGGTTTCCTCAGCTGTTGATGATCGTGGCCTGCGCTTTGAGCTCGGCCAGATACTTTTCCGCCTCGGCCTTTAGTTTTGCGTTACCGGTGGTCTGACGCAGTCCCTGGGCCAGGAACGTCGTGTCGTCGGAAACCGACTTGGCGCAGACGGCGAGCATCGAAACGCCATTCTCCACCACGCGCGGCTTGGTAATACCTCCGACATTCAGCTTGCTGAGTTCCTCCGCGATGGCATCGGGGAACTCCGTAGCGTGCCGGCGGCCGACATCGCGCACCGCAGCGTCGGTGTAGTTAAGGCTCAGTTGCACTGCGCTGTCACAGCCGGTGTAAGCCTTCTTGTATTTGTTGGCCTCGGCAGTGCGGGCGCTGGCATTGTTCTTGGTGGCGATAAACAGCACCTCCTTCAGAATGTAGTCGTACGAATTGGCCGCCGTGAGCTTGGTCTCGGCCTGCGCCTCTATTTCGGCGTCGGACACCGCGACGCGCGACGACAGCGTGTTGCCGACGACCTTGTTCCAGGCGAGGTTCGCCTTCAGCCGATCGCGCAGGGTCTTCATCCCGACACCCTGTTCGCGCAGCACTTTTTCGAGGTTACTGGCGGAAACCTTGAGGTTACGCGCGATCTGCAGCACAGCACCGTCGATCTCTTCCTCGGTGGGCGTATAGCCGTACTTCGCGCCTTCCTGCACCATCAGCGCTTCGTTGATCAACTCATCGATGGCCGTCTTCTGCCCGCTCTTGCCTTCGAGCTTGAACAAGGCGAGGCGCTGCGAAATCTGGACGTCCGTGATGCTGGTGCCATTGACGGACACCTTGACGGTGGCGGCATTCGCCGGGACGGCGAGCAACAGGGTGAAGCCGATCAGAACGGCGCTCAGCAGGCGGGGCAGGGTCATCGAGTTTTTCCTATGGAAGGCCGCGCCTTGTTCCCGACAAAACGGCCAAAATCGTGTCAGAGGGCCGGTTCGCCTGCCGGCCCGAGCAGGTTGAACGTGACGCCGAAGCCGAAAGAGGTGGGTGTGGCGTTGGCGTTGAGCCCGTAAGTCAAATATCCGTCATTGTAGGTCACACCGCCCCTGGCCGCGGTCCAGGTGGCACCGAAGATGTCGTAGTCCAGCCCGCCGTTGAGGGACCAGTAGTCGATGATCGGCACAGTCAGATCGCCGCTGATCTCATGCTCGTCATCGGTCACGCCGAGGAGCGGATCCGCCTTGATGAACTGGTAGCCCACGCTGGCGACGTAGCCGTCGGCCGAATACATGCCGCCCAGCCCCGCTCGACGCACGCCCGACGATGGGTCGATCTGGAACTTCGCGGCGCCCGATAGCGCGCCATAACCGAACCGCGCACCGGCGACATAGCACGATATGGTCGTGTTGAGGCAGGTGCTGGTGCCCACCTGCGCTGCATCCGGCACGCCATAGGCGTTGAGGCCCGCGAGGTGGATCGACTGGCCGCCGATCAGGTCGAGCCATCCACCATTGGCGAAGTTGGCCTGATAGTGGACGCCGACATTGGCGACCAGCCCGGTCTGCTGACGATCCGAGCCGGAGAAGCGATTGGATGAGAACAGGTTGGCTTCGTCGAACACGAAGCTCTGCGCATTGTCGTTGGTGATGCCGACATCCGTCGTCGACGAGCCGCGATAAACCAACTGCGCAACCGGCTCGATCAGGTAGGTGTCGCCGCCGTTCTGCGCCATCAGCGGCCAGCGGAAATCCATCGACGCGATGGGCGTCGCGGTCACCAGCCAGGTGGCAGGCGGTGCGCTCGGGTCGGAACTTGCACCGTCATAGCCGGCCGCGTCGAGACGTGCGCCGAGATAGGGCGTCACCGTCACGCCGCCGGGCAGGAGGTACTGGTTCTCCCACGCGCCTTCGGCGGTCACGTGCGCCTTGTTGCCCTCGAAGCCAAAGACGTAGCCGGGCCCGAACGCATCGGTCTGGTCGGCGAGCCGCACGACGCCAAGCACTTCGGCAGAGAAATTGAACCGGCCGCTGCCCGGTGCGAGATCGCGGACCGCGTTGACCCGCACCCAGGGCAACGCCATGCCCTGCTGGTTGTTGTTGGCATCCGCCGCGGCTTCGGTCGCGAAGTCGTCGATGCTGCGAAAGCGCTCGACCCGTGCATCGACATAAGCGTCCGGGTCGAGGTAGGTGGACCAGATCTGGTCGGTGACCGAACTGCCTTCGTCCACATAGCCATAGTCGGAGAGGTAAGCGCTGTCGGTGAAGGCGGAATAGGAATAGCCCGCCGTCCAGTTGTCGCTGATGCTGAACTTGCCCCAGCTTTGCACTGCGCCGCGCCAATCGCGGGCGCCTACCGTGCCGGCGAAGGCCGACGGATCGAGCTGGTAGAGCCCGGATGCAGAGACGTTGATTTCGCCGACATCGCCGAAACGGTGTGTCACCTCGGCATCGAACAACACGCCCTGCCGGCTCAGCAGCTTTGGGCTGAACAGCAGGTCGGTGTCCTCGCCCGCAGGAACAAAATAGGGGATCGTGAGACCGACACCACGCTCGGTGCTGTAGTCGATGCTCGGCATGCGGATGCCCTGCTTGCGCGGCTGCGTCGGATCGGGAAACCAGAACCACGGCAGCCAGGCGACTTGCACGCCGAGCAGTTCGAGCGCCGGTTGCTCCATCACGACCGACGCTTTGTCGACGTCGTAGATCATCTTGGCGGCTTTGACGCGCCAGCCGATGCGCCGGCCCTTCTCGTCCACGCACAGCCCGCACGGGGAATAGGCCGCGTCGGTAAGGATAGATTTGAGGCCGTCGGAATATTCCACGTCGGCAGCGGTGACCTGGGCCCCGTCGCTCGTGGTGATGGTCATCGAACGCAGGATGGCCTGCTTCATTCCGCCGGTAACTTCGATGCTCTCGGCCTCGAAGATGTTGCCACCCGGATCAATCATCCGGACATGGCCCTCGGCGAGAAGTGCGCCGGTCTGCTGGTTGTAGGTCAGCCGCCCCGCTTCGATGACATAGCCCTGGTAGCGCATCACAACGCCACCGGACGCCGAAATCTGGTCTTTCCGCGCGTCGTAGGACAGCAGGTCCGCCTCAACTTCGGCCGGGCCGGCACCGGCCTGAGGGATGAAATCGAGAAAATCTGCGGGCAGGAGGCCTTGGGCGGACGCCGGGCTCGCAACGAGGAAAAGCGCCGCCAGGCCTGCCGCCAGCCCTCTGGGGAGCATGGCGGTGGGCGGCGCGCTTCGACCCCGATTGCGGACAGGAACCATCACGTCCGCCCGTCTTCCTTGAACAGCAGCACCGTCAGCCCAATAACAATGGCCACAAAAGCCGGCCCTGCGGCGGCAAATGTGGGATCCAGAACCCCCGCGAGCCCTGCCTGGCTCGCCAACTCCGTCACGACATAGACCACAAAACCAAGAACGACTCCATAAAGGACCGCCACGCCTTGCCTATTTGTCCTTCGGTATCCTGAAGCAAAAGCAAAGCCGATCAGCACCGCGCCGGCCAGCAAAGCGGGCAAGACCAACTGCCGGATCATGCTGGTGAGAACCGCATCGCGGGTCGTCGGATCGGCGATTCGGGCCTGCCATGCCGCCCAGAGTTCCATAAGATTGAGGTCGCGCGGCTGGGTGAACCGCACCTGCATGTCGCCGGCGCTGGTCGCCGTATCCAGTTTGAACGTGCCGAGCCCTTCGGGGGGCAGGTTGGGCTGGTAGCGGATAGCCTCCTCGAGCACCCATGCGCCCAGTTCGAGGGTGGCTGAGGGCGCCTCGATGCGGTCCCGCCCCGGCGTGCTGCTGAGAAACACTGTGACGCCCTCGAGCATGCTGCCCTTCTGGAGGGCCCGCTCCGCAGTCAGCACATAGGCGCCGTCGGCGCCGGTCTGTTCCATCCACAGGACCCCGCCGCTGCCGGGCGGTGCCGAACTGGGGATGGGCAGGGTCTTGATGTAGTTGACCACTGCCGGCTCGATCAGCCCGCTAACCAATGCGCCGCCGATCAGCGCCAGCAGCACCGGCGCTCGCAATACGCGCCAGATCGAAAGGCCAGTCGCCTTGATGACGGTGAGCTCGCGCCGCGCCTGCAGGTCGAGCACGGCCAGGATGGTGCCGATCACCACCGGCACCGGCAGCGTCCCCAACACGATCCGGGCTGCGACGGAGACGACGCCGGTAATCACCAGCCAGACGCCTCCGGTCTCGTTGAGGCTGCGCATCCGGCCCGCATCGAGCGACTGCGCTAGCGCGAAAAGGCCGAGGAGTACGCCGAGCACCAGCCCGATGCGCGCCAGGAGGCGTCGTGCCAGCAGATAGTCAATCCGGGTCATGCGGCGCTCCGCACGGGACGGACGCGGACGACCCGCGGCCGGATGGGCCGCAGTCGCCACAGCAGCAGTGCTATCGAGAGCACGAGCAGCACCAGTCCACCGGTGATGCCGCCGGCAGGGCCGGGCATCGGGGAGGCGGCGGTGAAACCGCGCTCGGCAAAGGCGACGATCAGCACCACCAGCTCAATGGGAAACTCGAACCGGCGGCGGGCGCCGGAAGGGAACGCAGCGAGTGCCGTCACGAGCAGGCACATCGCGGCGACGCGCAGCGCCTCGGCCGACCGGCGGATCAGCGCGCCGCGCAGGTCATCGTTCCAATCGCCATTGGCGACCGCGGCCGAGATCAGCTCGATCGATGTTTTCTCCTCGAGCGTGTCCACGTCCGGCTTCTCGTCGGTCAGCCGATCGAGCGCGAGGTCGTAGCGATCGAAGGAGAACTCGCCGAATTCCTTGTCGGCCGTCTGGAATTGCACGACGCCGTTGTGCAGTTGCAGCACGTAACCCCGAGCGTCCTGCGCGATATAGGCGCGTTCGGCGAGATAGCTGCGGCGCGTCGCCGGGTTGCGGCTGTCGTCCGCGAAGAATGCCGTAACCGCGCCATCCGGCGCGCGCCCGCCGATCGATACGGTGACGTCGCCGACCAGGCTGATGAACTTGTGCGGCACCAGTGACCGGCCGACCAGTTCGGCGGCGATGCTGGCTTGCCAGCGGCTCGCCGTGCGTTGCGCCGCGGGCTCAACGAGGTGTGCGATGAGCAGCAGCGCCAGCACGCCGAGCACGATGTACGCGACGATGGCGCGCAGCAGCCCCGGCAAGAGATGGCTGGTGTGAATGATTGCCAGCTCGCTCGACCCCTGCATGTTGCGCAGGGCGCGCCCGAGGCCGATGCCGAGGCAGATGTAGAGGAAGGCGATCCCTATGCTCGGAATGCCCAGCAGCGCCTGGCCGATGAGCGTGATGAGCCCCTGGCCGCGCCCGGCGATGGAATCGAACAGCCGCAATAGCTGAATCAGGAACAGCAACAAGGTGGCCACGGCGAATAACGCCATTGCCTCGACGGAAAATTGCCTGAGCAGATAGCGCGTTAGCCGCGACATCTGCTGCTCGGGCTGAGGCTCGAAACCACCCCGTCTCCTGACACTTCCCCCGAGGCCGGACTCTGCGGTGGTTCGCCCCCCGGCGCAACCCGCGCCGATGTTTCGGCGGCCAGTGTTGCGGGATTGACGCGGGGTGGAAAGCCTGTTGCCTTGCCCGAAATCCCCGAGATTTCCGGACGCCGATGACCTCGCCTCTTTCGATTCGCACCGCACTCCTTCCGCCCGGCCCGACCGGCATCCTCGTCATCTATGCACACGAGGACCTGCCGCCACGCGGCCCGGCCGGTGAGGTCTGGGACAAGACTGGCCTCGATTTCACCCGCATGGCCGGCGCCAGCGGCTTCAAAGGCAAGCAGGGACAATTGCTCGATATCGTGGCGCCTAACGGCGTCGATGCCGAACGGCTGTTCGTCCTCGGCGCCGGCAAGATGGACCCGGACAAGCCCGCCTCGCACACCGCCTGGGCCGATCGCGGTGGCTCGCTTGCCGCGAAGTTGATGGCTGCGCGCGCCACCCATGCCACCATCGTCCTCGATGGACACGACTGCATGCCGTGGTGCGCCGCCGAACTGGCCGCGGGCCTGAAGCTCCGGCACTACCGCTTCGATGGCTACAAGAGCCGTCGCGAGAGTGAAGACACGGTGGATCGCGGCCTCGACATCACGCTTGCGGTGATGGACCCCAAGGCGGTCGACGCCGCGTTGGCCGACCGGCTCGCGGTTGCCGATGGCACATTGCTGGCGCGCGATCTCGTCAGCGAACCGCCCAATGTCCTCGGCACCGAGGAACTGGCGGCCAAGGCCTCGACGCTTGCCGCGCTTGGCGTCCAGATCGAGGTCCTCGACGAAGCGCAGCTCCGTGCCCTGAACATGAATGCTCTGCTTGCCGTTGCGCAGGGTTCGGCGCGTCCGCCGCGTCTCGTCGTGATGCAGTGGAAGGGCGGCGACAGCCAGCCGCTCGCCTTTATCGGCAAGGGCGTTGTGTTCGATACGGGGGGCATCTCGATCAAGCCCGGCGCCGGCATGGAAGACATGAAGGGCGACATGGGCGGGGCGGCGGCGGTGATCGGCCTCATGCAAGCGCTGGCGACGCGCAAGGCCAAGGTCAACGCTATAGGCGTCGTGGGCCTCGTCGAGAACATGCCGAGCAGTACGGCCTATCGGCCCGGCGATATTTTCCGCGCCATGTCGGGTACCACTATCGAGATCGTGAATACCGACGCAGAGGGTCGCCTCGTGCTGGCCGATGCGCTTTGGTACACGCAGGACCGCTTCAAGCCGGCCTTCATGATCAATCTCGCAACGCTCACCGGCGCCATCGGTGTTGCGCTCGGCCACGACCATGCGGGGCTGTTCTCGAACGACGATGAACTGTCGGACCGGCTGCTCGCTGCGGGACTGGCCAGTGGCGAGAAGCTCTGGCGGATGCCGCTCGGGCCGGCCTATGACAAGCTCATCGAGAGCCGCTTTGCCGACATCAAGAATTCGGGTGGCCGCGTCGCCGGTTCGATCACCGCCGCCATGTTTCTGCACCGCTTCGTGAACGGCGTGCCCTGGGCGCATCTCGACATCGCCGGCACCGCTTTCGGTGCACCGGCTACCGAGACGAGTCCGGCATGGGCCTCCGGCTTCGGCGTTGCTTTGCTCGACCGGCTGGTGCGTGACAACTACGAGACCAAATGACCGAAATCCTGTTCTACCATCTCGAAACGCAGCCGCTCGAACGCGTGCTGCCGCAACTGCTCGAGAAGACTCTCGAGCGCGGGTGGCGCGCGGTGGTGGAGTCGGGCAGTGCTGAGCGCGCTGCGGCGCTCGACACGCTGCTCTGGACCTGGCGGGATGACAGCTTCCTGCCGCACGCGCTCGCCACGGATGAGAGTGCTGCCGAACAGCCGGTACTGATCGCCACCGATAGCGGCAACGGCAACGCTGCCAATGTCCGCTTCTTCGTCGATCGCGCTGTGCCGCAGAGCGGCGAGGGTTATGAACGGCTTGTGTATATGTTCTCCGGACACGACCCGGATGCTGTTACCGAGGCGCGCACCGCTTGGAAGGCTCTCGGCCCTGGAAACGCGCTGACCTACTGGCAGCAGGATGAGAACGGCCGCTGGCAGAAGAAGGGCTGAGCCACCGCTGAAGCGGATTGTTCACCCTTGCCCGCGATGATGCCGGCCAAACGAGGGCCCATCGTGGACGACCATTCCGAATATCACCGGCCGCCCAAGCGCATCCTGCTGCACCATCCGCGGCACGGTGGACCGCTCGAAAAGCTGACCAAGGACCGGCTGCGCGAGGTCAACTTCATCGACCTGCCGGACCATGAGGAGTTCTACGCCGAATACGACCGCTTCGCTGCGCTGCTCGGCACAATGGTCGAGCCGCTGTTCCTTGAAGATGTGCTCGGCGACGACGCCGCCTATCGCGCCGAAGCCGAGAGCAATCCCAACCTGATCTTCACGCGCGACAGCGCGGTGACGCTGCCCTGGGCGCCGGGTGTATTCATTCCCGGCCGCCCAGCCTTGCAGAGCCGGCAGGGCGAGGCGGCGGTCGTCGCCGCTGCACTGCAGAAACTCGGCCTTAAGCCGGCGACGCAGTTCGTCGATGACGAATATCTCGAGGGCGGCGATGTGCTGCCGGTGACTTTCAACGGCAAGCGCGTGCTGCTTATCGGCTTCGGCGTGCGCACCACAAAGGCGGCCGCGATTAAATTGGCGCTCGATCTCATTCCAGCGCACGCCGACTACGTCATCGGCCTGATGCACGACCCGGACCTGCTGCATCTCGACACCGGGTTCACGGTGCTGCCCGAAAAAATCATCCTCGCCGCGTCAGGCATGTTCGGCAGCGGCTTCCTGATCGACGAGAACCGGCAGCTGCAGAAGGTCGATCCGCTGAGCTATTCCGAGGGGCTCGGCGCGCGGGTCATCCGCGTCGACAAGGCCGACGCCATCGCGCACGAACGCTGCAACATGTTGCCGCTCGGCCGGCGCCGTTATCTTGCCTTCGACATGCCCACCGACCTGAAGTCGCAGTTGGAGCGCGAGGCGAAGATCACAATCAGCGTCGTCAAGGGTACCGAGATCGCCAAGGCGACGGGCGGTGTGCACTGCCTCACGCGGCCGATCTACTAGAGCTTGTCGTAGACTGTGCTGGTCGCGACGTAGGTGTTCTTGAGCCGCTGCTGTCCGCCCTCGAACGGGCCGGTATTGTAGGCGTGGACAGTCAGCTCAGGCATGTTCTCCGGTGTCGCGGTGCGTTTCCAGGCATTGAGGAAGTCGCCGTTGAGCGCGGCTAGCTTAGTGAATACCTCGTCGGCGAGCGGCTCGACCGGTTCGTCGAACGTCGCTCCGTCGATCAACTCGAGCGCGACCTGCATGCGCTTGTTGTGCGCTTTGTCCTCGTAAGAGATGAGCCGGAACGTGCTGAGCATCGGTGCGAGGCGCGTCACCGCGAACAGGATTTCGCGCAGGCTGTCCGGCGTGACCTTGGCGCCGTAATACTCGATGCTCATGTCCGAGCGGCCGTAGATGAAGAGCATCGGCAGGTCGACGACCTGACCGCTGGTCTTGAGGATGTCCTCGTGGCCGGTTTCTTTCAGGATGCGCTTGAGCGCGCCGTGCCGCAGCACGTGACCGCGATCGTGGATGTTGTAACGAATCTTGGGCGAGATGTTGTACGGCCGCGAAATTGTTGCAACGAGTTCGCCCTTGTCGTTTTCTTCGAGATGGTAGGCGAGAGGATTGTACTGGAAGATCATCGGCGTCACACCATAGTCACGCGTCACCGCTTTGCGCAGTGCCGGGTCGGCGAGGATGGCGCGACGCAGGTTGATGGTGAGCTGGCTCTCGAGCGCCATGTTCACCTCGAGATCGGAAGCGCCGTAGCTGCCCATCACCCTGCGGAACTTGTTGGTCGTGAGATAGTCTCGGAGGCTCTCCGACACGCCTTCGCCGCCGAATGCACCATCGACCTTATACTGCGCCCAGTCGATGCGCGGGTCGTCGGCCAGCGTCTTGAGGAAGGGCGGATAGCCCATCACGACGTAGCGAAAGCGCGGGCCGAACTCGAGCATCGTGTTGACGATCTTGTCGAGGTTCGGACCGGTCGACTTGAGGATGGTGGTGTCGGTGAGCGAGATCGCGACGTTCATCCCGGTAGCCCAGGCGCCGAGCGCGAAGGCGTTGAGGATGAATATGGTCTCGTCGTCGCCGGTGATGCGCGAAAAGGTGAGCTGCATCATCTGCTTGATGATCATGCGCTCGCGCTTGCCGCGCACCCAGCTGGTCGGCTGGCCGCTGGAGCCCGATGACTCGTCCACCATCACGCCATGCCTGGGGAGCACGCCGCCGAGCAGCCGCTCCTCCTGAGGGTACTTCTTGACGTAGCTCTCCTTGTCCATCTCGGGGATCGACGTGAGGATGGGCATGACGCCGTCTTCGAGATTGATCTCCGGGCGGCCGCCAAGGCCGTCGATGTATTTCTTGTAGGCAGGTACCCAGTCATAGGCGCGATAGAAATTGCCCCAGGCGCGCCACACACCGAGCCCCCACCGCACGCGCTCGAGTCCGGGGATCAGCGCTAGCTTGTAGAAGTGACGCGACCCGGCCATCGCGCCCTCTATGAAGTTCACGATGGCGACCAGCATGATGAAGAACGGCCGCACGGCCTGCTTTATCAGGCGCACAGCATGATCTCCTCGGTGGGGATGCGATAGCTCAGCGGTGGCGCAGGACTCTTGCCTAGGCGCAGCAGCAGCCAGACGTAATCATCGGGCTTTTCGGCCGGCATGCCGAACGAGCGGATCATGTTGCCGCGCGCTTCGTCAGAAGTGATGACCGAGCCGTAGGGGTGCCAGTAGTAGCCGTGGCGCGTCACGATCAGCCACAGCCGGAACATGGTACGGCCCGCCGCCATCCAGTCGCGCGGCCACGCGTAGGGGCCGCGTAACCAACCGATGGTGCCGACGCCCGTCATCGATGAGCCGTAGAGCATCCCCACCAGCTGCTTGATGCCGGGCAGGGTCCAGAACTTCGGTTGAGTGAAGAAGCTCTTCAGCAAGCGCCCGTTGAAACCGAGGCAGCGCGCCGACAGTCCGTCATGCGTGATGTCTTCTTCGCGTTGCCCGAAGCGGAGCCAATGCACCAGCTCGAGCCGGATGTCGTCGTTCTCCATGTCGTGGAACAGCGCCTGACGGTTGACCTCGATAACGAAATCGATCGACCGCTTGTCGCTGCGCGTCTCGAACTTATGCGGCGAGCGTACGGCTTCGGCCTGCATCTCATCGATCAGCGCCTGCGGGATTGGATTGCCGTCATAGGGCAGGCGCGACGTGTGCCGCGCGAGGATCAACGCCGGGTCCATGTCCTCGATCTTGCTCAGCACCGGGATGAGCATGAGCCTCGAGATGAGTTGCGGACTCGTCGTGTCGCCATCGGCGTACATCGGGGCGAAGGTCTCGTGATGGTCGAGTTCGTAGCCGAGACCGTGCGCCGCGATGCGGGCGATCTCGAGGAAGATGCCGGCGGTGAGCCAGGTGAAGCGCCCGAGTGGATCGGCCACCGGCAGGCCACGCGTCGCTAGGAACACGATCTCCGCCTCGCTGGGTGAGATCACCTTCAGCCGGAACGGCTGCGTGTTGTGCGGGCTGGGGCAGGTCGCGAGGTAGCGCGCGATCTCGCGCCACACCGACACATCTTGCAGTAGAGCGGCCAAGTCTTCCCCCAGGCGGGCAGGTTTGGCCGGGAGGTTACGGCGCGAATTTTAACAAACTGGGCGGGAGAAATGCTGAAAATTGCAGCTTTCGGCAGTCAAGCCGAGGCTTTCCGCCGGTCGAAACGGCGCACGAAGCCGAGCGTGAATGTCTCCACCGGGAGCAGCATTTGGGCCAGCGCCAGTGAAGCAAGGATCGACGCAAGCGAGATCAGGCTTGCATCGAGAGTATCGATGGGCCCCATCGCGTTCGTCCATACGACCAGAGCGGGAGCGAAGGAGGCGGCGATGATGCCGTGGGCGAGGTAGAGCGGAAACGACAGCCGCCCCATCGCCTGCGACGCGCCCGTCATCAGGATGCGCGCGACGGGCGCACTGCGCACCGCGGCGAACGTGACCACGACGCCGGTAAGCGAAGCGGGGATCAATCCGCGCACTGTCTCGGGGGTAAACATCTCCGAGCGCACATGCATGAAGGTTGCCGCGCAAACACCGGCAACGAACACGATAGTTGCCATGAGGCTTTCACGCGCACTGGGTGGATCGCGGAACAGCCGCCCGTCGCGCTGCATCAGGGCAACTATCGCGCCGAGGAAGAAGCATGCTGCGAGCGGGAACACCCAGAGGAAGATTAGTGTGCTGACGATCAGTGGGGTGTAGGGTTCGCGAAACAGCCATTTCCAGCCCTGCGAGAACCAGAACACCAGCAGCGAGGCCCAAAGCTCGATGATCATCGTCCACAGGAACGGATGGTAGAGGTGGCCGCGCTGCAACCCGTAGGCACCGAGCAGCCCGAAGAAGATCGCTTCGAGCAGGTTCGGCTGGAAGCCCGCGATACTCCCCATCCAATAGTAGTTCTGAAGAATGTCCGCTGCCTGCTGGGTCGGCGTGAGGCCGAGCACCATCAGCGCGAAGAACAGCATTGCCGAAATGAAGATCGGAATCGTGAGACGCACGTAGCGCTTGAGCGCGACCCGGCGATAGGGTGGGTTGTCGTCGCGCCGCCAGCGCCGCACTGTCAGCACATAGCCCGACAGCGTAAAGAAGATCGCGACCGCGAGGCGCCCGCTGCCGAGAAAGGCCGGCAGCAGCGAGCGGAACTCGGGCATCGAGTGGCCGAACATTTCCCAGGTGAAGTGGAAGATCACCACAGCCAGCGCTGCCCAGCCGCGCAACCCATCCATCGCCCCGATGCGGTCGGCGGCGGAGGGCGCGGAAGCGCTCATGCGCGCTCGGCCTCTTCGAGCTCCGCGCTGAGGGCCAGCCAGTTCTCTTCGACCTTCGCGATCTCGGCCGCAAAGCGCGCCTTGTCCCGACCCAGTAGCGCGATGCGCTGCGGTGCGCCGTCGTAGAGCTTGGGATCGGCGAGGGTCGCTTCGACCTTGGCGAATTCCGAGCGCAGGCGGCCGAGCTTCTGCTCCGCGTCCTTGATCGATTTGCGCAGGGGCGCGATCTCGAGGCGACGGTTGGCGCTCTCCTGCCGCACCGCCTTGCGATCGACGACGGGGGCAGGGGCGGGTGCGGCCTTCTGTTGCCGGTCTTTCCCCGATGTCAGCATGCGCTGGTAGGAGTCGAGGTCCTCGTCGAACTCTTCGATCGTCCCGTTCTGCGCGATCCACAGCTTGTCGACTGTCGCCTCGATGAGGTGGCGGTCGTGCGAGATGATCAGTACGGCGCCGGTATACTCGTTGAGTGCCTGCACCAGCGCATCGCGGCTATCGATGTCGAGATGGTTGGTGGGCTCGTCGAGGATCAGCATGCCGGGGCCGCCGAAGGTGATGAGGCCGAGCAGCAGGCGCGCCCGTTCGCCACCGCTCAGGTTTTTGACCAGCGTATCCATGCGCGACGTGGTGAGGCCCATCTGCGCGATGCGAGAACGCCGCTTGGCCTCGGTGTCGTACGGCATCAGGTCGATGACGTGCTCGATGGGCGTCTGCTCCGGCTTGAGCTTGTCCATCTGGTGCTGCGCGAAATATGCGATCTCGAGCCCGCGGCTGCGGCGCATCTCGCCGCCCATTGGCTTGAGGTCTCCGGCGAGCAGCTTGGCGAAAGTCGACTTGCCGTTGCCGTTTACACCGACCAGCGCGATGCGATCGTCCGGGTCGATGCGGTTGGTGATGTGGCCGAGCACCTGCTTGTCGCCGTAACCCACCGACACATTGTCGAACGTGATCATCGGCGCCGCGGGGATCTTCTTGGGGTCCTGGAAACGGAACGGCGCGGCGTATTCGTCGAACAGCGCGGCCGGCGGCTTGAGCTTGGCGATCATCTTGACGCGCGCCTGCGCCTGCTTTGCCTTGGTCGCCTTCGCCTTGAAGCGATCGACGAACTTCTGCATGTGCGCGATCTGCTCCAGCGTGCGCTCACGTTGCTTGTTGTTGAGCTCCATCTGCATGCGGCGCGTTTCTTCGAACGTGTCGTAGCCGCCCTTGTAGAGCGTGAGCTTGCCGCGCTCGAGATGGACGATCGAGGTGACCGCCTTGTTGAGCAGGTCACGATCGTGGCTGATCATGAACACGGTGTAGGGATAGGTCGCGAGGTACTTCTCGAGCCACAGCGTGCCTTCGAGATCGAGATAGTTCGTGGGCTCGTCGAGCAGCAGCAGGTCGGGCTGGCTGAACAGCACGCCCGCGAGCGCTACGCGCATGCGCCAGCCACCCGACAGTTCCGATGTCGGGGCGAGTTGCCGGTCCTGCTCGAAGCCGAGGCCCTTGAGAATGGTCGCGGCGCGCGCCTCGGCGGTGTGCGCGTCGATATCGGCGAGCCGCATATGGATATCGGCGATGCGGTGGGCGTCGGTTGCGGTCTCCGCCTCAGCCATCAGTTTGGCCCGCTCGGTATCGGCCGCCATCACGGTTTCGAGCACCGACAGGTCGGTCGCCGGCGCTTCCTGCGCTACCCCACCGATACGCGCCCGGCGGTTGACCTCGATCGAACCGGCGTCGACGGAAATCTGCCCCTGGATCAGCCGGAACAGCGTGGTCTTGCCCGAACCGTTCTTGCCCACGAATCCGGCCTTCGCCCCATCGGGCAGCACGACGGAGGCGCCCTCGAACAGAGGGCGGCCCTGGATACGGTAGGTGAGATTGGCGACAGTCAGCATGGCGAAAACCGGAGGAACGCGGCCTGATATAGGGACTGGGTCGTGAAGTCCAATTTCGCCGTGCGCAGACCCGGACCGCGCCTAGAGCGGTATCCGCATCAAGGCACCGGAGCCGAACTGCGTCTCGGCGATGCCGAAATCCACGAAGCCGACGGCACGGTAGAAGTCGAAAGCGTGCGGGTTTGCCACCACATGGAGGAAGCGCGCGTCACCGCCGCGCGCAAGTTCGATGGCCCGGGCCACCAGCGCGCGGCCGACCCCCGAACGCCAAAGGTGCGGTTCCACGAACAGGCCGTCGAGTTCGGCCTCACCATCCGGGCGGGGAAGCACCGTAGCGAAACCGGCAGGTACGCCAGCCAGTTCGGCAATGCATGTCATGTCGGACGTCAGTTGCTCGACCGGCACATCGATTGCCTCGGGATGCGCCAGCAGGGCCTCCCGGTCACCCGGATTGGCGAGCGATGCCCGCCGCATCAGCACAATGAGAACTTCCCGGTCGCGGGGTTCGGCGCTCCTGATACTTATCGGCGTTTTCATGGGCGCGGCCTATCACGCCGAAAACCGGGCCGGAAGCTCGTCTTGAAACCGTGACCGCCTCCCGCTAGAAGGCGCGACCATCCGCCAGTTTCAGGACATTTCAAATGGCTCTCGAGCGTACGTTCTCGATCATCAAACCCGACGCGACGCGTCGCAACATCACCGGCAAGATCATTGCCAAGATCGAGGAAGCAGGGCTGCGCGTGGTCGCCTCCAAGCGCATCCACATGACCCGCGCCCAGGCCGAAGGCTTCTACGCGGTTCACAAGGACCGCCCGTTCTACGGCGAACTGGTCGAGCAGATGATCGCGGCGCCGGTCGTGGTACAAACTCTCGAGGGCGAGAACGCCATCCTCAAGTATCGCGAAGTGATGGGCGCGACGAACCCCGAGAAGGCCGCACCGGGCACCATCCGCAAGGAATACGCGCTCAACATGGGCGAGAATTCCGTACACGGTTCCGACGCGCCGGAGACGGCGAAACAGGAGATCAAGTTCTTCTTCACCGACGACGAGATCGTCGGCTAGGATGCGAGGGCCGGCGATGAGCCGGCCCTGATTTTTTGCGGCAGACCTGAGGGGGAACCATGCCTTACGTCCGGATCGAAATCACCGACGGCGCGACCTATGAGCAGAAGCTCCAGATCTACAAGGAGACGACGGAGATGCTCCAGCGGATCCTCAACAAGAAGCCCGAATACACCTTCGTGGTGATCGAGGAGGTGGACAACAAGAGCTGGGGCCACATGGGCACCTCGGTCCACGAAATCCGCATGGCGCAAGCTGCCGGCCAACCCGTCCCGGCGATGGGTCAGAAGGCGGGAGCCAAGAAGGCTTCTGCGAGCAAGGCACCGGCGAGGAAAGCCGCCGCCGGCGTCGCCAACGGACCGATCAAGAAGGGCCCCACCAAGAAGTA
Source organism: Devosia sp. (assembly GCA_040081185.1). GTDB lineage: Bacteria > Pseudomonadota > Alphaproteobacteria > Rhizobiales > Devosiaceae > Devosia_A. Next base: position 13,771 of record JBEBHC010000022.1, on the reverse strand, counting down.
ATGCCCGAAATCCTGGTGCACATCGTCGAAGGCCGGACGCCCGCGGCGAAGAAAGCCCTCATGAAGGACATCACCGATGCGGTGGTGAAGCACTTCGCGGTGCCGCCCGAGCGTGTCGTGGTCCAGATCGTCGAAAGCCCGCGCGACAGCAAATCGCGCGGCGGGGTTCCCTTCAGCGAGCTCTGACGCGAAATCCAGGGACTTGGGCCGTCGCGAACTCGACAGCGGCCGCGGGCACCAGGCGAGACTTGCTCTCACGCCCACCTAGAGGATGGCTGGCATGCGCCCCAGGCGCTTGCTGCCCCGGATGAACGTGGCACAATCCCAGCGTCAACATATGGAGTTGGTGCCATGGGAATGATGAGCAGGTTGCGGAACGCCCTGAGCGGACCGTCTCGTGATGACGCAGAGCGCGCCTATCTCAACGGCGCGGCCTCGCGGGTCGACCTCGAGATGCGTGAGCGCGAGATTTCGCGCGGCCGGTTCTCGCATTTGTCGCGCCGCAACGGGTGACACTGGAAACAGGGCAGCGCTTGCCCTAAATGACGGGTGCAGGGACGACCCTGCACCTCACGTAATCGGACGGGACGGCCCGCCACAGGAGTAATCCATGGCCTGGCTCTATCTCGCGCTTGCCGGCATCTTCGAAATCGTCTGGGCGATCAGCCTGAAATACACGGAAGGCTTCACCCGCCTCGTGCCGTCAACGATCACCATCGTCGGCATGCTGGTGAGCGTGGTGTTGCTCGGCCTCGCACTTCGCGGCTTGCCCGTCGGCACCGGCTACGCAGTCTGGACGGGAATTGGCACTGTCGGAGCGGCCATCCTCGGCATGGTGCTCTTCGCCGAACCGGCGACGGCGGTCCGCATCGGCTCCATCGCCTTGATCGTCACCGGCATTATAGGTCTGAAAGCCTTCAGTTAGCCCCGGGCCCAACTTTGTTGCACCGGCGCAACGCCGGTGCGGCATTTTTCGCCGGCCACGGAAATGTTAGTGGAACCTTTTGGTTGCTCGCGTAAGCATATGGGTGCGCGGGGCTTTTCCCGCGATGCAACCCTCGCATCGGCAAGCGTCGGCCAGTGCGGTTTGTTGGAAAAGGCAAACCATGCCCGTCCGGCCGTCCGAAGTCGCCTCGGTCCTCGCAATCGTCCTTACGCTGCTGATCCTCAAGCACATTCCGTTTGTTGCAGCCCTGCTGCCGCTGACGGCCATGACCGGGATCGTCTGCTTCACGTTCGCGATCTATCTGTCGCTGCGCCTGTTCCAGCTGGAACTCGCCCGCATCCGCGCCGAGTAAAGCGCGAAAAAGACGAAAAAGCCTGCCCAGCCGGTTGATCCGGCTTTCCGCTTCGTGTTTGAAGCCGGTAACGTTTTTCGTCGCGAGGATGCCCAATGGATACGACGCAGCGCTTCCGGCCGCGCGATGCCAATGTCGCATCCGAAGATTTCGACGGCGAGTTCGTCGTTCTCGATCTCGGCACCGGTACAGCCTCGCCGGCGGCTCGGCCGTCGTGTGGCGCGCCCTCATGGGCGGCTACAGCGTCGACGCGGTATTGGCAGCGCTGCCTGCCGACGACGCTCGCCGGTCGGCCGTTGTGACACTGGTTGAAAAACTCGCCGGCCTGGAATTGATTGTCGCCACGACTGATGGTGCGGCTCCGTCAGTGGCGCTGGCCGGTCTCGATTCGGCGGGAACGGATTTCGGCGTCGAGGTCTTCGAGGACCTTACTGAACTGCTGGTCGCCGACCCCGTCCACGATGTCGATGCGATGGCCGGCTGGCCGCACCGCCCGGAAGACAAGGACCGCTGACACCTTGGCGGCGGTCGATTACCAACCGGTAGCGTCATACGCGCATGCCGCACTCGACCTCGCTCGCACCCGTTCGCCTGAACTCCCATTTCACGATTTCGATCTCCCCGGCCTGACGCTGCGTGTGGCCACCGACGTCGACAACTGGCTCGCGCTGACGCGCCGGGCGGTTGTTGATGATCCCGCGCTCCGTCCCACCGCCAGGCGCCGCATCGATGTGGTTTCGATGGACCGGGTGAGACATCCGGAAATGCCGCCCAGCAGCAGCCTCGGCCTTGCCAATCCGGTGATCGTCGCCGAGGCCATGAGCGCGCTGGGCATCGATGGTTCGCATTTCCACGCCTACGGCCTCTGGCGCTTCTTCGACCCGGCAGCTGGGCAGGGCGTCGAGATGATCGAGAACCCGAAGGCGCTGCCGGACTGGGACTTCTCTTTCCCGATGCGCGACTTCCTTCACTGGGGTCTGCAGTCGATCGGCTGGCGCCTCGTCCACTCAGGCACGCTCGGCGTCAACGGTCGCGGCGCGCTGATCATCGGCGCCGGAGGTTCGGGCAAATCGGGGACCACCCTTGCCGGACTGACGCGTGGTCTCCAGACTGTCGGCGACGACTACATCGCCCTTTCGCTCGATAGCGAGAAGCCTCGAGCCTATCCCTTGGTCAAGCTGATGAAGCAGGACCCGGCGGGCTTCGCGCGTGTGGGGATCGATCCGGCAGAGTTCGGATTGCACCAGGTCAACTGGCAGAACAAATACGAGTTCGAGTTCTCGCAACTGCCCGGCATCACTCCGACCAAAGACCTCGAAATCGCCTGCATCCTCATGCCCCGCATCGCGCATGCCGAGCGGTCGCGTTTCTCGCCGCTGTCGCCGCGCGTGGCAATGCTCAACCTAGCGCCGAGCAACCTCTATCAATTGCCGGGCGGCTGGCGGAGCGGCATGGACTTCATGGCGCGCGTCGTCCGCATCGCCCCGGCCTACAGCCTTGAGTTGAGCACCGATCCGGACGAAATCGCGGGTGCGATCGGCGACTTCATAGCGGGTCTGCCGTGATGCATGTGTCGGTCATCATGCCGGCGCACAACGCGGCCAGGTACATCGGCGATGCGCTGACCTCGCTGCTACGGCAACGCGATGCGGCACAGCTCGACATCATCGTGATCGACGACGGCTCTACGGATGGGACGGCCGCGATTGTGACTGAATTCGCCATCGGCGCGCCGGAGGTGCGACTCGTTGGCGTATCGCACGGCGGCATTGCAAAGGCGCGCAATCGCGGCATCGCCGAACTGGCCCCAAATGCGGAGTTGGTCACCATGCTCGATGCCGATGACCTCTCGCCGGCCGGACGCTTCGCGCGGGACATCGAGGCGTTTGCGAGCGATCCCGAGCTGGACTTTCTCTACGGCCAGGCCCGCATGTTTTATGAGACCGGTGACGACCCGCTGATCCCCATCGCGCCCTATCATGACTTCCGCGGCGTACAGCTCGGCGCGTCGCTTATGCGGCTCGATCTTTTGCGGCGGCTGGGGCCATTCGACGAGTCGCTAAAAATCGGCGAGGACACGGACATGCTGTTCCGCCTGTTCGATCTCCGGCCCAGGATGAAGCTCATCGATCTGCCGTGTGTGTACTATCGGCGGCACGACGCCAATATAACGCGCGACTCCGCAGCGGTGCTTGAAACGCTGCAGCGCGTGGTGATGGCCCGGCTTCGACGGAAACGCGCCGGCGCAGAAGTTGCGCCGCTGCCCGCAGGGTTCTTCGACGGCATGGAGGCCATCAAGCCCGCAGACTGGCTCCGCAAGCCGCAGGTCGCGGGAGTGCCCGAGCAATGATCCAAAACATCAAGGTCGCGGTCACCATGCCGGCCTTCAATGCCGCCAAGTATATCGAGGACGCGCTCGCTTCACTTTTGCGCCAGCGCGCGGATGCCAAGCTGGACATTATCGTGGTCGATGACGGCTCGACCGATGGCACGCCCGATGTGGTTCGCCGGCTAGGCGCGCAGGCGCCGGAAATCCGCCTTGTTGAAAGAGCCAACGGCGGCGTAGCCGCCGCGCGCAATTCTGCGCTCGCCGCCATCACGCCCGACACCGATCTGGTCACCGCGCTGGACGCCGACGACCTTTCGCCGCCGGGCAGGTTCGATCGCGACATCGCTCATTTTACTGCCGACCCAGATCTCGACGTCCTCTATGCTTCGATGCGCGCATTTCGGGGGCCAGCGCATGATCAGTTGCAGCCGGTGGCGGATAGCGAGCAAATCGACCTGCGCGGAGTACAACTGGGGGCACTGATGATGCGCCGCGTTCTCGCCGAGCGCATCGGCCCGTTCGATGAAACGCTGCGGCAATGCGAAGATGTGGACTACTTCTTCCGCATGTTCCAGCTCGCCCCGAAGACAAAACTGAGCGACGAGATATCCGTCTATTACCGCCGGCATGAAGGCAACATCACGCGGGACCGGCAAACTGCGGTCGCCGCGTTCCGGCAGTCGGCGATGCGTCATGCGGTTCGCGTTCGAAAAGGAGGGGCCCCGGTGCCGCCTGGCTTCTTCGATCCACGCGCCTTCTCCGCGCTTGTCGAGTGGTGGTGATGCAATACTCTGTGGTGATCCCGGCCTATAACGCCGCCACGCTTATCGGCGCGTCTCTGGATTCCGTGCTCGCACAGACGGTCCCGCCGGAGCGTGTCATCGTCATCGACGATGGGTCGACCGACGACACGGTGGGGTTTGTCGGAAGGTACGGTCGCGGCGTTGAAATCCAGACACAGCCGAACACCGGCCCTGGCTCCGCGACGCAGCGGGGGTTCCACTCCGTCCGTACCCCGATCGTTGCGACCGTGGATTCCGATGACCTGTGGCAGCCCGACAAGATGGAACGCCAACTTGCTCTGCTGGCCGCCGAACCGCAACTCGACGGCGTCTTCGGACAGGTAGCGGAATTTCGCGACAATCCCGCATCGGCCGACCTAACACGCGCCTATGATGGTTGGCTGCGCAGCACCATGACCGTCAGGATCGAAGCTACGGCGCTCACGGCGCCGATGATCGATCCTCCGGGAATAATTGGCGAGCTCGTCGATTGGATTGCGCGCATGCGCGAGGCGGGTGCCCGGTTTCACATGATGCCGGAGGTCGTGACCCTGCGCCGCGTGCACGCGGCCAGCACGTCGTTCGCGCGCCGCAGCGAACTGGGGAAGTCCTATCTCCAGATCGCCCGCGCTACCATGCTGCGCCGTCGCGCACGGGAAGGGGGGAAGCAATGAACCTGCGCGGCGAAATCGCCCACGCCCGACACCGCCTAAGATCACTGACACCCACCCGTGCGCGCGGGAAGTTCCCGTCCCTGGCTTGGGGTTGGCCGACAGGCCGGCGCGATATGCTGCTGCGCGCCGCCATACTGGCTGATCTCAACGCCTCCGCCGATGCGTATCGCCAGTGGGAGTCGACGACCGACTTCAACGATGTCGACCTGCCGATGATGCGTTTGCTGGTCGGCATCTCGCGGCGGCTGCCGGAGGGCATGCTGGAGGCCAAGGATCGCGCGCGGCTGAACGGCATCGAGCGCAAGCTGTGGAGCGAATGCATCGTTGCGCTGCAGACAACCAAGCCCGCGCTCGCGGCGCTTCAGTCGGCCGGCATCGACGTGATGATCTTCAAAGGTGCGGTGCGCACTGTGCTCGACATGTCCGACCTGCGCGGGCGATACGCGAGCGAACTGGACCTGTTGGTGCGGCCGGAGAAGTTTGTCCAGGCTTGGAACGCGATTCTGGCCGCTGGCTGGAAGTATGTGCTTGGCTTCAACCCGCGTCTCGACTGGGTCATTGGCGCCAACCTCGCAAAAACCGGGTCTGGTGAGCTGGACCTTCACCGCTACCCCTATCATCAGTTGATCGACGCCGACCTGAAGCCGGATGGCTTGTGGTCGCGGGCCATCGCGACGACCTTCCTCGGCTACCCCGTCTTCATCCCGTCACCGACCGATCGGTTGATGATGGCGATCGCTCATGGCGGCATCGGCGCACATGAGCAGTCGGACTGGCTGGTGGATGCCGCGCTACTGGTGCGGAGTGGGGATGTCGACTGGCCCCTGTTCGAAGAGCTCGCGAACGAGCGCGGACTGGAGTCCGTGGCCGGCGTCGCCTTGGGCTACCTGGTTTCGCTCGATGTGCCTGTGCCTGCGGATGTGCTTGGCAGGCTGACGCGCCGTAGCAGGTTCCATCCCTTCCGCCGGATGTCCGCCGTCCTACAGGCTCGCCCCAAGCTCGAACATTCGGTGACCAGCGCGATCGGCCGGGGCCTGGCCCGCGGTTTTAGGATGGGGAACAAGAGCCGGATGATCCTGCGGCTGGAGCGCCTAGCGAAGCGCTGATCCGCTTGCGCCACAGGCCGTGCGGCGCTACGCCTCAGGCATGAACAAGCCTGTTGTCGCCCGGGTTGCCCGGTCGGTTTGCCCGCATGATTGTCCATCCACGTGCGCGCTCGATGTCGAGATCGTCGATGAACGGACGATTGCGCGCGTGCACGGGGCAAAGGATGATCCGTACACCGCCGGCGTGATCTGCGAGAAGGTCGCGCGCTATTCCGAGCGCATCCACCATCCGGATCGGCTGACCCACCCGCTGCGCCGCGTCGGGGCGAAGGGTGAGGGGCGCTTCGAGCGTATCAGCTGGGACGAAGCCTTCGACGAGATTGTCGCGCGCTGGAACGCCATCGAAGCTGAGTTCGGACCAGAAGCGATCTGGCCCTACTTTTACGCCGGCACGATGGGCCATGTGCATCGAGACGGGATCAACCGCCTGCGCCATGCGCGCGGATATTCCGAGCAGTACGACACGATCTGCACCGGTGCGGCGTGGCCGGGTTACCTCGCGGGCACGGGACTTCTCGGTGGGCCCAATCCAGAACTGATGGCCGAGGCCGATTGCGTCGTGATCTGGGGAACCAACGCGGTCAATACGCAGGTCAACGTGATGACCCATGCCATGCGTGCGCGGAAAGATCATGGCGCCAAGATCGTCGCTGTCGACATCTACATGAACGCGACCATGAAGCAGGCGGACATGCCTATCCTGCTGCGGCCGGGTTCTGATGGCGCGTTCGCGTTAGGCGTCATGCATGTGCTGCTGCGCGATGGCCTCGCCGACCGCGCCTATCTCGCGCGTCTCACCGACTTCGACGCCGAGGTCGAGGCGCACATCATGTCGCGCACCCCGGAATGGGCATCAGCGATAAGCGGCGTGCCGGTCGGCGATATCGAGGCCTTTGCTCGTCTCGTCGGCACGACTCCCAAGACCTATTTCCGTCTCGGCTACGGCTTTGCGCGCCAGCGCAATGGCGGCACCAATATGCACGCCGCGCTGTGTATCCCCGCGGTTACGGGCGCGTGGCAGCACAGGGCAGGGGGCGCCTTCCACTCAAATTCCGGTGGTTGGCATCTCGACAAGTCGCTGATCGAAGGCAACCGGATGGGCAAGGCCGGTCGCGAGCTCGACATGTCCGAGATCGGCAAGGTCCTCACCGGCGACGAAAAGGCGCTACAAGGAACGACGCCGGTTAAGGCGCTGTTCATCCAGAATACCAATCCGGTGAACGTCGCACCCGAGCAGGAACTGGTCCGCGCCGGCTTCGCCCGAGATGACCTGTTCACGGTGGTGCATGAGCAGTTCATGACCGAGACCGCGCAAATGGCCGACATCGTGCTGCCTGCCACGATGTTCCTCGAGCACAACGACTACTACCGTCGCGGTGGCCACACCCGGCTGTTGATCGGTCCGAAGCTGATCGAGGCGCCGGGCGAATGTCGTTCCAATTTCGAGGTTGTCAACGAACTGCTGCGGCGGTTGGGCGCGGAGGACGAGTCGCTCGCCATGACGGATCGCCAGATGGTCGCGGAGACCCTGCGCCGATCGAACTACGGCGAGTTGGACGTGATCGAAAAAACCGGTTTCATCGAGCTGGACGTTCCCGACGAGAAGGCCCGTTTCGCCGACGGTTTCAACTTCCCTGACGGCAAGTTTCGGTTCCGGCCTGCATGGGCCGATATCCAGCGCCGCAAAGGTTATATCTGGACCATCGCGCCGGAAGCGATGCCCCCGATGGTCGACTATTGGGACGTCAACGAGAAGGCGACCGACACTGTGCCGTTCCGTCTCGCGACGAGCCCATCGCGCGGCTTCCTCAACTCGTCGTTCAGCGAAACGGCCGGCTCGCAGAAGCGCCAGCCCACGCCGACCGTGCTCATTAGACCGGATGATGCCGCCGCAAACGGCATTGCTGACGGCGCGCCGGTGGTCATCGGCAATCACCGGGGCAATGTCGAACTGACGGCAGAACTGTTCGACGGCCTGCCGCCGGGCGTGTTGATCGCCGAGGGCATCCACCAGAACCGCTCGCATCGCGGCGGCAAGGGCATCAATACGCTGATCGGCTCCGACCAGGTGCCGCCCTTCGGCGGCGTCGCCTTCCACGACGCGACGGTGTGGATCCGGCCGGCTCAGACCGCGTAGGTCTTCCAGAAGAAGTAAATCGTCAGCCCGACGCCATAGATGATCACCATGGCGCGGATGATCCGCGTCGGAATGCGGTGGGCGAGGCGTGCTGCGACGTACGCTCCAATGGTCACCCCGACCAGCGCGATCGTGCCGTGGTACCAGTCGATCGAACCGGCCAGCGCGAAACGCGCCACGGCGACCAGCGCTATGATGCTCGAAATCCAGAGCTTCAAGCCGTTCGCTGCGTGGATATCGCCGATGCCCGCCAGCATGAGGAACGCAAGCAACAGCACGCCGAGTCCGGCATTGAAGAACCCGCCATAGACCGAAATCGCAGCAAGGATCAGTAGCAGCAGGATCACGCCGGCCGCCTTGGCACCGCGCCCGCTACCGGTTCTTGCGGTAACGAATGCATTGATCCGGCTGCCGAAGATGAACAGCACCACCGCCACCAGCATCAGCCACGGCACGGCGACCGAAAACTGCGCGTCGGAGACACGCAGCAGGAGTTCTGCGCCGAGATAGCCGAACACGGCGGCGACGATCGCGTAGATAAGGAGTCGATCGCGGTAGGGGGCAAAGGAGCGGCGATAGCCGAACGCGCCCGAGGCGTAGCCGGGTAGGGCGGCATAGGTGTTCGACGCGTTGGCGAGGACCGGCGGTACGCCGATTGCAAGCAGTGCCGGGAAAACGATGAAGGAGCCGCCGCCGGCCAGGGTGTTGACCGCGCCGCCTAACAGGCCAGCAACCAGCAGCAGAAGTTCGCTCATTCTCGCGGGCTACATCCCGCGGCGACGGGTTGCAAATGCAATCGGGTGATGAGTGGGATCAGCGGCCGCGATTGACTTTATCGGGCGCGCACCCCATTTACCGTTCGTGCTGCTGGCGCCAGCCGCTCGCCGGGATCGTCCCGACGGTGAAGCCAGCCCGCGACTGCGGACCCGATACATGACGTGACCCCTTCAAGAGGCGCTCATGGCAATGCGAGCCCCATGACTGAAACGCCCTCGACAAGGACACGATCATGATTTCGCTCGACCCCCCATCGACCCGGACCTTCAAGGCCGAGGCCAAAGCCCTGCGTGAAGAGCGCGCCAAGGCCGGCTCGCTTCTCACTCACAGCGCCGCGCTGGAAGAGGTTGCACGGCTGCACGGTTACCGCGACTGGAACACTGCCAGCGCCGCCATGCCTAGTCGCATTCGCACCCCGGCTGAAGTCGGCCAGCGCGTGACGGGCACCTATCTCAGCCGGCCTTTCGCGGGGATGCTGATCGGACTGCACATGCTGCCTGACATGCGTCAATACGAAGTGACGGTGCAGTTCGACAAGCCGGTCAACGTGAGCAAGTTCGCCTCGATGGTGCACAACCGCTCGCGCGTGAAGGCGACCGTCGGCGGGGATGGAATTTCTCTGGCACGCACCTCCGACGGTGAGCCGCACATGCGGCTGCGCCGCGCCTAGGCAAACTTATCTCGGCGGCAGCGTTGTGTTCTATCGGCAGGTGCCGATAGAACATGACGATCCCATCGCGGGTCGCCGGTCAGCCGGCGCCCGCATTTTCAGGCGCACCGATGACCGTCCAGACCAAGCCGATCGAGCTCTACTACGCCAACACGCCGAATGGCCGGAAGATCACGTCTATCCTCGAAGAGCTCGAGGGCGTGCCGTACGTCATCCACCACATCGATATCGGCCGCGGCGACCAGTTCGACCCGGACTTCCTGGCGATCTCCCCCAACAACAAGATCCCGGCCATCGTCGACCCGGAGGGGCCAAAAGGCCGGCCGATTTCGATCTTCGAGTCGGGCGCCATCCTGAAATATCTCGCCGAGAAGTTTCGCCGCTTCTACGGCAAGAGCTGGGACGAGCGGATCAAGATCGATGAGTGGCTGTTCTGGCAGGTCGCCGGCTTCGGCCCGATGCTCGGCCAGGCTAACCACTTCGCGCGCTACGCGAAGGTGAAAATTCCCTACGCCATCGACCGCTACCTCAACGAGACTCACCGTCTCTATCGCGTGCTCGACACGCAATTGCGCAAGCAGGCGGAAGCGGGTCGCGACTACGTGGCCGGGGATGATGTATCGATCGCCGACTTCGCGATCTTCCATTGGTCGAACGGCTATGCGAATTACGCCATCGACGAAGCCGAGTTTCCGCATTGGGGCGCATGGCGCACCCGCATGCTCGCACGTCCCGCAACGCAGCGCGCCCTCGCCATTGAGAGCGGTGGCCGCGACAAGATCGACCTGTCCAAGGATATGGACGCGCAGAAAGTGCTGTTCGGCCAGCGCTAGTCTAGTTGGCCGCCGGAACCTGATCGGCGGCGGGCGTCCCGTCGGCCTGTGCGACCTCGGCGGCCGGTAACGCGATCCGCTGCCAGTTCTCGCCCTGGCACATCATGCCGAACATCATGCAGCCCTCGAGCCTCAGCGTGTTTGTACCGATGACCTTGAGCCGGCCGTCATAGTCCCTGCCGTCTTCCGGATTGTAGATGAGCCCCTTGAACGTGTTGTCGCTGCCTGTTGATTTGATCAGCAGGATGCGCAGCCCGAGGATGGGCCTGTCCCGCAGGTCCGGGTCCGGGTTCATCACGTCCGTGTAGTTGCCGTTGAGCTTTTCGAGATCATCACCATACTTGGCTCTAATCTCGGGAGGCACGACGATCTTCGTGAGGTAACCGCACCAGTCGTCGCCGCAGGGTGCGATGGTCATCTCCGACTGCCTCTCGGTGAGCCACACACCTTCGATGACCGAGGGTTGAGCTGAGGCTGCCCGCGATGGCAGTCCGGCAGCCGTCAAAGCCAGCGCGACGCCGGCGATTCCAATGAAAACAAAACGGCGCGCAATGACCGCGCCCCCGATGTCTCGCCACACGACGTCCACCTCTGCCGGAAACCCGGCTTATGATTTGACGCGCCGACAGGACCTCACGCCGCTGTCGAGCGCTGGAAATTGCCAACTGAAACCTGGCTATTCGCGGGCGGATTTCAGTGTGTTGCAACGAAAAAATCGCCGTAAGCCGGACGGTGTCTTCAAATCGGGCCCGGGACGCGGCGGTTTTGCATCACTCCGGCAAGGCCGGCGGCACTGTGGCAGCGACTTCCTTGCCCTTGGCCGCGTCCTCGCGAAATTCGTACCACATCGCGTTCAGGATGCCGAAGCTGCACGCGAGGCCCACCCCGAGGATCCACGAAAAGTACCACATGGCAGGGCTCCTAATAAGCGTTGGGAGTACGGCCGACCGAGGCCGGTGTGACGGGGCCGCGCATCACGCGATAAACGAACGACGTGTAGATGATGATGATCGGCAGGAAGAACGCCGTCGCCAGCAGCATCGTGAACAGCGTCAGCTGACTGGAAGACGCGTCCCAGACTGTCAAACTCGACTGCAGGTCGACCGAGGACGGCAGGAGGAAAGGGAACAACGACAGCCCTGCAGTCGTGACAATTCCGAGGATCGCCGCGCTCGAGCCGAGCAGCGCGATGAGCCCGCGCCGGCCCCCCAATGCCAGCCACGCAACAATTGAGCCCAGCACCGCGAGGATGGGTGCCGCGAGGCTGAGCGGATAGAGGCGGTAGTTCGCGCCCCACGCCCCGGCTTCCAACACCACGCTCTTGAGCAGCGGGTTCGATGGGCCATCGGTGACCACTGCGCTGCTGATGCGATAGCCCGGCAGCAGGGTGATTGCGATCACCCCACCCAGTGCAAACAGCACGATCGTCGCCAGCGCCGACCAACGTCCGTAGCGCCGGGCGCGTTCGGCGAGCGCACCATCGGTCCGCCCCGCGATCACCGCGGCGCCCTGCGTGACGATCATCGACAGGCTGACCAACCCCGCGAGCAGCGCGAACGGTGTCAGCAGCCCGAAGAAGTTGCCCTCGTAGGAGGGACGAAGCGTGGCATCGAGCCGGAACGGCACGCCGAGGAAGAGATTGCCCACGGCCACACCGAGCACTAGCGAGGGGACAAATCCGCCGACAAACAGCGCCCAATCCCAGACCGTCCGCCAGCGCGCATCATTGACCTTGCCGCGGAACTTGAAGCCTACAGGCCGCAGGATCAGCGCCAGGAGGATCGCGATCATCGCTATGTAGAAGCCTGAAAAGCTCGCCGCGTAGATAGCCGGCCAGGCGGCAAAGATCGCGCCGCCGCCGAGCACGAGCCAGATCTGGTTGCCCTCCCAGGTCGGACCCGAAATGTTGAGCAAGACGCGCCGCTCGTCGTCCGTGCGAGCCGCGAACGGTAGCAAAACGCCGATACCGAGGTCGCGCCCACCCATAATGGCAAAGCCCGCAAGCAGGATACCGAGCAGCGCCCACCAGATCAGCCGCAACGTCTCGTAGTCGAGCGGGATGCCGTTCATTGCGCTGGCTCCATCTTGACTGAGGACGGCACGGGTTCGTCACCGAGATCGATCGGCGACGTGTCATAGGGTCCATGCCTTACGGCGCGCACCATCAGCCAGATCATGATGACCAGCAGGACCGTATAGACGAGCACGAAGAACGTGAGCGACAGCACGAGGTCGAACACGTGCAGGCCCGAGGCCGCATAGAACGTCGGCAGCACTCCCTCTACCACCCACGGCTGGCGTCCGAACTCGGCGATGAACCAGCCGCTCTCGATGGCGATATAGGGCAGGGGCAGAGTGAAGAGCGCGACCCTCAGCCAGAACGGACTGCTGTCGAGACTATGCGTCGACGCCTTCCAGAACCAGAGGGCGAAGAACGCGATGTAGAAAAAGCCCGTTCCCACCATGACTCGGAAGCTCCAGAACAGCGGCCATACGCCCGGTACGGTGTCGAGCGACGCCTTGGTGATCTCCTCGCCAGTGGCGTTCTCGACATCTGGCCGGTACTTTTTGAGCAGCAGCGCATAGCCGAGATCGGCCGAGTAGGTGTCGAACCGCGCCCGCGCTTCGGCGTCCTCAGGCTTCGCCTTGATGGTCTCGAGCGCCTTGTAGGCCTCGATGCCATTGGCGATGCGGACTGCGGCGTGCTCGACAAGTTCGGTGATGCCGGGCAGGTCGCGGTCGAGCGAGCGGGTAGTGATGAGGCCCAGCACGAACGGAAACTGCACCTGGAAAACCGGCCGTCCATCCGCCCCGGGGATGGCGAACAGCGTCAATGCCGCCGGCGCCGGCTCTGTCTCGTACATCGCCTCCATCGCGGCGATCTTCATCTTCTGGTGCTCGGTCGCGACGTAGCCGGACTCGTCTCCCAGCACCACCACCGACAATGCCGAGGCCAACCCGAAGCTGGCTGCTACCACCATCGAGCGCAGCGCCAGTTCACGGTGCCGCTTCTGCAGCAGGAACAGCGCGCTGATGCCGAGCACGAACACCGCGCCCATCACATAGCCCGCCGAAACCGTATGAACGAACTTTGCCTGTGCGACCGGGTTGAACACCACCGCCATGAAGTCGGTGATCTCCATGCGCATCGTATCCGGATTGAAC
>JBEBHC010000132.1:0-8719 GCA_040081185.1 Devosia sp. | reverse complement strand
GGCCGCCAGTTGCATCGTGTAGTCCGGCTCGGGCACCAGCCCGGAATCGGCCACCACGATCGAACGGCCCGCGATCAGCCGGCCATAGCCGCCCGCGACGCCAGTGCTGCGCGCCCGCGCCGGGCTCTGCGCCTGCACCGCCACCATCAGGTCGTGCGGCATCTGGCCGGTACCGTTGAAATAGGCCGGCTCGCCGGTGCCCAGCGAAATCGCATCCAGCGCCCGGTGCATGCTGTCGAGCAGGTTGCCGAACTCCTCGGCATATTGCTCGTAGCTGCGGCGCAGCGCCTGGCGGATGGTGACCACCTCTTCCATCACCATCAGCTGCACCTTGGCCGAGCGCGTGCGATGCAGCCCGTCCTCGTCCAGTTGCTCGTCGAGCAGCCGGTGCACCTCCTGCAGCCGCGGCACGATCTCTGCCTCGCGCCGCTGGTCGCACAGAGCAACCGCCGCAAGGGCCAGCGCCGCCATGAGCTTGTCGACCGGATCGATGGCCAGCGAGCCGCGAATGCGCAGCGATTGGATCTGCGTGCCGATCGAGCGGCCGATCTGCGTCGCCTCGCGCGGCTCGGCGCCCTCGACCAGGATGTTGTAGTGCCGGAGCCAATTCATCACCCGGCGCGCGCACAGCGACAGCCCCCAGGTGTCGCGATTGAACCGCCCGTGCCGGCCGATCCAGTCGAGCGTGAGCGTCCGCGCAAAGCTCCGCTCCTCATCATTGCGTGCATCGCGGAAATGCCGGAGCCAGGTGAAGGCCTGCAGCTCGTCGAGCCAGATATCGTGCACCATGTCCACAGCGAACGGCGATACACCATGCGTATCGATCAGCCGGCTCGCCATGAGATAGCGCCCCTGCATCATCTCGAGCACGGATTCTCGGTCGGTCGGGCGGTATTCCGGCAGGGCGGCGAGGTATTCTTCCGTCGCCGGTGCAGTCCAGCTCCAGCGGATCATCGGATTGGTGACCGCGAAGTCGGCCGCACTCAGCAGGGCTCGGCGCGCGAGGAAACGCAGCGGATTGGCCAATTACGCGTTCACACCCATTCTTCGGCCGCCCCTGATACGGCGCATTGCCCCTATTGCCAAGCCTTTGACCTGCCGGGCCGGACCGCCCTACCCCTTGCGGAACCGCGCCGTGAAAAACCCGTCCAGCGTCCCACCCTTGTCGCCGGGGGCCTGCAGCGCCGGATGCGTCCGCACTGTGCCCCGGGGCGTCAGCGCCTCGGCCCAGCCGCCGATCCCGCCCACCTCGACCGGCACGAGGCTGAGCTTGAACCCCGCCGAAACCAGCCATTTCGCCTGCTGTTCACCCTCTTCGGGCTCGAGCGAGCAGACGCAATAGATCAGCGTCCCGCCCGGCTTCAGCATCGCCGCAGCCGCCACGAGCAGCTTGCGCTGCAACACCGCGCGCCCCGCAATGTCGGCGGCATCGCGGTGCCAGATCACCTCAGGATGGCGCCGGAAGATGCCGGTCGCCGAACACGGCGCATCGAGCACGATGCCGTCGAAAACCGGGCCGGGCTGGTAGGTCAACGCATCGGCCACAACCGTCTCGGCCGCATAGCCGAGCCGGCTGAGATTTCCCTCGAGCCGCCGCATCCGGTCCGCATCGCTGTCGAGCGCGGTGACCGCGTAGCCCGCCTTGCACAGCTGCGCCGTCTTGCCGCCCGGCGCCGCCCCGATATCGAGCACCCGCGATCCGGCGGGCAGGTCGAGCAGCCGCGCCGGTATCGCCGCCGCTGCGTCCTGCACCCAGAACCGCCCCTCGGCATAGCCGGGCAGTTCGGACACGGCGCGATCGCGATCGATGACCCGTACGCTGTCCGCCAGCACTGCGGCCGCATCCAGCGCAGTCACCAGCGCAGGATCATCGTCCCTGAGCGTCAGGTCGAGCGGCGCGCCCTCGGTCAGCGCCACGGCAAACGCCGCCACGGCATCGCTGCCGTAGGTCAACCCCCACTTCTCGCGCAGTGCATCGGGAAACAAAAGCTCGGCCGGCGCCGAGCGAAACTGCGCCGCTTCCTTCTGCGCCCGCCGCAGCACCGCATTCATCAGCTTGCCCAGGTGCTGCGCTTTGGCATCGGCGCGCATCGCCTCCCCCGCAAGGAACAGCGCCGAATGGTCGCCCAGTTCCGGCAGCCACAGCAATTGTGCCAGGCTGATCCTGAGGATCGCCTCGAAGCTCCCCGATTTCGCCGGCACACCGCGATCGAGCAGGTGCGCGACGATGCGGTTGAGATGCCCGTGTCGCCGGAGCGCCGTCGTCACCAGCCGGTTGGCCAGCGCACGGTCACGCCCGTCCGCCATCTCGGATGCGGAAAAGGGGGCGAAACTCGCCCCCTTGAGAACCTCGGCGAGACGTCCCGCCGCCTGTTGCCGGAGCGCCAGCCCCGGCGTGGTCTTGCTCCGCGCCAAACTCAGCCCCACGGTCCGCGCGGCGGCTCATCTTCCGCCCGCGACGTCGGCGGTACGCGCCAGGCACTGCCCGATGCCGGCGCATCGCTCGCATTGGAACGGCGCTCTCCACCGCGATAGGCGCGCGAAGTCACCTGCATCTGCGATGCGATCTGCTGCAGTGCCGCGATGCGGTTCTCCACCGCCGGATGCGTCGCGAACAGATTGTCCATGCGCGCACCCGACAGCGGGTTGATGATATACATGTGCGCCATCGCCGGATTGCGCTCCGCGCCCACATTCACCTGCCGATGCGCCATGGACGAAATCTTCTCCAGTGCCGTTGCCAGCGCCAGCGGGTCGCCGGAGATTTCGGCGCCGTCACGATCCGCCTCATACTCGCGCGTGCGCGAAATAGCCATCTGCACTAGGCCCGCGGCCAGCGGCGCGAGAATGATCATCAGGATGCCGCCCAGCGGCCCGAGCGGATTGTTGCGGTTATTACTCCCGCCGAACCAGAAGCCGAACTGCGCCAGCATCGAGATCGCGCCCGCCAGCGTCGCCGTGATCGTCATCACCAGCGTATCGCGACTGCGGATGTGGCCAAGCTCGTGCGAGATCACCGCCGCCACCTCGCGGGTGTCGAGCGAGCGCAGCAGTCCCGTGGACACCGCGACGGCCGCGTTCTGCGGGTTGCGGCCGGTGGCAAAGGCGTTCGGCTGGTCGGTCTCGATCACAAAGACTTTGGGCATCGGCAGCCCGGCCTTGCGCGACAGGGTGCGCACCATGTCATAGACCTGCGGCGCATTGCCCTCGCTCACCTCGTGCGCGCCCTGCATCGAGAGGACCATGCGGTCCGAGTTCCAGTAGGCGAACAGGTTCGTCACCACCGCGACGCCGAACGCAATCAGCATGCCGCCGCGGCCGCCGATCATGTAGCCGACGGCCATGAACAGGCCGGTCATCACGGCGATCAGCACGCCGGTGCGCAGTAAATTTGCCATGGAAAGCCAGAGCCTCGACAGCGGTTGCAATTGCTCAATAAAATGGGGACCGCCGCGGTTCCCTGCAAGGGAAGCTTCGGATCGCCGCACGAATGCGGCAAGAACGCCGGAATTGCTGATGTCCGACACCGAAAACCCGCCGCGGCCGGCGCCCAGGCAGCTCACCGAAGCGGCGCGCCGCGCCCTGGCGGAGGCCCAGGCTCGTCGGATTGCCCTCGACGCCGAAGCAGCCGCCCGTCCCAGGGAAAAAGGCGGCCGCGGCGGCCTGGATCCTGCCCGTTACGGCGATTGGGAGATCAAAGGCCTCGCCAGCGACTTCTGATCCCACTCACCGGCATGGGCCAATACCGACCCGTCACGCCCCAGCGTGGCCCTTTGGCGTCGACACCAGGCCCAGTTGCGCGATCAGTTCGTCCAGTGTCCCACTGATCATCCCTGCCGGGACCGGCGGTGGTGACTTCGCCATGGCGACACTGGCACCGGGGTGAAGCCTGCTGATCAACTCGGCGATCGTAGCCAGCGGCACGTCGGTCGTGCAGATCTGGAACGCCGTACTACCGGTGATCTCCGGCACCACAGCACCCGGCTTCAACAGCACTTCGGCCACGGCCGAAAACTCGCTTTCGCTCGACACGACCGAACACCAGCAGACTGAACAATCCGGCAGGCAGATGATCGCGCATGGCGATCGCATCGAGACGCCGCAATTCTCGCAACCCATCGCTCTTCCTCCGCAACAAGGATGGAGGAGCCTAGGGTCTTTCCGCTGACCTGACCAGCGGCGGCGAGCTTACAACTTTACGGAATTGCCTTCAGCCCGCCTAGCTTGCAGATATGCGCCCATTCCGCATCCGTTACCGGCTGTACTGACAGGCGCGACAGCTTCACCAGCGCCATGTTGGCCAGCTTGGGGTCACTCTTGATCTGCTCCAGCGTCACTGGCTTGGGCAGCTTGGTGTGGTGCACCACGTCGACGCATTCCCACAGGATCTTGCCCTTGTCGTTGGGCTCGGCCGTCGAATCCGGATGCGCCAGCTTGGACACCTTCATGATGCCCACGATCTCCTTGCCGATATTGGAATGGTAGAAGAAGGCGAGTTCGCCTAGCTTCATCGCTTTCATGTTGTTGCGTGCGGTGTAGTTGCGCACGCCGTGCCACTCCTCGACCGGCTTGTTCTCGAGGTCGGTATAGCTGAACACGTCTGGCTCGGACTTCATCAACCAGTAGGCCATCGCATCCCCCTCTGGAACGTTACTTTACCGTCTTGTTGACGCCGATCTTCCACGGCTTGATCGTCACGCTGTCGAACAAACCGCGCTGCACGAAGGGGTCGCGATCGAACGCCGCCTTGGCCGCATCGAGGCTTTCCGCCTCGATCACCACGATGCTACCCACCATGTTGCCGTCCTCGTCGAGAAACGGACCGGCCAGCATCAACTGATCGCCCAGTGCATCGAGATGCTTGAGATGCTCGGGGCGGATTTCCATGCGCAGCGCGACGCGATTGGGCCGGTCATGGGCGATGAGGGCGTAGAGCACGAACTATTCTTCCCGTTTCAGTGGGCGCGACATCAGTCCCGCCACGATGGTTTCGATTGAGACGTTGCCGCCAAGTAGCAGGTTTACCGCATCGATCAGCGGCGCGTCGATGCCCGCCTGCCGCGCGAGTGATTGCGCCACCGGCGCGGTGAACACGCCTTCGGCGAGCAGTGCCGCATCGGGACGCTGGCCCGCGCCCAGCGCCATGCCGGCGCGATAATTGCGCGATTGCTGCGAGGTGCAACTCAGGGTGAGGTCGCCCAGTCCGGCAAGACCGGTCAGCGTGCCTGCATGTCCGCCCAGCGCTTCGACGATGCGGCTCAGTTCGGCAAAGGCCCGCGCGATCAGCGACGAGCGCGCCGAGGCCCCCAGCCCCGCACCTTCCACCGCCCCGGCAGCCAGCGCATAGACATTCTTCAGCGCCCCTGCGAGTTCGACACCAATCCGGTCGTCCGCCGCATAGGGCCGGAACGAAGGTCCGGCCAGCGCCGCCGCAATGGCATCGGTCGCGTCCGCATCGTCTCCCGCCAGCGTCACCGCCGTCGGCCGTCCCGCTGCCACATCGGCTGCAAAGCTCGGCCCGCTGAGCACGAATGGCACAGCATTCGGCGCCGCCTCGGCCAGCACCTCGCTCTGCCGCTTCAGGCTGCCATGCTCGAGCCCTTTGGCAGTTAGCACCACGGGGCCATGCGGCCGGTGCGCCTCGAGCGCTGCGCGCGACGCCTGCGCCGGTACCGCGAGGATCGTGATGTCGGCCCCGCCGTGATGCGATGACGCCGTGATGGCCTCCAGCAGATGTTGCGCGCCAAGATGCCGGCTGTTGCTGTGGTGCGCATTGACCTCCTCGATCGCAGCGAGGTCGCGCCCAATCAGGGTCACCCGGCGTCCCGCCATCGCTGCAGCCTGCGCCAGAGCCGTGCCCCAGGCGCCGGCGCCGATCACCGCCACATGCTCAAGTGCCATCATGCGCCCCGTGGCCGAGCCCCATATCGGCGCTGTCCAGCGGCCAGCGCGCCTTCGCCGCGATCTCGAAGCCGTCGTGATCGCCGAGCGCCAGCCGCTCCGCCCCGGCCCACGCCACCATCGCGCCATTGTCCGTGCACAGCGGTATCGGCGGCACGACGAGCCGCGCCCCGCGCTGCGCAGCGATGGAACGCAGTCCATCGCCGATCGCCTTGTTCGCCGCCACGCCGCCGGCCACCACCAACACCGGCTCCGCCTCGGGCAGCACGCGCGCAAACTGCGCCAGCGCCATGCCCGAGCGCTGCACTACGATCTCCGTCACCGCCGCCTGAAAGCCCGCGCAGATATCGGCCACGTCCGTGTCGCTGAGCGGCGCAATCTGCTCGGCGGCCAGCCGAACCGCCGTCTTCAGCCCTGAGAATGAGAAGTCGAGCCGCTCCTCGCGCAGCAGCGGCCGCGGGAACGCGAACCGGCGCGGATCGCCCTTCAGCGCCAGCTTCTCCACCTGCGGCCCACCCGGATTGCCGAGGCCGAGCAGCTTGGCGACCTTGTCGAAGGCCTCCCCCAGCGCATCGTCGATGGTCGAGCCCCAGCGCTCGTAATGTCCCACGCCGCGCACCAGCACGAACTGGCTGTGACCGCCCGACACCAGCAGCAGCAGATAGGGAAACTCGAGCCCGTCGGTCAGCCGCGCCGTCAGCGCATGGCCCTCGAGATGGTTGACCGCGATCAACGGCTTATCCAGCGCCGCGGCCAGTGCCTTCGCAGTCGTCAGCCCCACCAGCACGCCGCCGATCAGCCCTGGCCCGGCGGTCGCGGCGATAGCATCGACATCGGCCAGCTTCACGCCGGCTTCTGCGCAGGCTTTCGCAATGATCCGGTCGAGATGGGTGACATGCGCCCTCGCCGCCAGTTCCGGCACGACCCCGCCATAGGCCGCGTGCTCCTCGATCTGGCTGCGCACCACATTGGAAAGGATGCGCCCCGTCCCCGCACTATCGCGTTCGACGATGGCGGCAGCGGTTTCGTCGCAGCTCGTTTCGATGCCCAGCAGCCGCATTGCGCGGGCCTTTCCCAAGGTCTAAGGCGTGCGGGCTCTGGCCTATAGAGGTGTCCCCCGCTTTGCAATCTTCGCCCTTCCTCACCATCGGGACCCGCGGCAGCAAGCTCGCACTGGTGCAGGCGCATCTGGTGCGGACAATGTTGGCCGTCGCCCACGCCATCCCCGAAGACAAGATCGCCATCCGTGTCATCAGCACTTCGGGCGACCGGCTGACCGATGCGCCCCTGAGCGAAGCCGGCGGCAAGGGCCTGTTCTCGCGCGAAATCGAAGCCGCACTCGACACCGGCGAGGTCGACCTCGGAGTCCATTCCTCGAAAGATATGGCGACCACCCTGCCGCCCGGTCTCGAACTCTCTGCCTTCCTCGAACGCGAGGACGTCCGCGACGCCTTCGTGTCGCTCGGCGCGGGCACGCTCGATGCCCTGCCGCAGGGCGCGAAACTCGGCTCGTCCTCCCTGCGCCGCTCGGCCCAGATGCTGCGCGTCAGGCCCGATCTCGAAGTCGTACCGTTTCGCGGCAATGTCGACACGCGGCTGAAGAAACTCGCAGACGGCGTAGCCGATGCCACCCTGCTCGCCGTCGCCGGTCTCAACCGGCTCGGGCGGCAGGCCGACATCACGGCCCATCTCGATCCCGAGATGTTTCCCCCCGCCCCGGCACAGGGCGCGATCGGCATCGAAATCCGCTCCACCGACACACGCACACGCGACCTCGTTTCGGCGCTCGACCATCACCCGACCCACACCGTCATCGCGGCCGAACGCGCCTTCCTGCGGGAACTCGACGGCTCGTGCCGCACCGCCATCGGCGTCCATTCGCGCCTCGCCGATCACACCCTGGCGCTGACGGGTGAAATCCTCTCGCCCGACGGCAAATTGAGTTTCCGAGACACGGTTTCGGGCCCGGCCGCCGGGGCGGAAGCGCTTGGCCGCGAACTTGGCCAAATCCTCCGCCACAAAGCCGGTTCAGATTTCCTCAAGCTGTTCCCGGCATAAACCGCCCATGCTCTCGATGCTCGTGACCCGGCCCGAACCCGATGCGAGCGAGACCGCCGCCCGCCTCGCCGCGCTGGAGATTCATCCGGTCGTCGCGCCTCTGCTGAAATTTGCGCCGCTCCAGACCAGCATGCCACCCGCCGATGGCTTTGCCGCCCTCGCCGTCACCAGCGCCAATGCCCTGCGCGCCTTGCACGACCGGGGCGAACTGCCGCACTACCGTCATCTCAAGGTCTTCACGGTCGGCGAGCGCACGGCCGCTGCCGCCCGCGCGTTCGGTTTCGCCGAGGTGGTCAGTGCCGGCGGCGATCTCGAAGCGCTGGTCGAATTGCTGGCCGACGCCGGCCTTGCCGGGCCCATCCTCTACCCCACCGCCCGCCACCAGTCCGGCAACTTGGCGCAGGCGCTCACCCCCTGGGGCGTGATGGTCATCACCGCCGCCGTCTATACGATGGAGCCCACAAGCGCCCTCCCGCCCGAAGCCGGAGCAGGGCTGCACGAAGGGCGCATCGCCGCCGCTCTCTTTTATTCGCGCCGGACGGCCGAGGCCTTTGTCGCCCTCACCGGCTGGATGGAGAAATCCGCCCGCACCGGTTTCGGCGCGCTTTGCCTCTCCGAAGCGGTTGCCGAACCGCTGGTCGACGCCCATTTCGTGCGCATCGGCCTCGCCGACCATCCCAGCGAGGAAGCCATGATGAGCCTCGCCCTCTCTTTTGCCCGCGACCAAAACCCGGCATGATTGCCCCACCCAAGGAACAAG
>JBEBHC010000300.1:0-2286 GCA_040081185.1 Devosia sp. | reverse complement strand
TTCCATCTGCTTGATGCGAGCGACGTCTTCGGCCTTTTCGGGCATGAACGGATCCATGGTGGACTTGTTCTTGCCGGAGGTGTGGACGCGGCGATCGATGCCGAGTTTTTCGAGCGCCTTGGGAAAGCCGAAGCCAGCGAAGATGACGCCGATGGAGCCGACGATCGATGAGGGATCGGCGATGATCTCGTCGCCGGCCGTGGCGATAAAATAGCCGCCCGAGGCCGCAGCGTCCTCGACGAAGACAAGCACCTGCTTTTCGTGCTCCTTCGCCAAGTCGCGGATGCGCTTGGCGATGAGGCGCGACTGCACGGCGGAACCGCCGGGCGAGTTGATTACGAGAGCAACGGCCGGTGCCTTCATCTCGAAGGCTCGCTTCAGCAGCGGCGCGACACCGGCGATGTTCAGCCGGCCGGCGCGCTGATCGGAGGCGATGACGCCCTGGAGGCGGACGACGGGAATAGTGGTGCCGCCGCGCTGAAACGGGCGGGTGACGAAGCCGACGATGCCGGTGCGCCTGGCCATGCGAGAACCCTTGTTCGGCTTCCTGATCCCTGTCCCAGCATTCAGGCGAACGCCTCAGCCACTGGTCCAACTGCGGTTGGATTTAGGGCGCGGCGCGCACCTTTACCAGTGCAGCCGGTCCGTACCCCTGAAAATGGACTCGAATTCGGGCCGGAATGTGCGGCCCGATCCCATGTGCAACACGCGCGAGGCCAGAAGTGTCAGCGGGGCGCGGGAGCCCTTGATGCCACGGATCAGGATGCGGTGGGCGGCCTCGCCGTCGCGCGGCACGAGGGGGAGGATAGTGACGTTGCCGAAGCGGGTTTCGAAAGCGGTCAGCAGCGCGGAAAGTCGCTCCGCGACGTGAACGAAAATGATCTCGCCGTCCGGCGCGGCGTGGGTGGCGGCGGTCTTGACCCAGAGGTCGAGCGTATCGGCCGGGGCGTGGCGGGCGGCGGCGCGGGCCGTTGACGGCGCAGAACCTTCGCCCTGATGGAAGAATGGCGGGTTGGCGATGACCGCCCCATACGCATCTGCGGCAAGGCCAGCGGCGGCACGGGTGCGGCCGGGCGCGGTAATGTCGCACTCGATGGCGCGGGCTCGTCCGGCGAGGCCATTGGATTCGATGTTGGCGCGCAGGATGGGCAGCGTCGCCGGGTCGTTTTCTACCAAATCGGCCGTCAACCCCGGGCGGTCGGCCAAAGCTACCAGACCGGCCGTTCCCGCCCCTGCCCCGAGATCGAGCAGTGTCGTAGCACCCATGCCAACGGCGGCGCCGAGCAGGACGGAATCGAGCCCGGCGCGGAAGCCCGTGGCCGGTTGGGCGATGGTCAGGCGGCTCCCGAGGAAGGCATCCTGCGTGACGCTTTGTTGTTTTACATTGGCCATGGCGTGGTCTAGGGACAGGCCGACGGCGGGCCGCGGCCTGCCGATCATAGGGGCTCGGCGCCACGGCTCAAAGCGGCGTCCAGAGGGCGATGATGGCAAGCTCGGCAATTGCGGCAAAAGAGACGGCGGGTGCCCATGCGCTGGACCGGCTGCTGGCCGCGACCAAATCCGAGATGGAAAAGGTCAACGCGCTGATCCTGTCGCGCGCCGATTCCCGCGTCGACATGGTCCCCGAACTGGCGCGCTACCTGATCGATGCCGGTGGCAAGCGGCTGCGGCCGATGCTGACCGTGGCCTCGGCGCTGGCCTTCGGCTCCGGCGATGGCTCGCAGGCGAATTTCGCGGCGGCGGTCGAGTTCCTGCACAACGCGACGCTGCTGCATGACGATGTGGTGGACGAGAGCGACATGCGGCGCGGCCGGCCGGCGGCGCGCATGGTGTGGGGCAACCAGGCGAGCGTGCTGGTGGGCGATTTCCTGCTCGGGCAGGCGTTTTTGATGATGGTGGAAACCGGCAAGCTCGATGCGCTCGAAGTGCTGGCGCGGGCGGCGACGGTGATCGCCGAGGGCGAGGTGCTGCAGCTGAGCAAGGTGGGCGATCTCGCCACCAGTGCTGCCGACTACGACAGCGTGATCCTGTCCAAGACGGCGACGCTGTTCGCGGCCGCGGCGGAATCGGGCGCGATGGCGGCGACTACCGACAGGGCCAAGATTTCCGCGATGGGCGAATACGGCAAGCAGCTTGGAATGGCGTTCCAGCTGGTCGACGATGTGCTCGACTATCGCGGCGAAAGCGGCGCGATGGGTAAGAACACCGGCGACGACCTGCGCGAAGGCAAGATGACGCTGCCGGTTATCCTGGTGCTGCAGTCGTGCAGCGACAGTGAGCGGGCCG
>JBEBHC010000131.1:0-8744 GCA_040081185.1 Devosia sp. | reverse complement strand
CCCAAGGGGCAACCTGGCGCCAGAGCTTGCGCATGCGATCGCGGCGCAGCTCCTCGTCGACTTCGGAAAAGATCGTATCGTTGGCCATGAAACCCTTGGCAGCGCGGAGAAAATCGGCGGCACCATAATTGGCGAGGCCCCCAAAAGCAAATCGAGCGGCGAGCGTGGTTACCTGCCCGATCACGGTTCACGAACGCGCGAGGCTAACCCTTTGCACGCCCTTGTTAACCGGGGGGCAAGAGGGCATGACTCATCATTGCGGCGATTGGTTTTGGGGATACTTGCGATGCTTCGCCGCACTTTGCTGACTGGGCTTTTTGCCCTCGGTGCAACGCCTGCCTTCGCCGCCCGGCGCTTTGGCGGCCTGTTCGATGCCGCTCCTTCAAGCATCGACAGCCTGCTCATCAGCGTCGACATTACCGAGCAGGAAATGGTCGTCACCGGCGGCGGACGCAGGATCTTCGATTTCGACGTGTCGACTGGCCGCAAGGGGTACGCGACGCCGACCGGCACCTACCGCCCGATCCGCATGCACACCATGTGGTACTCGTCGAAATACGAGAACTCGCCCATGCCGTGGTCAATCTTCTTCCACGGCGGCTACGCGATCCACGGCACCGGCGACATAAGGCATCTGGGCCAGATCGCCTCGCACGGCTGCGTGCGCCTGCATCCGGACAATGCGGAAAAGCTCTACGATCTCGTCAAGCAGGTCGGCATGGGTAACACCAAGGTCGTGCTGTACCGCAGCTAGTCGCTGCTGCTGCCTTCCATATCTTCGATATAGGCCTCAACCTCTTCCAGCGTCTTGCAGAAGGGATAAGGCAGTTCGCCGAAGACGATCTTGCCGGTCTTGGCGTCGCGCAGCTTGTAACCGCCATGCGCGGTCACCCGTGAATCAGGTTTCAGCGGCTTCAGCAGGTCGAGCCCGTGCTTGACCAGCTCGCGTTTTACACGCCGCTCCACCGATGCCAGTTGGTCGCGCCGTGAACTCATCTATTCCCACTCGATCGTGCCGGGCGGCTTGCTCGTCACGTCATAGACCACGCGGTTGATGCCGCGCACCTCGTTGATGATGCGGGTCGCGGCCCGGCCGAGGAAACCCATGTCGTACGGGAAAAAGTCGGCGGTCATGCCGTCGACCGACGTCACGGCGCGGAGCGCGCAGACGAACTCATAGGTACGTCCATCGCCCATGACGCCGACGGTCTGCACGGGCAGCAGCACGGCGAAGGCCTGCCAGATCTTGTCGTAGAGTCCGGCCTTGCGGATTTCATCGAGATAAATCGCGTCGGCCTCGCGAAGGATGGCCAGCTTGTCACGCGTCACGCCGCCGGGCAGGCGGATGGCGAGACCCGGCCCCGGGAACGGATGACGGCCGACGAACTTTTCGGGCAGGCCGAGCTCGCGGCCGAGCGCGCGGACCTCGTCCTTGAACAGTTCGCGCAGCGGCTCGACCAGTTGCATGTTCATGCGCTCGGGCAGACCGCCCACATTGTGGTGCGACTTGATGACGACCGATGGCCCGCCGGAAAAGCTCACGCTCTCGATGACGTCCGGATAAAGCGTGCCCTGCGCGAGGAACTGCGCGCCGCCGATCTTCTTGGCCTCGGCCTCGAAGGTCTCGATGAACAGCCGGCCGATGGTCTTGCGCTTGGTCTCGGGGTCGGCTTCGCCCTCGAGCGCACCGATGAATGCCTCGCTCGCGTCGACATGGACGAGCGGGATATTGTAGTTGCCGCGGAACATCTCGACGACCTCGGTCGCCTCGTTCTTGCGCAGCAGGCCGTGGTCGACAAAGATACAGGTCAGCTGATCGCCGATGGCTTCATGGATCAGCACCGCCGCCACCGACGAGTCGACACCGCCCGATAGGCCGCAGATCACCCTGCCCTTGCCCACCTGGGCGCGGATCTTGTCGACCATGCGCGAGCGATAGGCCGACATGGTCCAGTCCGACTTCAGGCCGACGATGTTGTGCACGAAGTTGGCGAGCAGTTTGCCGCCATCGGGCGTGTGGACCACCTCGGGGTGGAACATCGTTGTATAAATGCCGCGATCTTCGTTCACGGCGATGGCGAAGGGCGCGTTCGGCGACGTCGCCACCACCTCGAAACCCGCAGGCAGTTCGGTGACGCGGTCGCCGTGGCTCATCCACACCGGGTAGCGCTGGCCAATGTCCCACACACCTTCATAGAGGCGGCTCGGCTCCCTGATCTCGACATCGGCGCGGCCGAACTCGCGCGCGTGCCCGCCCTCCACCTTGCCGCCGAGTTGCAGTGCCAGCGTCTGCTGGCCGTAGCAGATGGCGAGTATGGGCACGCCGGCGTCGAACACGGCCTTCGGTGCGCGCGGGCTTCCCTCCTCGGTCACCGAGGCCGGTCCGCCAGAAAAGATCACGCCCTTGGGCTGCATCGCAGCGAAGGCTTCCGACGCCCGGTTGAACGGGTGAATTTCGCAGTACACGCCGGTCTCGCGCAGCCGGCGCGCGATCAACTGCGTCACCTGCGAACCGAAATCGATGATGAGGATGGAATCGACGGGAGGCTTGCCGGGCTCTGTCATGGCGGGGAAATAACGGCCCTGACCGGCCAAGGCAAGCGCCCTGCCCGCCAGATGCCCTCGGACCCCAGATCCGCGGCGCCCACTCAGGCCGGCAGCGTAGAATTCGCGGTGCGGAGGCGCTGCACAAGTATGCGCATCAGGCTGAGGGCGAAGAATGGCGCTTCGCTGGTCATGAACAGGAACTGCTTTTCGCCCACCGGCACGACCACGCAGTCCGTCTCGGCTACCATGGTGGCACTGCGTGGCTCCCGGTCGATCAAGGCCATTTCGCCGAACACCTCACCCTCGCCGAGAGTGTCGAGGGTGCGGTTGCCCAGCCGGACGGAAACCTTTCCGGAGCGAACGATGAAGAACTCGTCTCCGGCATCGCCCTGCTTGAAGATGATCTCGCCTGCCCTGAAAGCGCGAGATTCCTGCGTTGCGCGCCCTAACAGCGCGAAGTCGATGTACGGTCTGGTCATGCCTGCCTCAGCCCCGCCTAGCGAGCGAAAGCGCCCCGGCCGGGATGCTTCTAAGTCGGTTCTGTGACACTCTGCTGACAGCGCGGGCGCTTGGCGCGACACCGACTTGCCGCTATCACCGGCGCGCAAGGAGAAGGGCGTGATCGACGAACTGGTAGCCGCTTGGTTCCGGGCCACCGACAGATTGCGAGATACGCGCATCGGCGCGGTTGTTGGACGCGGTTTGCGGCTCCATCCACCCGCCCCGGTCGAACGCGGATTTTACCTCGCGGAGGCGACCCGTTTCGAAGTCGGCCGGTTACGAAACCTGATGCTGGCCCATCGGACACGCAACACGCGCAGCCTTTCAGGCACCCTGGAACGGTGGCGGCGATTTCCGGAGGCTTACCTCATCCTTAAAAGGGCGGAAGGTGGGCGCGTCGTCGACTCTTTCCTCGGCGGCGGTGTGCTGATGGCCCTTTATGACGTGCCGGGTGCTGCGCTGCTCGCCGGCACGCGCAACTGGACCAGCATTGGCGTACAAGAGCTTCGCGCACCGCCAACGAATTACATCTATGCCCAGTTCGCAGAGGCGCCCGAGAAGCGCCACCGCGCCGCCTTGATGCGCGAATTGTGCTTGCGTGCAGGGGAGATGGGAGCGGCAGACTGCTGGCTGATCGCGCGTCCGGTCACCCAAGCGGCGCTGCACTTCTACCGCTCTCGCGGTTTCACAGGCACCGACGGGTCGTCTCCCGAACTGAACGAGGTTTGCGCGACGCAGCCCGACCGCAATCCACGCATGCGCGCCGCCGTTCGCGGGCGGCGATCGTCAGGAATTCAAGACAGCGATCGACAGGTTGAGGGTTGAGGCGAAACCAACCCATAGCGCATAGGGCACGAACAGCAGCGACGACACGCGATCGACCTTTCGCCAGGTCACGACCATGAAGGCGATGATCAGCGCCAGGATTACCGTGATGATCACGAAGGCCGGCCACAACAGATGCAGGCCGAACCATGTGGGCGACCAGGCCCAGTTGAGAACCATCTGGAGTATCCAGAGGAACGTCGCTGTGCCGAAGCTGTCGGTCAACGCGGTACGCCAGCCGGCAATCGCGATGAGTACATAGAGCGTGAACCAGACCGGCCCGAATATCCAGTTGGGAGGATTGAACGGCGGCTTGGCGAGGGACGCATACCAGGCGTCAGGAGGGGTCGAGATCCCGATGACGGCGCCAACGCCAACCACGACCAGGATGAACGCAGCCAGGATCAGCAGCGAGCGCGCACTTCGTAAATCACCAGCCACGGCGGTCATTCTCTTCTTTCTGATTCGGCCCCTTGGCTCGTAATTACCGGGTTTCCGCGCGGCGCGTCATTAACAAAGCATAGAACCCATCTGTGCCGGTCCGGTGCGGTGTCAGGGAAACTCCCTCACCGTCTAGGCGGTGAACGGACGTCGAAGCGCCGGGCGCTAGCGCCTCCAGCGCCGCGTCGAGGTTCAGGGCCGCGAAATCGGGGTGGTTGCGCAGGAAATCGGCGCCCTGCAGTTGGTTCTCGTCCGCCAGGATCGAGCAGGTGATGTACAGCAGCGCCCCGCCCGGCCGGACATAGCGCGCGCCTTCGGCGAGGATAGCCTTTTGCTCGGCTACTCGCGCGGCCAACTGATCGGGCGTGAGCTTCCACTTGGCGTCCGGGCGGCGGCGCCAGGTACCTGAACCGGTACACGGCGCATCGATCACCACCCGGTCCATCTTGCCGACCAGGCTATCCAGCGCGCCATCGCCCGGCGGACGCACCTGCACATTGCGCACGCCGTTGCGCTTGAGCCGGTCATAGATCGGCGCAAGGCGGTGCCGGTCGCTGTCATGGGCGAAAATCTGGCCCTTGTTCTCCATGGCAGCCGCCAGCGCGAGCGTCTTGCCACCGGCTCCGGCGCACAGGTCGAGCACCTGCTCACCGGGCCTCGCGCCCGCCAGCAGCGCCACGATTTGGCTGCCCTGATCCTGAACCTCGAACTGGCCCTTCAGATAGCCTTCCTCGACCTGGACGTTGGGCGTGCGGCTGTCGCCCCGCCCCGCAGCGAGGCGGATCCCATCCGGAGCAATCGCAGTCGGATCCGGTCCGAAACGGGCGAGCGCTCTCAGCACCTTGTCGCGGTCGGCCTTGAGCGTGTTGGCCCGAAGATCGAGCGGCGGCCGGCCGGCCATCGCCTGACCTTCTGCCACGACATCATCGAACCCGAGATGGGGGAGCACCCATTCGGGCAGATCGGCGCGGACATGATCGGGCGCGCCCACCAGCGGATCGGCCATTGCCAGCCGGTGGACCTCGTCGGCGCTCAGCACCTCAGGGGCGTGCGTGTCGCTCGCGAACAGATCGTTGAGCTCTTCGGGTGAAATTCCCCAGTCACGCACCGCCACGCTCAACACCAGCGGGCGCGGTGCATCGCTGCCCATGGCCCAGGCGTGACTGGCCCGGCGGCGCAGCGCGTCATAGACGATATTCCCAACGGCAGCGCGGTCGCCGGAGCCGGCGAAGCGGTTGCCAAGCCCCCAGGCCTTCAGCGCCTCGCTCACCGGACGGTGGCGCGTGGAGATATCGGCCAGCACTTCGATCGCAGCGGCGAGGCGTCCCGGAAGTTTCATACCCGGTTCCAGATCGCGATGAATAGCACGCGGAGGATCAGCTCGAGCCAGAAGAAGGCAAGCACACCGTATCCGAGGCTATAGGCAAGGAAGCGCTGCGGCACGGTGTTGGTGATCGCGAACACGGCCGCGTGGGCGACGCGGCTGATCACGAACAGCCAGGCGACGACGACCTCGATCCAGATCGTGCCAAGGTAGAGCGAGATGGCGCCACCGAGATAGAACAGGACCGGCAACTGGAACTGGTTGTCGAAGGCGTTGGAGACGCGCTTTTCGTGGTCCGGCCACGGGTCCCGCGACAAGGCGATGTCGCGCATCGGGATGCGGCCCGAGACGACCATCGGCACGCGGATGGCGCCGAGCACGAGCAGCAGAACGAGCGCGATCGCACCCTGCGCCAGCAGGGCGCCGATCAGCCACAGGCTGAAGCCCTGCATCACATGCCGCCGCGATAGTTCGGCGGCTCGCGGGTGATGGAGACGTCGTGGACATGGCTCTCGTTGAGCCCGGCGCCGGAAATCTTCACGAACACCGCACCGTCACGGAACTCTTCGAGGTTGTGCGCACCAGTGTAGCCCATCGCGGCACGCAGGCCGCCCGCGAGTTGATGCAACACGGTACCTGCCGGTCCCTTATAGGGCACCTGCCCCTCGATGCCTTCCGGCACGAGCTTCAGGCTGTCGGTGACCTCCTGCTGGAAGTAGCGGTCGGCCGAGCCGCGCGCCATCGCGCCCACGGAGCCCATGCCG
The DNA here is from genome assembly GCA_040081185.1 of Devosia sp. Taxonomy (GTDB): domain Bacteria; phylum Pseudomonadota; class Alphaproteobacteria; order Rhizobiales; family Devosiaceae; genus Devosia_A. Next base: position 2,342 of record JBEBHC010000131.1, on the reverse strand, counting down.
CGATAGGCTTTGTAGGACCGGCCCTGGTAGAGATAGACCTCCCCCGGGCTTTCGTCGGTACCGGCCAGCAGCGAGCCGATCATGGCGCAGCTCGCGCCCCCCGCGAGAGCCTTAGCGAGATCGCCCGAGAACTTGATGCCGCCATCGGCAATCACAGGAACACCGTTCTTGTCGGCTTCCTCGGCACAGGCCATCACAGCAGCCAGCTGCGGGACGCCGACTCCGGCCACGATGCGCGTGGTGCAGATCGAACCGGGACCGATGCCGACCTTGATTGAGTCCGCGCCAGCTTCGATGAGGGCGCGCGTTGCCTCGGCCGTCGCGACATTGCCGGCCACGATGCGCGTCGAGTTGCTCTCGCGCTTCACGCGCTCGACGGCCGCTGCGACGTGCACGGAATGACCATGCGCGGTATCAATCACCAGCAGATCGACGCCTGCATCGATCAGCGCCATCGACCTCTCGTAGCCCTTGTCACCCACGGTCGATGCCGCAGCGACACGGAGGCGGCCCTGCGCATCCTTGATGGCCATGGGATTGAGCTGGGCTTTCTCGATGTCCTTGACGGTCACCAGCCCGACGAGGTTGCCGGCATCGTCCACCACCAGCAGCTTTTCGATGCGGTTGCGGTGCAGCAGCGCCTTGGCTTCGTCCTTGCCGACGCCGTCGCGGACGGTGACGAGACCCTCATGCGTCATCAGTTCCGAAATCTTCTGCCGCTCGTTGGTGGCGAACCGCACGTCGCGGTTGGTCAGGATGCCCACCAGCTTGCCGGTCACACGGCCACCGGCGCCGGCGTTGGCGACCACCGGGATGCCCGAGATGCGGTTGGCGCGCATCAGCGCCAGCGCGTCGGCGAGAGTTGCGTCCGGTCCGATCGTGATGGGGTTCACCACCATGCCGCTCTCGAACGATTTCACCTGCCGCACCTGCTCGGCCTGTTCCGTCGGCGTGAGGTTGCGGTGAATGACGCCAATGCCACCAGCCTGCGCCATGGCGATGGCCATCTTGCTTTCGGTCACCGTGTCCATCGCCGAACTGAGGATCGGCAGGTTGAGCGCGATGTCCTTGGTGACGCGGCTGCGGATATCGACGTCGGTGGGCAGCACGTCGGATCGCGCCGGCTGCAACAGCACGTCGTCGAAGGTCAGCGCGGAATCGCCGGTGATGGATGTAATGATTTTCGCCAAGGGCAGGCCCTTCCCGTCCGATTTGGAAAAAAGGAAGCCCGCGCCGGACGAATCGAGCGTCCTCGCGGGTTGGCGAGGGTCTCTAGCATCGGAAAACGCAAATGCAAAGCGGGAGCCGGCCTCAGGCCAGCTCCATTGCCTCCAGGTCGGTGACGAGCTTTTCCACCCGGTCGATGTGCCCCAGGTGGCGTTCCTCGACCACGAAGTTGACCGTCATGAACTGCCTGCCGGGGCAGAACGTCACGATGTTGGTCGATTGGTGGAACGCGCCGCAATAGATCGGCTCGATCATCCATTCGGTCATCGCGCCATAACTGCGGTGCGGCGGAACCAGTGTCAGCACCAGGTCGGCCTGCGTGCCCTGGAAGCGCCAGACCTTGTCGTTGATCATCCTGGGGAAGATCGTGCTAAGCCGGCGCATGGCGCCCATCATGGCGAGGACGGTGAGCTGGAACTTCGACAGGTCCTTGCTCTCGTTGGCCGACATCTCGGCATCCACCGCCTTGATGTAGGTCAGCAGGTCCTTGCTGAACGGAAAGCTCGCCTGCAGCGCGCGCACGCGGAAGAAGTCGTCGTCCGAGGCGGTGCGCTTGGTGTCGAGCATCGTGTAGGCGGCGGTAATCACCTTCTCCTTCACGCGCCGTTCCTTCTCGGCCAGCAGGCCGTAGGTGACGAGCGCGAAGTAAAGCGAGCGCTGCTGCACGCCGAGCTTGTTGGCGAGCTGGCGGATGCGGTGACGCGCAAAGGCCAGCGTCTTGAAATGAAGCGGCCGTTCGGGCGCTGCAACCATGTTGCCGATGCCGGCGAACATGGTGGCCATGAAGTAGCCGCTGAGCGCGCCGCGCAGCCGCGGGAGCCAGCCGAGCTTGTTGCCCTTGTCGGACTGGATGCCATGGTTAGCGGTCTGCGACCGGGTCAGCAGCGCGGCATCGGAGCCCTCGAGGAGGGCGTGCGCGGAGCGGACCTGGATGATCGAGCTGCGTCCCTCGGCATCGGGCCCGCCCTTCAAGTTGGCGGCCATGACGCGGAACAGCGGCAGTTCGGGATGGGTAAAGACGTCCTGGCTGTTGCTCAGCCACTTGTCGGGATAGCCGTCGAAGCTGTCGGTTTCCTCGACGCTGGTGATGGCATCGAGCAGGTGCCGCGGCAGCG
>JBEBHC010000299.1:0-2297 GCA_040081185.1 Devosia sp. | reverse complement strand
CATCAGCACGGCAACGTCCGGGGTGATGGCATTCGCGAGGTCCTGGCGCGGCACGGCGCGCAATTCGTGACCCTTGCCGAGCAAGTCGGCGATGCCTGATGCGATATAGAGGTCCGTCGGGAAGTTGCCTTCTTCCGACAGGATCACGCGTCGGTCCGGTCGTAACGAGAGCGCGACAGCCAAAACCTTGAACAGGTTGAGTGAGGTGGAGTCCGCCACCACGACAGTGCCGGGGTCGGCGCCGATGAGCCTCGCGATCTTTTCACCGACGGTGCGCGGCAGGTCGATCCAGTCGGCCGTGTTCCAGCTGCGGATCAGGCCGTTCCCCCATTCCTCGGCCACCGTCTGCGTAACGCGTGCGGCGGCCGCCTTGGGCATGGCGCCCAGCGAATTGCCATCGAGGTAGATGACCCCCTCGGGCAGCGCGAAGCGGTCGCGCGTGTGAGCCAGCGGGTCGGCGGCATCCATATCCTGGACGCGGGAACGAGGGACAGGCGACATCGGTGATCCTCCGGGCGGCATATCCGACGAAGGTGCCCCAAATGTCGATAGACACCGTGGGCGCTGCCCCCTAAACCCGCGTCCGTTCTGGGGATTCCTGATGAGCAAGCCGCTTGCCGACCTGATGATCGAAGCCGCCCGCGAGGCCGCCGCGGCCATCATGGAGGTCTATCTCGGGGACTTCGACGCGGTGACGAAGGCCGACGGCTCACCGGTGACTGTCGCCGACGGCAAAGCCGAGGAGATCATCCTGGCGCATTTGGCCGAGACCGGCATTCCGGTGCTCGCCGAAGAGAGCGTGGCGGCCGGCCGTATCCCGGCCTTGGGTGACCGTTTCTTCTGCGTCGATCCGCTCGATGGGACCAAGGAGTTCCTGAAGCGGAACGGCGAGTTCACCGTCAATATTGCGCTGATCGAGCATGGCCGTCCGACGCACGGCATCGTCCTCGCCCCGGCGACCGGCGCCACCTTCTTTGGCGGACCCGGCGGCGCCTTCGAAATCGACGCGCGAGACCAGCGCCTGCCCCTCGTCACCGCCACCAACGGTCCGATGAAGGTTGTCGCCTCGCGCTCGCATGGCCACGACGCGCTCGAGGGGTTCTGCGAGTCATTTCAGGTGGTTGACGACGTTTCCGTCGGTTCTTCGCTAAAGTTCTGTCTCGTCGCTCGGGGCGAAGCCCAACTCTACCCGCGCTTCACGCCGACCTGCGAATGGGACACCGCTGCCGGCCAGGCGGTGCTCGAAGCCGCCGGCGGCAAGGTTCTCGCCCTCTCCGGCGGGCCGCTTGCCTACGGGAAAGCCGCCGGAAACTTCCTCAATCCGTACTTCATCGCTGCCGCAAATGCCGATCTGGCTTCGCGCGCGGCCGCGGAAATGCGCCGCCTTCTGGGCTAAAAGCCTGCCCCACGCAACAAAGCCCTGTTAACTCCGCATAGCGACAATGCGTCACGCGAGATTGCAGGTTCGCGTTTGTGCCTGTATACGGCCGCCATATTTCAGCCCGGCATATGCCGAACGGATATATGGAATGAACGTCCGCACTATCTGCCTCTCGGTCCTCTTCGATGGCGAGGCCACCGGCTACGAGATCCGCAAACTGCTGGTTGAAGGGGAATATTCCTACTTCATCGAGGCGAGTTTCGGCTCCATCTACCCTGCCCTTGCCAAGCTCGAAACCGATGGCGCCGTCACGGCGCGGATCGAACAGCAGGCTGGGAAGCCGGCCAAGAAGATCTATTCGATTTCGCCGGAAGGCCGCCGCGAGTTCATCGGGTCGTTGTTCGACAAGCTCGGCGAAGACGAGTTCCGCAGCGAGTTCCTGCTGTTCGCGCGCTTCGTGCCGGAACTGCCGGCGTCGCTCGTTCAGGTCCGGTTAACAGAGCGGCTCGCATCCATCGACGGCGCGATTTCAGAAATGGAACGCATGGCAACCCAGCATACGGCCCCGGCCGACTGTTGGGTGCTTGAGTATGGCCGCACTTGTTTGGTCGCGGCCCGCAACTACATCAAATCCCATATGGGGGAACTTCTTGCGCTCGCGAAGCCCGACACGGGCATCGCCGAAGCTGCGGAATAAGGGCTTTACGACATGCGAGCGATCTACTCCTACGGCATTGCGCTGATCATTGTGCTGGGTCTTGCCCTGTGGCTGGGCACCGGCATTCTCGTGCAGGGCGGCAAAGGTCCGGGCAACGGCGAAAAACCGATCGTCGAGGCCGTTGCGACGCCTGACGCCCAGCTCACGCCCGAACAGCAGAAGCTGGTGGACGAAGCCAAGGCGAAGCAGGCGGAAGCC
>JBEBHC010000130.1:0-8842 GCA_040081185.1 Devosia sp. | reverse complement strand
GCGCTCGGTGCCGTTGACGATGAAAGTGCCGTTCATTGTCATGAACGGCATGTCGCCCATGTAGACGTCCTGCTCCTTGATGTCCTTGACGGACTTGGCGCCGGTTTCCTCGTCCACTTCGAACACGATGAGGCGCAACGTCACCTTGAGGGGCGCAGCGAAGGTCATATCGCGCTGCCGGCACTCGTCGACGTCGTACTTCGGCTGCTCGAACTCGTATTTCACGAACTCAAGCGAAGCGGTGTTGGCGAAATCGGTGATGGGGAACACAGACCGGAAAACCGACTGCAGGCCCTCATCGAGACGGCCGCCCTTGGGCTCGTCCACAAGCAGAAACTGATCGTAGGAGGCTTTTTGGACCTCGATCAGATTCGGCATGTCCGTGACTTCGCGAATGCTGCCGAAGGATTTGCGTACCTTACGGCGGCCGTTGAACGTGGTAGCCATACCCGCTCCTAATGTTGTCGATGTCTCGGAAAGCAAATGACCGAAGTCCCGACAATCAGCCGTCGGACCTTGGGAAATCTGCCCTTACGAATTTGTTTGGTAGTCGTTCCGCAACTTCAAAACTGGTCGCCTATGCCCCCAATGCACCCGGGAGTGGCGAACGACGTATGCCGCTTGATATTCAACTCTGCGGCTAAAATACGGCAGCGCCCGTAGGCGCTACCGAAAATCATACAATCCCGGGCAGCAGTGCCAACCAGGATCGTCGAATTACTTCAGCTCGACCTTGGCGCCAGCCGCTTCGAGCTTCTTCTTGATGTCCTCGGCCTCAGCCTTGTTCACGCCTTCCTTGACGGACTTGGGCGCGCCTTCGACGAGGGCCTTCGCCTCACCCAGGCCGAGGCCCGTGATAGCGCGGACTTCCTTGATGACGTTGATCTTGTTCTCGCCGAACGCGGCGAGGATCACGTCAAACTCGGTCTTCTCTTCGACCGGAGCGGCGGCTGCGCCACCACCAGCCGGGGCGGCCGCGGCCACCGGAGCGGCGGCGGAAACGCCCCACTTCTCTTCGAGCATCTTGGAGAGTTCGGAAGCCTCGAGCACGGTCAGCGCAGAGAGGTCATCCACGATCTTGGCGAGATCAGCCATTTGTTCTTCCTATATGGTTCAGTTTCGGTTCGTTCCAAGAGCCCCACCGGGACTCCAATGTGCCTTCGGTCTTAGTTGCCCTTCTCGGCGTGAGCCGAGATGACGCGAGCGACTGCGCCGCCAGGGGCCTGCAGGATCGAAGCGATGCGGGTCGCGGGCTGCTTGAGCATGCCGGCGAGGGTCGCGCGCAGTTGATCCAGCGAGGGCATGGTGGCGAGCGCCTTCACCTTGGCCGGGTCGAGACCCGTCATTCCCATGGCGCCACCGAGGAGTTCGAACTTCTGGTTCTTGTCCGCGAAAGCCGCCGCCACCTTGGGCGCCGTCATGGGATCCTTGGCGAAAGCGATGACCGTCGGTCCTTCGAAAAGGGCCGAAATGTCCGCAGTGCTGGTGTCCTTGAGAGCAAGCTTGGCCAGGCGGTTCTTCGCGACTTTCACCGAGCCGCCGGCCTGCTTCATCTGCTTGCGCAGCGTCTCCAGGTCAGCGACGGTGAGGCCGGCATTGCGCGCGACGACGATCGATCCAGCTCCGGCGAAGGAGGTCTGGAGCGAGGCGACGACTTCGCGCTTTTCCGCTCTTTCCACTTTGGTCTCCACATTGGACCCGCTTTTGCCGAAGCTCGGCGGGCCTTTGCCAATTGCTGCCCTCCCCTTGCGGCGAGTTCAGCGGTTGATGCCTGTCAACCGAGCTGACCGCGGAAGGGCGAAATGCCCGTTGGCGGCAACTGGCCTGGTACGAACCGGAAAGTGTCCGGCTCTTACCCCGTCTATTGCTGGCCCCGGATATCCAGGTTTAGGCGCCGCAGCGCACCGGCAGTCTCGGACAGGACTTACCCCTGTTTCCAAGGGCACCCAGAGCGAGCGAGCTCGCTCTGGAATTCGTGTTTCCCGACGGCGCTAGGCGCCGCCGGGCCTCGCCTACGAGTGCAGCGAGGTCGGATCGACGTGCACGCCAGGGCCCATGGTCGAGCTTACGGCGACGCGCTTGACGTAGGTACCCTTGGCACCGGCCGGCTTGGCCTTCTGCACGGCGTCGGTGAAGGCCTGGATGTTCTGCAGAAGCGCTTCGGCAGTGAACGAGGCCTTGCCGATACCGGCGTGAATGATGCCGGCCTTTTCAGCGCGGAATTCCACGGCACCGCCCTTGGCGGCCTTGATGGCGCCGGTCACATCCGGGGTCACCGTACCCACCTTGGGGTTGGGCATCAGGTTGCGCGGGCCGAGCACCTTACCGAGACGACCGACGAGCGGCATCATGTCGGGGGTGGCGATAACGCGGTCGAAATCGATCTTGCCGGACAGCACTTCGGCCACCAGGTCCTCGGCACCGACGATATCGGCACCGGCCTTGCGGGCCTCGTCGGCCTTCGCATCCTTGGCGAAAACGGCAACCCGGACGGTCTTGCCGGTACCATTGGGCAGGTTAACCACGCCACGGACCATCTGGTCCGCGTGACGGGGATCGACGCCCAGGTTCATGGCGACTTCGATGGTTTCATCGAACTTCGCCTTCGCGCGGGACTTGACCATCGTGACGGCTTCGCCCAGCGCATAGAGCTTCTTGCGGTCGATGCCTTCGCGGGCGGTATTGGTGCGTTTTCCGAGATTGGTCATGATGATCAGCCCTCTACCTGGATGCCCATGGACCGGGCGGAACCGGCGATCATGCTCATGGCCTGATCGACGTCATAGGCGTTGAGGTCTTTCATCTTCTTTTCGGCGATCTCGCGGATCTGCTTCTGCGTGATCGTGCCCGCCGAGTCCTTGCCGGGCAGCTTGGAGCCGGACTTGAGGTTCATCGACTTCTTGAGGAAGTAGGTCACCGGCGGGAGCTTGGTCTCGAAAGTAAAGCTCTTGTCGGCGAAAATGGTGATGACGACAGGAGTCGGCGCACCCTTTTCCTGATCTGCGGTCTTGGCGTTGAACGCCTTGCAGAATTCCATGATGTTCAGGCCACGCTGGCCGAGGGCCGGGCCGATCGGGGGCGACGGGGTCGCGGAGCCCGCCGGCACCTGAAGCTTCAGGTAGCCTGTGATTTTCTTTGCCATGTTACGTCCTTCAGTTCACTTGCCGGAGTCACCCGGCGGCTTGACGCTGTGGTCCGGGTGCTAGGCAGCCTGGCCGGCCGCCATCCCTCCCACAGATTTTCGGCGGTCGCCCGCCGGTAGTCCTAATACTGGTCGTGCTTGCGTAACGACCGGGATCAGACCTTTTCGACCTGACCGTATTCGAGCTCCACCGGGGTGGGCCGCCCGAAAATCGAAACTTCAACCTTGAGCCGCGAACGCTCCTCGTCGACTTCCTCGACGATGCCCTCGAAGCTCTGGAACGCGCCGTCGGCGACGCGCACCTTTTCGCCCACCTCGAACGAAACGGACGGCTTGGGGTGATCCACGCCTTCCTGCACCTGCTGCAGGATGGCCATGGCTTCCTTTTCCGAGATCGGCATGGGCTTGTCGCCCGAACCGAGGAAGCCGGTCACCTTCGGCGTATTCTTGATCAGGTGATAAGCCTGATCCGTAAGTTCCATCTTCACCAGCACGTAGCCGGGGAAGAATTTACGCTCGGCGTCGACCTTGCGGCCGCGGCGCATCTCGACGACCTTTTCGGTCGGCACGATCACATCCTCGAACAGATCGCCGAGTTTGTGCTGCGCCACTTTCTGGCGGATATCTTCGGCGACCTTGCGCTCGAAGTTCGAATACGCCTGAACGATGTACCAGCGTTTGGCCATGCCGCAGTCTGTCCTAGTCCTGAATTCGTCCGCTAGCCGCGGATGCTCAACAATGCCGTCACGCCCCAACGGATGATTTCGTCGGAGAGCAGGAAGAAAATGCTCGCCAGCGCGACCATGCCAAGCACCATTGCCGTCGAGATCAGCGTCTCGTTGCGGGACGGCCAGGTGACCTTGGAGACCTCCTGGCGGACTTCCTGCAGAAACTTGACCGGGTTCGACATGGCCATGAGAAATGCCTCGAATCGTGGCCTTTCGGCCAAATAACAATCGCCGCACGAGTCACCCCGGGCGGCTGAGAGAGCCGTATCTAGACAGTTTGGGTCGGCAATGCAACTGCTTCGGCGCAATCCTTGTCCCCACAGTCGAACCCCGGAAGTCCATTTGGTCGCGAATGTCCCCATGGGATGGCGTGAGCGGTTTGCGCGGCGGCGGCGCGCCAGGCAAGTCGAGCGCCGAGCGGCTTCCTATGCGGTTTCCCGCGACGGCGCGCAGCGAAGGCTCATTCTCGACTACGAGCACGACGGCATGGCAATGGACGTGCGGCTGAGCCGACAATCCGATGCAATCCGCCTGTCGGTATCGCACCGGATGCCGTCCGGCCAACTCGGCGCATCGCGCCACGTCTTCAATACTCTGATCCACTGGTTCTCCCAGTCTCCGGAAGCCGTGCGCTCGATGACCGCAGTCGCGACCGACGGTTTCGACCCCACGGCCGCGACCTTCGCCTTCTCCGGGCGACCAGGTGAGGCTGTGTTGCTGCCAGATTCCCACTTTTTCCAGTTCCAAGGCTATGAAGCCGCCCGCCAGCAAGCTCTGGGCGGGCTGGCCTGGGACGACCGGAGTTCGGAAATCGTCTGGCGCGGTGCAGGCAATGGGCAAGGTCGAGTAAGCTTCGATGCTTCGGCGGTCGACGATCCGACCGTCATCCAGCGCATCCGGCTTGCCTTGCGGATGCGCGGAGTTTCCGACCACGACGTGAAACTCGTGCGGCTCGAAGGGCGGTACGGTGTTTTCTCCGACGATGCGCGGCGGCTGGGTCTGGTCGGCGGATGGGTCGCAGAGGACTCCTGGCTTGGCAGGAAGTATGCGCTCGATATCGACGGCATGACCAACGCCTGGTCAAACTTGCTGGTCCGGCTGCACTACGGTTGCTGCGTCTTGAAGGTCGAGTCCCAGTTTGGCTACCGGCAATGGTACTATGACCGGCTTGTCCCCTTTGAGCACTACGTGCCGGTGAAGGCGGACATGAGCGACCTGCTGGAGCAAATCGATTGGGTGCGTTCGCACGAGCCGGAGGCCCGGCAGATTGCCGAAGCCGGTCAGCGCTTCGCCAGGACCCTGGATTTCACTACCGTGCGGGCCGAAGCCGTCGAGATCATCACTGCCAACTGGGACCGCTAAGCGGGTGCAGCGTTGCGGAAGCGCTGATTGACGCTGCGCAGCCCGAGGCCAAACGCGATCAGCAGGATGCCCCCCAGCAGCACCGAGAACGGGTTGGCGCCGAGATACATGAACCACTGAATGAAGAAGTGGATGGCCCCGAATATTGCGGCCGTGTTGATGACCCAGCGGCGATCGACGCGGACCGCCCACACTACACACGCGATCAACAGCAGCGCGAAGGCGATGGCGAAGAACTCGCGGTTGATGCTTCCATCGCCGAAGACCGACGCGAAGATCAACGCCAGGCAGACCACCAGAACAGATGTGCGGGCAGCGATAATCGCCAGCCGCTCATAGACGGCCGGCAGGCGCGTTGAGGCGAAAAGCAGCGCCAGCGAAAGCACGCCGAAGACGACTATCGTCACCGTCGGGCGCGGCGAGAAAATCCACCACTCCGACTCGCCAAGTCCAGTCGAGGCCGCTCCGCCGAGGCCGAGCACGGCTAGTCCGGACAAGAGCCCCGAACGCGCGACCACCGCCACCGCCGAGATGCCCAGCGACATGAGGCCCACGCTGAGCGGCGACGTTCCCGCATAGAACGCAACCCCGCCCCAGAATAGTAGCGCGCCTATAGTAAGGCAGGTACGGGCCAGGAGACGCCAGGTATCGGTCGGCGAAAATATGCCGAGGAAACCGCCGATCATCAGCGCCGCGCCAAATCCGATCGCGGTCAGGGGATGCGGGAACAACACGCCGGCCGCGGCAACGATCGCCACCACCCCGAAGGACAGGATGATGTTGATGCCGAGAGTTGAGGACTGCGTGTCCGCAAGACCTTTGAGCTTTTCGGCTTCCGCTGCGGTGAGCGCACCGCGCGAGACAAGTTCCGTCAGATCGAGCGTGACTTTCATGCGGGTCCCCAAGCCAAAGGCAGCCTAGCAATACAACCGATTCTTGGTCGGGACCGATCTTGGTCGCCAATTTGCGATGAAGACCGGCCGTCACCAACTCGCGTGCAGAAGGCTCAGCGCCGAACCCGCTTCGAGAACGAACTCACCGAAACGGCAAGCAGGATGATGCCGCCGACCAGCACCTGGCGGACGTAGCTGTCCACGCTCAACTGCGTGAGCCCGTTGTCCAGGACGCCGAGGATCAGGACACCGACGACGGTCGCCAGGATGCGGGGTTCGCCCTCCTCGCTCATGGTCATGCCAAGGAACACGGCGGCGATGGCGTTGAGCATCAGCCCGCTGCCCTGCGTCGGGTTGGCGGAGGCGACGCGGCTCGCATACATGATGCCGGCACCAGCGGCGCCGAGTCCGGTCAGCGAGAATGCGACCAGCTTAAGCCGCCGCACCGCGACGCCGGCAAGGTAGGCGGCTTCGACATTGCCGCCGATCGCATAGAGGCGCCGCCCCAAGGTCGTCTGTTCGAGAAGGACCCAAACAGCGACGACCACGACGACGGCCACGATGGTGAGATTGGGCAGCGTGAGCAATACGCCGCCGATCTCACCCAACGGCACGCCCGAGCGGGCGAAGCCGGAAAAGTCGGCCGGGATGGACTGGCCCGATATCGTCTTGCCACCGCTGAGGATAAACGCGGCGCCCGAATACATGGTGAGGGTGGCAAGGGTCGCAACGAATGGCAGGATGCCGACGACGCTGACCAGCACACCGTTAAACGCTCCTCCGATGAGACCGATCGCGAGCGCTGCACCGACCGCGACCCACGGCGGAAAGCCCGAGGCGAACAACACGCCTGCCACGATGCCGGCCAGGCTGGCGGCCGAGCCGACCGAGAGGTCGAAGTCACCCATGACCATCACGATGGTCATGCCCGCCGCAACGACCATCAGCATCGACAATTGCTGCGTGATGTTGAGCCAGTTGCGGGGCGTCATGAACGTCTCGGGCAGGCTGATCCAGAAGACCGCCAGGATCGCCACGAAGCCGACAAGGGTACCGTAGCGGCGCAGGAGGAGTGAGAGATTCATGCGGCGGCCCGTGTCCGTCCATAGATGTGGTTCAGCAGGGCGTCCTCCTCCAGCCCCGCGACGTCGACGATCTCGGACAGCGCGCCATCGCGCATGATTGCGATGCGATCGCTCATGCCGAGCAGTTCTGGCAAATCCGAACTGACGAGGATCACCGACATCCCCTTGGCCGTCATGGCGCGAATGATGGCGTAGATATCGAACTTCGCGCCGACGTCCACACCTCGCGTCGGCTCGTCGAGCAGCAGCAGCCGGGGCTCGCCGGCCAGCGCGCGAGCGAAAACCACCTTCTGCTGGTTGCCTCCGCTGAGCTCACGCACCAACTGGCCGGGCCCGCGTGCACGCAGCCGCACGTCGTCCCCCAGGGTTGCTGCCGAGCGGCGTTCGGCGCGCGGCGTGAGCCATGCCCCGAACAGGCTCTGGTGCGACAGATGCGACAGCGTGACGTTCTCGAATATCGGCCGGGTCAGCATCAGCCCTTCGCTGCGCCGTTCGCGTGGCACATAGGCGACCCTTGCACCCCACGCGGCCTCCGGGCTGGATGGGCGGTAAGGCGTTCCCGCGAGTTCGACGCGGCCGGAACGCATTTTGATGTCGCCGAACAGCGCGCGCAGGAGGTCGCGCTGGCCGGCGCCAGCGAGTCCGGCAATGCCGAGGATTTCCCCGCTCCGCAGCGTGAACGAGGCCGCCGTCACGTGCTCGGTCGTCAGTTCATCGACAGAGAGAACCGTTTCATCACCCGGCGGGCGCGTCACGGCGGGATAGGCATTTGCCACCCGGCGCCCGATCATGAGCGCGACGAGATCGTCATGCGTGATGTCGGCGATCCGTCCCGTGTCGACGGTCTGGCCGTCGCGCAGGACAGTAGCGCGGTCGCACAGGGCCATCACCTCGTCGAGGCGATGCGAGACATAGAGGACGGACCCGCCACCGGCCCGGATTTCCCGCAGCACACCGAACAGCCGGTCTGACTCTTCACGGGTTAGCGATGCCGTCGGCTCATCCATGACGTAGAGCCGCGCCGGCGCTTCGGGTTCGCTGAGGAACGCGCTCGATATGCGCACCAGCATCTGGTCGCCGCGCGACAGGCGCGCCATTTTCGCGGCCGGATCGATGTGGGTGATACCGAGGCGCTCGAGTGCGGCCCGCGCCGTCTCCCACAAGCGACGCCAGTCAACGAGGGCACCCCAACGCAGCGGATAGCGCCGTCCTGCGAAGATATTCTCGGCGACCGAGAGCGCCGGGATCACGTTGAATTCCTGATGGATAAAGCGAAAGCCAAGCCGATGCGCCTCGGCAGGGCCATCGATCGTCATCGGCAGGTCGTCGATCGCAATAACGGCGGTATCGGGTGCAACCACTCCGGCGAGGATCTTGATCAGCGTCGACTTGCCGGCGCCGTTCTCGCCCATGAGCGCGTGGATCTCGCCGGCCTCGATGGCGAGGTTGGCATGGCGCAGCGCCGGTACGCCGCCATAGGTCTTGCAGACGTTGTTGAGAGTGATGAAGGTCATGGAAAATGGCCGGCGAGTGGATATCCCATCTCGCCGGCTCGATCTCTTCGACTACTGGTTCGCGTTGTCCTTGGTCACCAGTTTGGTCGGCACAAACGTCACGGGCTCGAGGGTCGCG
>JBEBHC010000298.1:0-2326 GCA_040081185.1 Devosia sp. | reverse complement strand
TCACGGCCCAGGCATCTTCCATGGCGATTTCTTCGCCGGTCTGCGCGCGTGCGCGCAATTCGTCCGTCAGCGCCTTGAGCCGGACGAGACTCTTCACGCGCGCCATCAGCTGGATGTCGTCGACCGGCTTGGTCAGGAAATCATCGGCCCCGGCTTCGAGACCCTTCACGCGATCGGACGGCTGATCGAGCGCGGTGATCATCAGCACCGGGACATGCATCGTCGCGGTCGAGGACTTGAGGCGGCGGCAGGTTTCGAACCCGTCCATACCCGGCATCATCACATCGAGCAGCACGATGTCGATGTCGCCCTTGAGGCAGAGGTCGAGTGCTTCCGGACCCGAGGAGGCGGTTCTGACGTCGAAATACTCCGCCGTCAGGCGTGCTTCGAGCAGCCGGACATTGGTCGGAATGTCGTCAACAATCAGTACGCGCGCCGTCACTCGCCGACTGCCCTCGATACGCGGGAGATGCCCGGAAAACAGCCAACCGGACGCCTAGTTGGCGGGCCCAATGTAGCGGGCAATCGTTTCCAAAAAGTGAGGCACGGAGATGGGTTTACTGATGTAGCCCTCGCAACCGCCCTGGAGGATGCGCTCCTCGTCGCCTTTCATCGCGAAAGCGGTGACGGCGATCACCGGAATCGGGGCCAGCTCGTCGTCTTCCTTGAGCCATTTGGTGACGACGAGACCCGATACTTCAGGCAGTTGGATGTCCATCAGGATCAGGTCCGGATGATGTGCTCGGGCAAGGCCGATGGCTTCCATGCCGTTGCGCGTCTGGATGATCGAATAGCCGCGGGATTCGAGGAGATCGTTGAAGAGCTTCATATTCAGCTCGTTGTCTTCGACGATCATCACAGTTTTGGGCATGGAATCCGATCCGGGCCGCCGCGGGCCACTCGTGTTCTGCCCCAAGGCCGGAGTAACATCAACCGCTTACCAATCCCTCGCGAGCCGGTTCCGTGCCCCTCAAACCCAACCAGCCGACCACCGCCGACCTCGCCGGGCTGTGCCTCGAGCATCTTGCGCAGGATCCCGAGCAACTGGCTGGATTCATGGGCGTTTCCGGGCTTAGTCCGGACGGCCTGCGGCGCGGCATAGGAACGGCCGGCTTCCAGCGCGGGCTGATCGACTATTTCGCCCAGAACGAGGCGCTGCTCATGGCACTGTGCGCCGCCAACAACATGGCGCCCGAGTCTTTCATGCGGGTCTGGGCCAAGCTCAATCCAGCCGGTTGATGCGATGAGCACCCTCACCGTCCTCTGCCGCGATTGCGGGCACCTCTCGAGTGCACCCGTCAAGCCGCAGCGCTGCACTGCGTGCGGTTCGCCGCGGCTGATCGCGCATCAGGAACTCACCAACCTCTCGATCGCGCACATCGATTGTGACGCCTTTTACGCCTCGATCGAAAAGCGCGATGACCCGAGCCTGCGCGACAAGCCGGTGATCATCGGCGGTGGCCAGCGCGGCGTCGTTTCCACCTGCTGCTACATCGCCCGGCAATACGGCGTGCGCTCCGCCATGCCGGCGTTTACTGCGAAGAAGCTGTGCCCCGACGCCGTGTGGATCCGGCCCGACATGGCCAAGTATGTCGGCGTCAGCCGGCAGGTGCGTGCCCTGATGGACACGCTCACGCCGCTGGTCGAGCCGCTGTCGATCGACGAAGCTTTCCTCGATCTCAGCGGCACGGAAACGCTGCACAAGGCGTCGCCCGCAGCCGTGCTGGCGCGGTTCGCGCATCGCGTCGAGACCGAGCTCGGGATCACCGTTTCCATCGGTCTCAGCCACAACAAGTTCCTCGCCAAGATCGCGTCCGATCTCGACAAGCCGCGCGGCTTTGCGGTCATCGGCAAGGCAGAGACGCTGAGCTTTCTCGCGGCCCATCCTGTCGGCCTCATCTACGGCGTCGGCAAGGTCTTCGAAGAGACGCTGCGCAAGGATGGCTACGAAACCATCGCGCAACTTCAGTCTGCGCCGCCCGAGGACCTGATCCGCCGCTACGGCGAGACAGGCGCGCGCCTCGCCAAACTGGCGCGCGGCGAGGATGCCCGTGCGGTGAACATCGACGGCGAAATGAAATCGGTGTCGTCGGAGACTACCTTCAACACCGACCTCGCCGATTTCGACGGCCTCTCAACCGAGCTGCTCGCCCTCAGCGAGCGGCTATCCGACCGCCTCAAGACCAAGGGTATCGTCGGTGACACGGTGACGCTCAAGCTCAAATCCGCGGGCTTCAAGTTGCGCACCCGGGCGCGCCACCTGATGATCCCGACCCAGCTCAGCAACGTGCTCTACGAGACCGGCAAACAGCTGCTCGCCCGCGAA
>JBEBHC010000297.1:0-2338 GCA_040081185.1 Devosia sp. | reverse complement strand
GTGGCTAAATGCCCCCCAATGCACCCCATGCACCCCATCAATTTGTCTGCGTCAGCCAATAGTGGTTGCCTCGGCTGCCATCTTCGCGGACGCGGAGCACTTCCTTGGCAGTGATACGGTTCACCAGCCTCTTGAGGTGACGGCCCAACCAAGCAGCCTCTAATGTCTTGCCCCTCGTCAGGCCAGCCAGCGCTGCATGCAGATCCCGCGAGGCTTCGTCCGGCCACGGCGACGGCCACTCGTATTTGTCGAGTTCGCAGTGCAGGTCCGCGCGCGAACGGTCCAGAAGGTGCTGGACGGACACCGGCCGGTCATAGCCTACGGCCCTCACGCCATGCGGACATCAGCGCCACCCGCACATCGCGCTCGGGGTCGGCGACGGCAATGCGGTCGCGAGTGGTCTGGGGGTCAGGTTCACCCATCCACACCAGCGCAGCGCGAACCGTGCGGTCCCAGTCAGGGAAGCGGCTAGGGGTCAGCTGCTCGGCACCGGGAAAGCCCGCAGCGACATGCGCTCGAAGGATGGTCAGTCCGGCAGCCACTAGCTCTCCCCGATGCGCCAAGGCGTAGCTAACCGGCTCGAAGTCAAACCGGCGCTGCTTGGGGTCTTCCATCCGGGCGTCAAGATTGCAGGCCACAACGCGGTCCACGATGTCGCCGGCAAAGCTGATGTTGTTGCCGTTCAAGATGAAGAGCGCGCTGGTGGGCACTTCGGCCATTTTCGACACACCGAGGATTCGATTCTTGACCGACTCCGAGGTTAGCACCGTGCAAAACTCGTCCGAGGACACTTGCTCCGCTTCGATGTTGTCCACGATCACCACGGCATCACCAGACAGCAGGACGCTGAACAGCCGCTTCTCGAATTCCTCTTGGCTCTTCCCATAGGAGATGGACGTTGGAGTCCGTCCGGTGGCGAGCACCGCGGCGACTTCTGCGAGCTTGGTCTTGCCGGTGCCTGGAGTCGGGGCAATAACGGCGTGGGCCGGTGCAGTGCCGAGGGACCGGCGCACTAGCGCGGTCAACATCAGGGACAACGCCACCGAGCGCGCGGCGGTGGGGCCACCCCATTCTTCGCGCTCGGCGGGCACGAATGGAAAGTCACGAATCACCTGCTTGAGCATATCGAGCCCTCGCAGGGCATCGGCGCGCGTAGGCTCCTTGGCTACCGCGGGGAACGCCGAGTCATCGGGATCGAAGAATAGCTGCGAACGGCGGTCATAGCCCGGCGTCTGGAGGATCGAGCCGTCACGCCGAAGCGTGGGCGCTTCCACGGAACCGCGAAGCACCCGGAGAATCCATTGGCCGCGTTCCTCGATGTGGCGCGCGATGTCGATGGTAGGGCGCGCTTCCTTCCATGCCCCTTTCTTGTCGGGGTCATCGGGATCAGGCCTATTCGACTTCGCTCTGTTGTCCCATTTGTAGAAGTGGGCCGCCTCGGAAAGCAGTTCCATCAGGCGATACGATCCAACTTCCTCGATCACGAGGGTGCCGCTTGGCCGGCGCACTGCCTCGTCCGAGTCGATGGTCTCCTCGGTGCAGTCCTCGTCGCCCGTCGCGTTGTGTCGCACCAGCTGCGTGAGGCGGCCGTTCATCTGGTAGATGTTGGACCCACGATGAAGCAGCGCAGCCTCCGCTTCATTGATCGTGCCGCTGAGGTCTTTCACGGTCATCAGGATCTTCGGACGGCCATCGTTGGCCATGCCTGCCGGAAACTTTAGAGGGATGGGCTTATGCATCGCGCGTCCCCTGCCACGGCTGAATGAAGGTTTGCTGATCGTCCAGCCACTTGATCGGGCCGAAGTCTGGAGCCGTCAGGACTACGAAGAAGGTGACGCCCGGAATATAGAAGGATGCGCGCTTAACCGGCGGCAGATGGACGGAAAGGCGCGAGTCCAGGAATCGGCGCAGGTCATCAAGCTGGCCCAGATTGCCATAGGGCTCGGTGACCACAGCAGCGGCGCGGCCTTGGCGACGGAAGTAGGTCACGTGGTCCGCAGCGGGCCAGTCCAGCGTGTCGCCCCAGTCATCGTTCCTGTCGCGCGAGCCGTTGCGGGCCAGCGCGGCGTGGGAGAAGCCAGACGCCCGCCGCATGTCATTCTGGTGGCCCCATTGGTCGAGCAGCGACAGCCAACCGCGGTCCCATGCATCGTGAGCTACGCGGCGGGCAAGGCGAGGCGGCCATGCGCTTGCAGCGTCCGCCTTGGCGCGTTGCACATCGAGGGCATTGGGGACGCCGCTACGAAGGGCACGAAGATTGATGGCTCCGAATTCGGCGAGCTTGGCATTCAGCGCGTTGATGGCATCAGGGTGACTTTTATAACCGATCATCGTGAAC
>JBEBHC010000296.1:0-2351 GCA_040081185.1 Devosia sp. | reverse complement strand
CAGGCACCTGGATGGTGCGGCGCAGTTCGGAATCGCGGCCGATCAGCGGGTCGATCTTGCCGGCCTTGGCCTTGGCATTGAGATCGACGCAGAAGTCGGCGAGCGCCGACGAAGCGCCGTTGCCGCCCTGCCCGCGGCCCTCGCCCTCTTCATTGTGACCGCCGTTGGGCCCGCCTTCGGTCCCGCGCACCGGCCGGCTCTCGTTGGGGCCGGATTTGGTGATGCCGTGCGAGATGAAATTGACCGCGTCGAGCCGGCTCATGTCCTGCTGTTCGAGGAAGTACGCGGCGTGGCTCTCCCGCTCGGCGAAGATCGCGACCAGCACATTGGCGCCGGTAACCTCTTCCTTGCCGGATGACTGGACGTGGATCACAGCGCGCTGAATCACCCGCTGGAAAGCCGCAGTCGGCCTCGCATCCTGGCCGTTCGGCACGACCAGACTGTCGAGTTCTTCGTTGATGAAATCTTCGAGGTCGCCCTTCAGCGCTTCGATATCCACGTCGCACCCGTTGAGGACGGCGATGGTATCGCGGTCATCGGTGAGCGCGAGCAGCAGGTGCTCGAGCGTGGCGAACTCGTGAGCGCGTTCTCGCGCCAGGTTCATCGCCTGATGAAGGGCCTTTTCAAGTCCCTTGGAAAATGAGGGCATAGTCTTTTCCTACTGTTTTTCCATGACGCATTGCAGCGGATGCTGGTTCTTGCGCGCGGTGTCCATGACCCGGGTGACCTTCGTCTCGGCCACCTCGTAGGGAAACACGCCGCACTCTCCCACGCCTTTGGTGTGAACATGCAGCATGATTTGCATGGCGTCTTCGCGGGTCTTGTTGAAGACGTCCTGCAGGACGAGAACGACGAACTCCATCGGTGTGTAGTCGTCGTTCAGCAGCAGCACCCGATAGAGGTTCGGACGCTTGGTCTTGGGCTTGGTGCGGGTGATTGTCGCAGTATCGTTCTTGCCACCCCCACCGTCTCGCCCTCCCGGACCCTCTTTCCGGTCGGCGGCCAGCCACGCATCCCGCTTCCGGCGTCCCCAGGGACGCGTTTTATCGGAGGCGGAAAAATCAAATCGGCGCAGCATGGTGAAGCCATTATGTAGGCAAAAGAGCGCCAGTGTTAAGGGGTCGCGGAAACGTGCGGTTCCGCCTCGCGATTTGCGCGCAGGCACAAGCTCTTAACCACGTTCCGGGATCGCTTGCATTTTACGGAATGGTAAGGGGGCGCCCCTATTCTGCCACTCGTGAAAGAGATCTCGCGGAAGGGGGAACCGCGTCTCGTCACAGTTCGCCAATGAGGGCCAGAAGGTCCCGGCAGGTTCGGAGTACGGGGTTGGCTTCCCATATGCGTTTTGACTTTTCACGCCTGACCCTCGGGCGTTTCCTTGCAGCGCTGCTGATCGCCTCGGCGTTCCTGCTGCCTGCCGCAGCGCAGGCGGCGGTACCGCGCGCCTATGCCGGCATCGTCGTGGACGCCAAATCCGGCAAGGTGCTTTACGAGGATTCGGCCGACGAATATCGCTTTCCGGCGTCCGTCACCAAGGTGATGACGCTCTACATCCTTTTCCAGGAGATCAGCGCCGGCAACATCAAGCTGTCCGACAAAATGACGGTCAGCAAGTTCGCCGCCAGCGCTGTCCCGACCAAGCTCGGCCTCAAGGCCGGCTCCAAGATCACGGTCGAGAACGCCATCAAGGCACTCGTGACGCTCAGCGCCAACGACATGGCGCGGGTCATTGCCGAGCACATTGCGGGCACCGAATCCGCTTTCGCCAAGCGCATGACGGCGACGGCCAAGAGCCTCGGCATGTCGCGCACAACCTATGCGAACGCCTCGGGCCTGCCCGATGGCCGCCAGATCACCACCGTGCGCGACCAGGCGACGCTCGGCATCGCGATCTACGAGCACTTCCCGAAATATTACGCCTACTTCCAGACCAAGAGTTTCAGCTACGGCAAGCGCACCTACGGCAACCACAACAACCTGCTCGGCAAGGGCGGCGTGGACGGCATCAAGACCGGCTACACCCAGGCCTCGGGCTACAACCTGCTGACCGCTGCGCGAACCGGCGACAAGCACATCGTGGTCGTCGGCTTCGGCTTCGCCAAGGCCGGTACGCGCGACGCCAAGGTGCGCGATCTCGTTACCAAATACCTGCCCAAGGCAAAGGCCGGCGATTATCTCGAGGCCGCGCTCGTGCCCAAGCCGGGCCGCAAGGGTTCGGTCGTGGCGCCGGTTACGGATACCGTGATGGTCGCCTCAAGCAGCGTGTTCCCCATGCCGCTACCGAGTTTCCGACAGGGCGGCACTCTCGACGCGCCCGCCGATCCGCAATTCGGCATCGGCGACGTCGACAC
>JBEBHC010000129.1:0-8969 GCA_040081185.1 Devosia sp. | reverse complement strand
ACATAGCCTTTGCCGCTGCCGCGAATGACTTCGGCGAACTGGCTGTAAAGCGTCGCGAAGGCTTCGAGATAGCCCTCGGGGTGGCCACCGGGGATGCGTACATTCATCGACGCGGCCGGCGGCTGACTGATGGCCCCGCCGCGGGTCAGAAGCTGCGCTGGCTTGCCAAGCTCGGTGAACCACAACTGGTTGGGGTTCTCCTGACGCCATTCGAGCCCGGCTTTTTCGCCATAGACGCGGATCTTGAGGGCGTTCTCGTTGCCGGGAGCGACCTGGCTGGCCCACAGCATGCCGCGGGCGCCCCCGCGGAAGCGCAGCAGGACGTTGACGTTATCATCCACCTTGCGCCCTTTGACAAAGCTCTGCAGGTCCGCGCTGACGGCTTCGACCTTGAGGCCGGTGATGAAGCGCGCGAGGTTGTAGGCGTGCGTGCCGATATCGCCGATGGCACCGCCGGCGCCGGAGCGTTTTGGATCGGTCCGCCACGAAGCCTGCTTGTTGCCCGGGTCGGGCGCGTTGGTCAGCCAATCCTGCGGGTACTCGACCTGCACGACGCGGATCTTGCCGAGGGCATCGGACTTCACCAACTCACGCGCCTGCCGCACCAGCGGATAGCCGGTGTAGTTGTGCGTCAGCAGGAACTTCGCGCCCTTGGCCGGCTTCACCTCAGCCAGCGCCCGCGCATCGGCAAGCGTCGAGGTCAGCGGCTTGTCGCAGATGACGTGGATGCCGGCTTCGAGGAACACCTTGGCGGGGTGGTAATGCACGTTGTTCGGCGTGACGATCGAAACGGCTTCGATACCGTCCGGCCGTGCCGCCTCGGCCTTGGCCATCTCTTCGTAAGAACCATAGACGCGCGACGGGTCGATGCCGAGATTGCGCCCCGACTCCTTGGATACGGCCGGCTTCGACGAGAACGCTCCCGCCACCAGATCGTAGTCGCCATCGATACGCGCCGCGATGCGGTGTACCGCTCCGATGAAGGCGCCGGTTCCGCCGCCCACCATGCCCAGACGAATCCGCCGCGATCCGTTTTCTGCCATTGTCGCCTCTTGTCGCTGTTGCCGGGATCAGCTGATCCCGAGGATCTTTCTGTTCGCCGCCTGATCGGTGCCTGACGCCGCGAAGTCGTCGAACGCCTTCTCGGTCACACGGATGATGTGGGATGCAATAAAGGGCGCGCCCTCGGCAGCGCCGTCTTCCGGATGCTTGATGGCGCATTCCCATTCGAGCACGGCCCAGCCTTCGTAATTGTAGCCGGCGAGCTTGGAGAAAATGCCGGCGAAATCGACCTGCCCATCGCCCAGCGAGCGGAAGCGCCCTGCCCGGTTAAGCCAGCTCTGGAAACCGCCATACACGCCTTGCCGCCCTGTCGGATTGAACTCCGCGTCCTTGACGTGGAACATCTTGATCCGCTCGTGATAGATGTCGATGTAGTCCAGATAATCCAGGCATTGCAGCACGAAGTGGCTCGGATCGTAGAGCAGGTTCGCGCGCGGATGGTTGTTCACCCGCTCGAGGAACATCTCGTAAGTCGCGCCGTCATGCAGGTCCTCACTCGGATGGATCTCGTAGCAGACATCGACGCCGTGCTTGTCGAACTCGTTGAGGATCGGCGTCCACCGGCGCGCCAGCTCGTCGAAGGCTTCCTCGACAAGACCCGCCGGACGTTGCGGAAATGGATAGATAAAAGGCCATGCCAGGCCGCCCGAGAACGTCCCGTGCGCATTGAGCCCGAGGTTCTTGGAAGCCGCAGCACATGACTTGAGATGTGCAACCGCCCAGTCGTACCGCGCCTTCGGATTTCCGTGCACCTTCGCCGGAGCGAAGCCGTCGGACAGCGTGTCGTACGCCGGATGTACGGCCACCAGCTGCCCGATGATATGTGACGAAAGCTCGGTGATCTCGACGCCGTGCTTGGCGGCAGTACCCTTGAGCTCGTCGGCATAGGTCTTGGATGTCGCGGCCTTGTCGACATCGATCAGGCTACTCGCCCAGGTCGGGATCTGCACGCCCTTGTAACCAAGCGAGGCTGCCCATTTGCACATGTTGTCGAGGTTATCGAACGGCGGTTTGTCGCCCGCAAACTGGGCAAGGAAAATCGCCGGACCCTTCAACGTCTTCATGATGCTCTCCCCGAGAATGCCGCGCTGTCACGGTCATTGATTTACGTGCCGCAGACACTCGCCACAGGCAGGTGGCCTGTCAAGGATGGAGCGGAACCGGCGACAACATTCGCGGAGGGAGCAGCGCCCGACACCCGTGCCTTGACGACTATCGCGCGGCGTGGGAGCGGGACGCCATGTCCATCCGCAGCGAGTTCCTCGACGGCGTCATCATAATTGCGCCGCTCGCGCTGGCGGCTACGCCGTTCGGGCTCATCTTCGGCACCGAGGCGATCCGCGCCGGGCTGGCACCCGCTGAAGCGCTGCTGATGAGCGCCATTGTTTTCGCAGGCAGCGCCCAGTTCCTCGCCATCGGCCTGTGGAGCGATCCCGCGCCGTGGCTGGCGCTCGGCTTTGCGACGCTGCTGGTGAACCTCCGGCACGTGCTGATGGCCGCATCGCTCGCGGGCAAGATGCAGCAGTTCAAGCCGTGGCAGCGCGCGCTGGCAGCCTTCGTCCTGGCCGACGAGACCTGGGCGATGGCCGAACGGCGAGCGTTAGGGAAACCGCTGACCCCCGCATTCTATCTCGGGGCGGGCGGCACGATGTACGTCTGGTGGCTGATCGTCACTGCCGTCGGCACCGTGATCGGCAGTTACGTCAGCGACCCGGTAGCGCTCGGGCTGGACTTCGCCTTCCCCTGCGTCGTCGTGTGCCTGGTGCTCGGCTTCGCAAAGGGCTTCCGGACCGTCCCGATCGTTCTCGTCAGTGCTGCGGTGGCTCTGCTGACTCAACGGCTGATTGGCGGAACGTGGTTTGTGATCGCTGGTGGGCTGGCCGGCATGCTTGTCGCGATGCTGCTGCCCGCTCCAGCAGCCGATGGACCGGCCCGTGAACACTGAGACCGTACTCGCCATCGTCGCGATGGCCGTCGCGACCTATGCGACGCGCATTGGCGGCATGCTGCTCGGCAGCTATCTGCCGCGTGAGGGACGCATTCGGCAGGCCCTCGACGCCCTGCCGGTGGCAGTGCTGACCGCGGTTGTCGCACCGGCGATCTTGTCCGGCGTCGCCGAGATTATCGCAGCCATCGTCACAGGCCTTATCGCCCTGCGACTGCCGATGGTCGTGGCAGTGCTCGCAGGCATTGCGACAGTAGCGGCAGGTCGTTTGCTGGGGCTGTAGCGGCCGAGGACTAAATCGCCGACCCCGTCGGTCACTTCAGCAGCGCCAGCGCGTCCTTCGGCTTCAGCGCCTTGGGGCGCTCGCATGTCGTCGACAGCTTGACCACCTTGCCGGTTTCGCCCGCGGTGAGCAACGAGGTCATGACGTCAACCGCGTGCAGCGCGACATCGAGCCCGCAGCGCGCCGGGCGCTTCTTTTCGATCGCCTGGATCATATCGGCGAGGCCGGCGGTGCGGTAATTCGCACGCGGATTGGCGGTGTCCGCACCCTGGTTGACCTTGCCGAAGGGATGGTCCCAGGGCGTGACGGTCTGCTTGGTGCCGGACTGATCGGTGACCAGGATGTCGCCACCGAAGAAGTTGGGATCCGGCACATAGACCGAGCCTTCGGTGCCGTAGAGCTCGATGTTGTGGTGCCCGTGGCTGAAGGTATCCCAGCTCGCACCCATGGTGATGATGGCGCCGGACTCGAATTCGAGGATGCCGTGCACCGTGGTCGGCGTGCCGACTTTGATCTTCTTGCCGGTCATCGGGACGTCAGGAGTGGTGACGGTGCGGTTCTTCTTGGCGCTGTTGGTGAAAGCGGTGACACGCTTGACCGGCCCGAGCAGGTGGATGAGGTCGGTAACGTAGTACGGACCGACGTCGAGCACCGGACCGGCGCCAACCTGGAAGAAGAAGTCCGGGTTCGGGTGCCAGTGCTCCATGCCGCGGCTCATCACATGGGTGGTGCCATGCGTGATTTTG
Source organism: Devosia sp. (assembly GCA_040081185.1). Classification (GTDB taxonomy): domain Bacteria; phylum Pseudomonadota; class Alphaproteobacteria; order Rhizobiales; family Devosiaceae; genus Devosia_A. Next base: position 4,933 of record JBEBHC010000129.1, on the reverse strand, counting down.
CCCAACTGCTTGCTGTCGATGATGTCACGCACCTGCTGGTGCGCGCCGCCCAGGAACGTATCGGGCGCTGAGCCGACGCTGAGGCCGCGCTTGTCGGCCTCCTTCTTGAGCGTCTTGCCTTCCTTGACCGAAAGCACGAAGGGCTTTTCGGAATAGGCGTGCTTACCCGCCGTGACCGTATCGAGCGACACACGATAGTGCGTCGACGGGATCGTGAGGTTCACGATCACATCGATCTCGGAATGCTTGAGCATCTCGTCGGGCGTCATCGCCTTGACGTTGAACTCTTCGCCGCGCCGCTTCGCCGCTTCAGGCAGGATGTCGGCGACGCCGCGCACCTCGATACCCTTGAACATCGGAGCCAGCCGCAGATAGGCCGATGAGATGTTGCCGGCACCCATGATGCCGACGCCGTAGGTCTTTGCCATGATGTTCCCCCTTAGTGGCCCGGTGGCCTCAGGCCCACTTCTTGACGGATTCGATTGACGTTCGTGCGAAGCGGATCGGATCGCTCGGCTTGTCGTGCTCCATCACGAAGTACTGCGCCTTCGTCTTCGCCTTGGCGTCGGTGATGAGCTGCTTCCAGTCTAGCGTGCCCGTGCCGACATCGGCCCAGCCATCTTCGTCCGCCTTCTGGCCCGCCGGCGCGATATCCTTGACGTGGATCGCGCTGATCCGGCTGCCCAGCTTCTCCATCCAGGCGATCGGGTCTTCGTTGGCCTTTACCACCCAGGCGAGGTCCATTTCCCACTGCAGGTCCGGCACGTCGAGCAGGATTTCCATCGGCGTACGGCCGTCCACTTTGCCGAATTCCCAATGGTGGTTGTGGTAGCCGAAGCCGAGGCCGGCGGCCTTGAACGCGGATGCGACCTTGCCGAGGTCGGCGGCGAACGCCTTCCAGTCGCCCTTGCCCGTCCGAAACTCCTCGCCGGGAGGCGCCGGGCAGTACACGGTCTTGATGCCTACAGTCTTGGCGATCTTGATGGCAGCGTCCGTGTCCATGAGCTGCTGCATGCCCATATGAGCCGTCGGCATGCTGAGACCGGCATTCCTGACGCTGGCCGCGAGCGCTTCCGGGTCGCCGAACTGGCCGCCCCAGCCTTCGACCTGTGCATAGCCGAGCGATTTGAGCGTCTTCAGCACCTCATCGAGCGAACCGGCATTGCGGGCGCTGTAGAGCTGGTAGGAGAAGTCCATTGAACTGCCTCTTTCGCATATGCGCCGCCCCGTCTGGCGTGCGGACGCCGAAATGATTGCCGGAATGGCTAGATGCGTAGCCCGCTGACCGCGTCGAAAACCGAACCGCGCGCCGGGTCAAAGCCAAGCGTCACCTTCTGGCCGGACACCAGCGGGATGTCGGAGGAGCAGCGGAAGGTAACCGTCTGTCCCGCAATCTTTGTGTAGCCCACCGTCTCCGAGCCCATCGGCTCGACGATCTCGATTTCGCTTTCGGTCTGAAACGGCATCCTCCTCGCCTCTTCGCCCACGGCGATATGCTCCGGCCGGATCCCGAGCACAGCCTCGCCATCCGCGGCGGGCCTGTCGAACTTGTAGGCGTCGAGCGGTACCTGAACCTTTTCCATGGCGAAGGTGCCGCCCATGAGGTTGCCCTTGAAGAAGTTCATCGAGGGCGAACCGATGAAACCTGCCACGTACAGGTTTACCGGCCGGTTGTAGACGTTTTGCGGTGTGTCGAGTTGCTGGATGACGCCGTTCTTCATGATGGCGATGCGGTCGGCCAGCGTCATGGCCTCGATCTGGTCGTGCGTGACGTAGATCATCGTGTTCTTGAGGCGCTGGTGGAGGCGCTTGATCTCGACACGGAGATCCGCGCGCAGCTTGGCGTCAAGATTGCTGAGCGGTTCGTCGAACAGGAAGACGTCAACGTCGCGGACCAAAGCACGGCCGATGGCGACCCGCTGGCGCTGCCCGCCTGACAACTCCATCGGCTTACGCTTCAGCAGCGGCTGAATCTGCAGGATTTCGGCTGCGCGCGCGACGCGCTCGTCGATCTCCTCACGCTTCATGCCTGCGACGCGCAGGCCGAAGCTCAGATTTCGCTCGACGGTCATTTGCGGGTAGAGCGCGTAGGACTGGAACACCATGCCGATACCGCGGTCCTTGGGCTCCTCCCACGTAACGTTCTTGCCCCCTATGAAAATCTGTCCGTCGGACGGCTCGAGCAGCCCGGCGATGCAGTTGAGCAGGGTCGATTTTCCGCAACCCGACGGCCCGAGCAGCACGATGAATTCGCCCTGCGCCACGTCGAGGTCCAGCGACTGCAGCACCTGGACGGCGCCGAAAGCGACGCTGAGATCTTTGATTTGAACGCTCGACTGCACGCTGTTCACCCCTTCACCGCACCGGCGGCGATGCCACGCACGAACCACTTACCCGACACGAAATAGACGGCCAGCGGGACAAGGCCGGTGAGGATCGTTGCCGCCATATTCACGTTGTATTCCTTCACGCCCGTCGTCGTCTGGACGATATTGTTGAGCTGGAGCGTCATGGGGATGCTGTCGCGCCCCGCGAAGACCAGACCGAAGATGAAATCGTTCCAGATGCCGGTGACCTGGAGAATGACGGCAACGATGGTGATCGGCACCGACATGGGCAGCATGATCGAGAAGAAAATGCGCCAGAACCCCGCCCCATCAACACGCGCCGCTTTGAACAACTCGCCCGGTATCGCGGCGAAGTAGTTGCGGAACAGAAGCGTGAGGATCGGCATGCCGAAGATGGTGTGGACGATTACGACGCCGGGCAGCGTGCCGAACAAACCGACGCTGCGAATGGCAATGATCAGCGGATAGACGACAACCTGGTAGGGCACGAACGCGCCGAACAGCAGCACCGTGTAGAGAAATTCGGCCCCGCGGAAGCGCCAGAAGCTGAGGGCATAGCCATTCATCATGGCCACCACGATCGAGATCGGCACAGAGATTGCGGTGATCTTCACCGAGTTCCAGAAGCCCGGCTTCAGGCCCTCGCAGGTACGCCCGGTGCAGGCAGAGTCCCATGCCTTCACCCAGTATTCGAGAGAGGGTGCGCTCGGCCAGTTGAACAGCATGCGCTCGCGGATCTCGGGCATCGATTTGAGCGACGTCACGAGCATGATCCACAGCGGCATCAGGAAGAAGAGTGCCGCGATGATGAGGAAGACATAGAGCCCGATCCTCCCCGCGGTCAGGTGTTTTGGACGAGGTCCCCGCGGGCCGTCAGTCGCGCTGGCGTCCGGTGCGCCCATGGTCAGGCTGGTCAATTCTCAAGCCTCTCAGCACGGCGGGCAGCAGCCCAGCGCCACAAGGCGATGAACGCCAGGACCGCCACGACGGGGATCAGCATCATCGTTGCCGCGGCCATGCCCTGCCCGACATCGCGCGAATTGATGTTGTCGATCACATAGCTGGCCGGCATGCGTGTCGCAGTCCCAGGACCACCGCCGGTCAGCGCCACTTCAAGGTCGAAGATGCGCACGACGCCCACCGTCAGCAGGATCAGGGCGGTCGCGACCGCGCCGCGCATCATGGGCAGCACGATGAAGATGTAGGCGCGCCCGGCGGGAATGCCGTCGACGCGCGTCGCCTTCCAGATCTCCTCGTCGATGCCCCGGAGCCCCGCCAGCAGGATCGCCATGGTCACGCCGGCACTGTTCCAGATGTTGGCGAGCACCATGCCGTAGATGGCAGTCCGCTGATCCGAGATCGGGGCAAAATGAAAACTCGTCCAGCCCATCCGTTGGACGGCGGCCTCGAGCCCCAGATTTGGATCCATCACCCACTGCCAGACGAGGCCGGTGATCACCAGCGACAGGGCGAAGGGATAGAGGAATATGGTGCGGAACGTGTCTTCCTGGCGAATACGCTGGTCCATGAACACGGCCAGCACGAAGCCGAAGATCATGCTGCCGCCGATCTGCATGAGGCCGTAGAACCAGATGTGGCTGACCGACACGATCCAGCGCGGGGTCGACCACAGCTTCGAATATTGCTTCAGGCCGACGAAGTCGAAAGTCGGGAAGAACTTGGTGCTGGTGAACGACCAGACCACCGTAAAGCCAATGCCGATGATGAAGACGCCGATAGCGACCACCGAGAGCGGCAGGGTCGCGATCACCGACGGGAGTAGCGTGAGGCGCTTGCGCCGCATGGCGGCGGCACGCATCACAGCGAAGCTGGGATCGGGCTGCCCCTCGGCCCGCTGTGCAGTGATATCAGTCACTTTTGCCCCTCCCGCGTGCCTAGATTTCCCGAACGCGGCCGGGCCTGTCAATCGAGCGGGGCGGCCCGGCAAACCGGGCCGCCACCTATTCTAGTCCACCGGGTTAGTCGGCGTTGCGCAGGAGTTCGACGAACTGTGCCTGCGCGGCTTCCGGGGTCGATTCCGGGTTGAACAGCAGATCGGACCAGATCGCATTCTGCGCCGTGTTGAAAGCCTCGGTGCGCCAGACCGGAGTATCCGGAACCACCGCACCGGGCTGGCCCAGCAAGGCAATGCCCTTCTGCATGCATTCGTCGGCAAGCGACATATCGACGTCGTCGCGGATGGGCGCCGAACCCTTGTTGCCGTTGAACTTGGCCTGGACGGTGGGGCTCACCATCAGCGAGGCCAGGCTCATCTGCGCCCGCTCGACTTCCGGATCGGACTGCTTGAAGAACACGAAGATGTCGCCCACGACGCGAGCGTTCTTGGCGTTCGGGATCGGGCCCGGGATACAGGCGTAGTCAACGCCGGGCTTCTTGCCGGCGAGCTGGAATTCGCCGCGCGCCCAGTCACCCATCACCTGGAAGGCGGCGGTGTTATCGAGCACGAGCGCGGTCGAGAGGTTCCAGCTGCGGTTGACCGCACCCTCGTCGATGTTGGACCCCAGATCCTTGACGATCTGCATGACCTTGAGCATTTCCGGGCTGCCGGCCAGTTCCAGGTCCTT
>JBEBHC010000295.1:0-2358 GCA_040081185.1 Devosia sp. | reverse complement strand
CGTCTTAGCCCCGATTTTCGCGAGCGGCCTACTCTCTCGATTGCGGTCAGTGACATAGCCTCTAAAGCAACGGCGCAGTTTCGCCGTTTGCGGACACTCAGCGACTGAAAAACCCCCGCAACACGGATTTTGCCTCAATCCTTGTGAACTCCATCAACGCTCGTCTACTTAGGTTGAGTATGAAGCTGAATCTTCTCGCATTGGGGCCTTGGCGCTCGTTGATGATGCCGGCGGTGCTCATGCTCTGCGCGTGCGCATCCGTCCAACCCGAGCGCAGGGATGAGCGCAACTTGAACTGGGGCCATTCATGGTGGGGAATGAGCCGCGATGATTTTCTGTCGCGCTACCCCGATGCATCCGTCGTGGCTCAACGCGAGGTCTGGTTACCTGCCACGCGTCTAGAAAGCGACGTTGCGCTGAGAGATTTGATTGCACCGGGGTCGCGCGTCCGTTTTTGGTTTGACGATGGCGACGCGGGGTATCTCCTTACGCGCATCAGCTTCATCGCCCCCAAAAGTTACGATGAAACAATGCTCGCGCTTCGCCGAGAATTCGGTCGCCAGATTACGGGCGAAGATACAGAAGCAAGCTGCTTCAACACGGACGGGAGCCGGCGCGCCTACGATCCTAGCGGCGTGGGGCACGTCTTGGCGCTATGCATGGGAGCTGCAAGCTTCGTCGATCGCAGACACCGCAATTGCGTGTATGTCGGCGGCAGCGGCGCATCCTGGCCGTACCTAGGGACGCCCTCAGACGATGCGTTTCAATTCGTGGAGCTCTCCACTATCGAAGCCTGCGCCTAGCATCATTCCGGCAATCGGCCTGGAGGGTTGCATTGGGCCAGCGTGCGTATTAGCGCGAAATCTTGCGACCGGCCTACTCGCTCAATTGCTGCCGCTTGCGCCCTGCCCACGTGGACGGCTCAAGTTCGCCGAAAGCCGCCATTGGTCGCCTGAAGCAGATGGTTAGCCCACCGCGTCGGCAGCGCTCCTTATCACGTTGCCAAAGCGGTTGCGCACATCGCGGCGGCCATCGTTCATCGCCGCGACGACCATCGAGTCGCTTGAGCGATCAAATAGTACTTCCGCGTACCAACGTCCGTTGGAGCCATTATGCCGAAACTTCTGACCGCCACGCCACCATCCCATTGCGTAGGCTCCGCCAAACGGGGGAGTGTGCAGCATGTCCCAACTCTCAGGGCGCAAGAACGACGCATCGCGACTGCAATGTGCGTTCAGATGTTTCAACACATCGTCTAGGCTGGCGTGCACGCGGCCGGCGGGGCCAAGCGCGGCGACATTGTCAACAACGGCGCTTCCCGGGGGACTCGACTCAAGCGCCCCGCTGGCGCCCACTGCATGCCCAACAGGTTGGTCGTAGAGGCCCGGCGTGCCCGGTGCGCCCTGGCCCGCGCTAGTCATGCCGAGTGGTACGAAGACATGATCATGAATCAGCGTTTCCCACGGCGCGCCTAGCTTGGCCTCCAACATGGCGCCGACGACCACGTAGCCGGTGTTCGAATAGATCGCCCTCCGTTCTTTTGGTCCCGCCGGCTCTTGCAGCAAGCCGAGGCGTGAATAGGCGACGCGATCCGCGCGCGGATCAGCGCTCTCACGCGGAAACGCTTCACCTACAGCTTCGTCAATATTGGGCTGCAGACCGCCACGATGACTTAGCAGATGGCGAAGATTAACGTCGCGATACTCGTCTCGCATGTCCGGTACGGCTGCGCCGAGCACTGTTCCGATCGTGTCGTCCCAAGAGATCGCACCTTGCTCGACAAGGCGCGCCACCAAGGTGGCTGTCATCGACTTTCCGATCGAGCCGAGATGCCACTTGTCCGAGGTTGTCACGCGAGCCGATTGCCCGATTGCGCGCACACCTTCGGCAAAAGCCATGCGGCGCCCATCGCGGTTCGCGGCGGCGACAGCCAGAGCTGGCACGCCCGCCGAGCGCAGGCGTTCATACGCTTGCAGCAGCGCCCTGGGAGGCTCGACCAATGTCGTTTGCGCGCGCCCATCCTGTGCGCGGGCGCGGCTAGACAGAAGGCCGGCTCCAACAATGCCCAACAACAATGGCCTGCGCGTTATCATTGGCGTCTCCCAATCACCGGTCCGAGCGTTCTAGCTGGAACGCGCGCGGAAGCGAATGATCTGGGAGCCTGTTTCGGGCCAAGCCACGCCAGCCACGAATTGTGATCGACCGGCTCACTCGATCGAGACCTGTCATTAGCGCCCTGCCCGCACCAACGGCGTGATCTCGCCGATTCCAGACTGTTACAAATCGGACGTGCAGGTGGAATTCTGTGAGATCATAGCTGAGGACCCTGTCCTCCGATATCGCCACAACAACCGGTCA
>JBEBHC010000294.1:0-2380 GCA_040081185.1 Devosia sp. | reverse complement strand
GGCCACGGTCCACCCACCGTTGAGCGGACCGACGAGGTTGGCCTTGGGCACGACCACGTCCTTGAAGAAGACCTCGCAGAAGGTCGACCCTCCGTAGATCAGGGTGATCGGGCGCGCTTCCACACCCGGAGAGCGCATGTCGATCAGAAGGAAACTGATGCCGCCCTGCTTGCGGCTGCGGTCGGTGCGCACCAGGCAAAAGCACCAGTGGGCATAGTGTGCCCCGCTGGTCCAGATCTTCTGGCCGTTGACCAGGAAGCTGTCACCTTGATCCTCGGCGCGGCATTGCAGCGAGGCCAGGTCGGATCCCGCTCCCGGCTCGGAATAACCCTGGCACCACCGAAGCTCGCCGCGCGCAGCCGGGGGCAGATGGCGCAACTTCTGCGCTTCGCTGCCGAACTCGAGCAGCGTCGGACCCAGCAGGTTCACGCCCATCCCCTGTACCGGGTTGACCGCGCCGATGCGCGCCATCTCCTCGGACAGTACTTTCGCCTGAACAGCCGAGAGCCCGCCGCCGCCATAGGACCGGGGCCACGTGGGCACCGACCAGCCTTTGGCCCCCATCCGAGACTTCCACGCAAGGTAGTCCGGATCGGTGTTGTCCGGTCCGAACATGTCGATGACCTGCCGCGCAGGACGTTCCGCAAGCACGGCGGGAAAGTGCTCCGCCAACCAGGCCCGAGCTTCCAGGCGAAAGGCCTCGATGTCCATGTCGTCCTCAGTGCTCATCGCCTTACCTGTGGCGCGGCGGCATCTGCAGCACGGCGGGCAAGTCCTTGGTCTTGGACATCGTCCATTTCGGTGGCCTGCGCTCCAGGAACGACACCACCCCCTCGCGCGCGTCGGGCTGTTGACCGGTCCAGGCGAAGACCTCGCGCTGAAGCTGGTCCGCCTCGGGCCAGTCCCGATGGAGGAAGTCGTACATCAGCCGCTTCGTGAGCGCCACGGAAACCGGCGCCGTGTTCTCCGCGATGTCGTTGGCCAGCGCCATGGCGGTGTCCAGCACGTCCGCGCGCGGCACGGACCGGTTGATCAGACCCAACTCCTTGCCCTCGGCCCCCAGGAAGATGCGCCCGGTCAGGAGCAGGTCCATGGCGGCGCTGTAGCCGATCATGCGCGGGATCGTCCACAGGATGTCTGCATCCGGCATCACACCGCGCCGGTTGAACACGAAGCCGAGCTTGGCGTCTTCTGCCGCCACGCGCAGATCCCAGGCGATGGTCTGGGTCAGTCCGGCCCCGACCGCCGCACCATTGATCGCCGCGATGATCGGGGTCTTGGTCTGCCGTGCCTGAATGGCCTCACGCGTGTTGCGCCGGTCATCCTGGCTACCGGTTGCGCCGCCGCGCCCGGAGAAGGTCTCGGACCCGCCCCCAAGGTCGGCGCCGGCGCAGAACGCGTTGCCCTGCCCGGTGACGACAACGGCACGAACCGCGTCGTTCGCATCGGCGGCGGCGAAACTGTGAAGCAACTCGTACGCCATGCGGTAGGTCCAGGCGTTCATGCGCTCCGGCCGATTCAGGGTGACCAGTTGCACGGGTCCCCGGATTTCCACCAGAATCTGTTCATATTCCATCGCATAGCCTCCTTTGCGTGGAGCGAGTGCCTCGCTCCGGTTTGCCAAGCCGCCCGACACACAGGCCCGGGCTGTCGATCTGCTCACGCGGTCCCTTGCCCCGGTACCGCTGGTCTCAATATCCCTGGAACCGGGCGTACCGGTCCCGATGAAACGCCTGATTGCCAAACACCGCCGCCGCCGACCGGGCGCGCTTCAGGTAGAAGCCAGCGTCGTGTGCGTCCGTCATCGCGATGCCGCCATGCATCTGCACCATTTCGTTGCTGACGAGGTGAAAAGTGTCACTCACCTTGACCTTGGCAAGGCTCACCAATGCGGCGCTGTCGGGTGCCTCGGTGTCGATGGCCATGCAGGCCGCCTCGACGGCGGAGCGGGACAGCTCCAGTTCCGTGAACATCTTTGCTGCCCGGTGCTGCAAAGCCTGAAAGCTGCCGATGGGTTGATCGAACTGCACGCGGGTCTTCAGGTAGTCCACGGTCATTTCAAAGGCCTGGCATGCGGAGCCCAGCATCTCGGCGGCAAGCCCCGCACGCGCCCGGTCCAGGACCTTGTCCAGTAATGCCTCGCCACCTGAAAGCCGGCAGTCCTCGCCCACCACGACACCGTCGAAGCTCAAATTGGCAGCGCCCCTGATGTCCGCAATGGAGAGGCGATGTCGGGACACGCCGGCTGCGTCGGCTGGTACCAGGTACAACTCGATTGCGCCGGCGACTCGGGCGGAAACCACGAACAAGTCGGCCGCCATGCCTTCGAGGACCAAGACCTTCCTGCCGGACAGCCTGCCTGCGACGACCTCGGCGCCCA
>JBEBHC010000293.1:0-2381 GCA_040081185.1 Devosia sp. | reverse complement strand
CGTTCTGCCGCCACGGCGAGTGCCGGCAGGGCCGGGCGGACCGCCTCGATTGCCCGCGCCTGTCCATCGAGCAACGCGCCCAGCACGTCGAGATCGGGCCACGTATCCAGCCCGCGATAGCGCTGGTCGGCGGTTTCGGTCGTTGGTACAGCGGTCGGCGAAGGGGGCATCGGAAATCCTTCTGGCGCCGAAAGTGAGCGCTGCCTTGAAAGATGCCAAAAAAATACCAGTTGTCTAGCTGTGAACCTTCCGGTCGTCACGCACACGTGCCAGCTCCGGGAAAAGTATCATTCAAATCCAGCCACTTGCTGCACAATCGCGCTGTTCCGGAGAAAGTTCTTGGTCTCTGGTATTTATTGGTATCATAGTGGCTTAGGCACGAACGCGAACGGGAGGAAAGCCATGGCTGATACGTCAGACGCGCTTTTCGCCGCCGATTCGATCTCCTTGCCGCGTGGTGGCCCGCTTTACCTTCAGTTGAAGCGCTGGATCGAGGATGCCGTTGCCCGTGGGGCTATCAAGCCGGGCGATGCCCTCCCTTCCGAGCGCGACCTGGCAACCCGCGTCGATGTTTCTCGAGTCACCGTTCGAAAGGCGGTGCAGCACCTTGTTCGCGAGGGGCTACTGATCCAGCGTCACGGCTCCGGCACGTTCGTTGCGCCACACCCGAACCGTGTCGAACAGTCGCTGAGCCAGCTTACCTCGTTCGCCGAAGACATGGCGCGTCGGGGCATGGCCCTGCGCTCGGTCTGGCTCGATCGCGGCCTCTACGAACCTTCGCCGGAAGAAACGATCGCTCTCGGCTTGCCGGCCGGCGAACCCGTGGCGCGTGTGGCCCGCCTGCGCATCTCCGACGAGACTCCGCTCGCGATCGAACGGGCCGCCATCGGCAGTTCGATCCTGCCCGATCCGCAGGCGATAGGAACATCGCTCTACGCGCACCTCGAAAAGTCCGGCAATCGCCCTGTACGGGCCATCCAACGCATCCGCGCCGCCAGTCTCGGCGAGGAGGACGCGAGATTGCTCGAAGTCGCACCTGGCGCCGCCAGCCTCCACATCGAGAGAACGTCCTATCTCGGCTCGGGCCGCGTCGTTGAATTCACGCGCTCGATCTATCGCGGCGACACCTACGACTTCGTCGCCGAACTGCGCCTGTCTTCGGGAGGCAGCCGATGAAGAACGCCACTCACATGCGGATCGAAATCGAAGAGATACCACTCGCCGCGCGCCGGCTGCTCGAAGGTTCCGGTGACAGCCTTAAGGCCGGCGGTGCCGCGCTGCGCCGCATTCGCCCGCCGATGATTGCCACCATCGCGCGTGGTTCGTCGGATCATGCCGCCTCGTTCCTCAAATACGCCATCGAGCTGACAGCCGGTATTCCGGTCGCCTCCATCGGCCCGTCGGTGATGTCGATATATGGCCGCGAACTGCATCTCGATCATTGCGCCGCCATTGCCATCTCGCAGTCCGGCAAGAGCCCCGACATCGTCACCATGCTACAATCCGCTCGGCGCAATGGCGCGATGACCCTGGCGCTGACCAACACGCCGGATTCGCCGCTCGCTGCCGCGGCCGAGCATTCGATCGACCTGCGTGCGGGCGCCGAACGCAGCGTTGCCGCGACCAAGAGCTTCGTCAGTTCCGTCGTCGCCGGCCTCATGCTGGTCGCCGAATGGCAGCAGGATGCCGAACTGATCGCCGCGCTGCAGCGACTGCCCGATGACCTTGCCCGCGCCCTCGTGCTCGACTGGACCCCGCTGCTCGCCGGCCTCAAGGGTAAGGACTCGCTCTACGTCCTCGGCCGCGGCCCCGCGCTCGCCATCGCCTCCGAAGCGGCCCTCAAATTCAAGGAGACCTGCGGCATCCACGCCGAGGCTTACAGCGCCGCCGAAGTGCTGCATGGCCCGGCGCGCATCGTCGAAAACGGCTTCCCCATCCTCGCGCTCGCCGCTCGTGACAGGGCCGAAGCCGGCGTCGCCGAAATCGCCGACCGTCTGGCCGGGCAGGGCGCCACCGCCTTCGCCACCAGCGGCCGAGTCACCCGTGCCGCACAATTGCCCTTCGTCGAATCCGGCCACCCGATCACCGACGCACTGCTGCTCGTCGTCGCGTTCTACGCCTTCGTCGAGCAGCTCTCGCGCTATCGCGGTTTCGACCCGGACAGGCCGCCCCACCTCAAGAAGGTCACGGAGACCGTATGACCGAGCGCATCGCCTATACCGGCGCCCGCATCTTCGACGGTGACACCTGGTGGGACCGTTCGGCCCTCGTCGTGGCCGACGGCAAGATCGAATCCATCATCGCCGCCGACTCGCCCACCGACGCGACCCGCACGCCCGTCGGCGGCGGACTCATCGTGCCCGGCTTCATCGATCTCCAGG
>JBEBHC010000128.1:0-9110 GCA_040081185.1 Devosia sp. | reverse complement strand
CGACCGGCTGGACGAGGCGACACACCCCTATACGCGCGGGTTGCTTTCCGGTTTGCCGTCAATCGGTGGGTCGCTCGACCCTTTGCCGGTGTTGCAGCGCGAAGCCGCATGGGCCGATGCACCATGATGATCGAGGTGAAAGATCTCGAGGTTCGCTTCAACGGCAACAGGGCCGTGCGCGATACGTCGTTCGCGGTGGAGGAGGGGGAGAGTTTTGGCCTCGTCGGCGAGAGCGGTTCGGGCAAGTCCACGATCCTTCGTACGATGATGGGCCTCAACCTCGACTGGTCGGGCAGCGTTCGCGTTGCGGGCCTCGATCCGGCGCAGACACCGCGCAAGCAACTCGCGCGCGTCGTGCAGATGGTGTTCCAGGATCCATACTCGTCGCTGCATCCGCGCTATGTCATCGGCCACCAGATTGCCGAGCCTCTGGTGATCAACGGCATCGCCGAACCGCGGAAGCGGACGGCAGAGTTGCTCGACCTGATTGGCTTGCCCGCCGACTTTCAGTTCCGCTATCCGCACGAACTCTCGGGTGGTCAGCGCCAGCGTGTTGCCATCGCGCGCGCCCTCGCGCTCAACCCGCGCGTCCTGCTTCTCGACGAGCCGACATCGGCACTGGACGTCTCGATCCAGGCCGAGATTCTGAACCTGCTCAACCGGCTGCGGCGCGAGTTGAAGCTGACCTTCCTTCTCGTCAGCCACGACATGGCGGTGATCTCGTACATGTGCGAGCGGCTGATGGTGATGCGTAACGCCGCGCCGGTCGAGACGCTCAGCCGCGAGCAGCTGCGGGCGGGGAATGTTACAGATGCCTACAGCCGGGAACTGTTGGCGGCATCGTAGGATTTGCGGCGCACGACAACTTTTGTGCGTCAAAACCAGCCACCCCGCACCACGCGACTTCCTACCTAGCCAAGCTGTCACTTCCGCGGCGATCAACCCCCCATTCTACGACACCTCTTGCACCGAACCGTAACGTACGGTACGGAAGCGCAACGGGAGAGAATTGGCCATGACAGTGGCTATCCGGCCAGCCAGCGACAGTTTCACGCCACGGCAGCAAGCGGTGCTGACGGCGGCGCTCGACCTGCTGGTCGAGGCAGGAGACGGGCTCACCATGACGGCGGTGGCGCGCCGCGCAAGCTGCTCCAAAGAGACATTGTACAAGTGGTTCGGCGACCGGGACGGGCTGCTCACAGCAACGGTGCAGTGGCAGGCGGCGAAGGTTCGCGTGCCGCTGGTCGATCGCCGGGCGCTGGATATCGAGACACTCAAGGCAAGCATTGAGCAATTTGCGCGTGACCTGCTGGCGACGCTGGCAGGCGCGACCTCAGTGGCGCTCAACCGTCTCGCGATCAGTCACGCGACCGAGGACAATGGCCTTGGCGCCATCGTTCTCGACAACGGGCGCTTCACCATGGGCAAGCGGCTGAAGCCGGTGCTCGAGGCAGGCCGCGACGCGCGGCTCATCCGCTTCGACAATTCCGAAACCGCGTTCCGCACCTTCTTCGGCCTCGTGGTGCGGGACGTGCAGATACGGCTGCTGCTGGGCGACAAGGTTTCGCTCTCGACCAAGGAGATCGAAGCCGACGCCGAGCGGGCAACCGAACAATTCCTCGCCCTCTACGGGACCAATCAAGCGCCGCGCGCGCGATAAACGACAAAGGGAGACCAAGATGCGCGTCTATTACGATCGGGATGCCGATCTCAACATCATCAAATCCAAGAAGGTCGCGATCGTCGGCTACGGTTCGCAGGGCCATGCGCACGCGCAGAACCTCAAGGACTCCGGCGTGAAGGACATCGTCGTGGCACTGCGCCCCGGCTCGGGTTCAGCGCAGAAGGCCGAGGGCGCCGGGCTCAGGGTGATGAGCGTCGCCGATGCCGCCAAGTGGGCAGATGTGCTGATGATGCTCATCCCCGACGAGCTGCAGGCCGATGCCTACAAGAAGGATATCGAGCCCAATATCCGCGACGGTGCCGCGATTGCCTTCGCGCACGGCCTCAATGTGCACTTCAACCTGATCGAACCCAAAAAGACCGTCGACGTGATCATGATCGCGCCGAAAGGGCCGGGACACACCGTGCGCGGCGAGTTCGTGAAGGGTGGCGGCGTGCCGTGCCTCATCGCAGTCCATCAGGATGCGTCGGGCAATGCGCACGACATCGCGCTCGCCTACGCCTCAGGCGTCGGCGGTGGTCGGTCGGGCGTCATCGAGACTAATTTCCGCGAAGAGTGCGAGACGGATCTGTTTGGTGAGCAGGTTGTGCTCTGCGGCGGTCTGGTCGAGCTCATCCGCGGCGGCTTCGAGACGCTGGTGGAAGCCGGCTACGCGCCCGAGATGGCGTATTTCGAGTGCCTCCACGAAGTGAAGCTGATCGTCGACCTGATCTACCAGGGCGGCATCGCCAACATGAACTATTCGATCTCGAACACTGCCGAGTGGGGCGAGTATGTGTCGGGTCCGCGGATCATCACGTCGGACACCAAGGCCGAGATGAAGCGCGTGCTCAAGGACATCCAGTCCGGCAAGTTCACGGCAGAGTGGATGCAGGAATACCGCGCCGGCTCAAGCCGCTTCAAGGCGACACGCCGCCTGAACGACGAGCATCAGATCGAGGAAGTCGGCGAGAAGCTGCGCGCGATGATGCCGTGGATCAAGGCCGGCGCACTGGTCGACAAGAGCAAGAACTAAGGCGCGAGCGCCCTGAATCATGAAGGGCTCCGGTCATTCCGGAGCCCTTCAATATGTGCGGCCCACTATCGAAGCGCAGGCCGGTTTACTCATGCGTGCGGATACCGACGGTGTGCGCAGTGCGATGGCCAGCCATCATCTGCAGAACATCGGAGCGGGTGATACCCATATCGCGCAGCAGGTGGTCGTCGAGCTGCAGGAGCTGGGCGTAGGCCTTGCGATTTGCCGCCCGGCGGGCGAATCGATCGAATAGCTTCATTTCTCGTTCCCTCATGGCGGACCAACCGCCTTGCTTACGGGGCGGCTTCTACGGTCGCTTGTTTGAATGCCAAGTGAACAAAGTCGTCATATGACTCAGGAGGAAGCAAAAATCGTCAAACTTCCCGATTTTCCGGTCGAAGGCGGGTGCCAGTGTGGTGCTGTCCGCTACCAACTTGAGGCGTCGCCTCTCGCCGTCTATGCGTGCCACTGCAAGGACTGCCAGCGCTTCTCCGGCACGACGCACACACTGTCGATGGTGGTGCGCGCCGACACCGTCAAACTTACCAAGGGTTCGCTGACGGGTTTCGCCAAGGCCGCCGATTCCGGACGGACGGTTCGAATGCTCGGCTGCGCTCAATGCGGGACCAAGGTCTGGAACGAGCCGCTGTCGTCCCCCGACCTGATCATCATGAAACCGGGTACGCTGGACGATCTCAGCTGGGCAAAGCCGATCGGCAATATCTGGACCGACCGGAAGGTGCCCTGGGTCGAGATCGATCCGGATGTACCAAATTTCCCGGGGCAGCCGCCGAGCCGCCAACCTCTGATCGATGCGTGGCAAGCGGCGGCAGAAGCGGGCGAGGCGTGACAGCCCGCGTGCCGGAGGCTAAGTCAGGCGGCCACACGGAGGATGTCGATCATGGCGGCGGAAGACGATCTCAAGCGCGTCATCGAGCAGGAAGCGGGTCTGGTATTCGACCGCTTCGACGAGGATGTGGCGTTCGCCATCGGCAGCTATGCGCGTGAGGCCGGGCGGCGGTTCGACAAAGGGATCGTAGCCGGAGTTTATCTGTGGGACCGCACGCTATTCTACGGAGCGACGGCGGGCGCCACCGAGGGCAACCGAAGCTGGGTCGAGCGCAAGACCAAGCTGGTGAAGCTCGTCCACAAGTCGAGCTATCGCGTGGTGCTCGAACGCGGAGACAAGCCGCGCGCCCTGGAGCCGGGCTGGGGCCTTGAACCGAAGGACTACGCGCTGGCGGGCGGGGCATTCCCGATCGTGCTGCGAGGCCTCGGCATCATCGGCACCGTTGCGGTCTCCGGATTGCATGAGCGCGATGACCACGAGATCGCCCCCGAGGCGATTGCAGTCGCGCTCGGCAAGGGCGCCGACTATCTCGCACTCGACAAGGCCTGACCTAGGATGAAGCTCGACTACCTGTTGCTCGATGTGTTCACCCGGGAGCCGCTGAACGGCAACCAACTCGCAGTGGTGATGAAAGCTGAAGGGCTGCTCGACGGCCAGATGCAGCGCATCGCGGCCGAGTTCAACCTCAGCGAGACGGTGTTCATCACCGGGCACAGTCCGGAGCGCAACACTGCGTCACTGCGGATATTCACGCCGGAGGTGGAACTGCCATTCGCCGGCCATCCGACGGTTGGGGCGGCAGTGGCGCTGGGCCTCGAGCACAAAGCATCGGCGATCCGCCTCGAGGAGCAAGTTGGAACGATCACTTGCCTGATCGATCGCATCGATCGGCGGACCGGCCATGTGAAGTTCATGCTTCCGCACCTGCCGGAGGTGGTGGGCAAGTCGCCCGACAAGGCGACGCTGGCGCTGGCGCTGGGCATCGAGCCGGAGGATATCGGCTGTGGTCTCCACCAGCCGGGCGTCTATTCGGCAGGCGTGATTTTCTACACCATCCCCGTGCGCAACGCGCATGTGCTTAACTCCCTGCAACTGCAGAAGCACGGCTGGGACGAGGTGTTCCCGCTCGGCCACAAGTCGGTCTATGTTTACACCGAGACGCCCGACGAGCCGGACAACGACTTCGCGGCGCGGATGTTTGCTCCCGGGATGGGTTTGCCGGAAGATCCTGCGACCGGAGCCGGGGCTGCGGCGCTGGTCGGCGAGTTGGCGCGGCACGTGGGCGACGGGCAGACGGAATACGTCGTTCGCCAGGGGTTCGAGATGGGCCGGCCGAGCCGGATCGAAGTCCAGATCATCAAGGATGGCGATACGCTCAAGCACGCCGGCATGGGTGGCCACGCCGTCGTCGTCGGGCAGGGAAGCCTCGATTTCGGGGCGTGAGGCGGCGGTTGCGCTTGTCGCGCCGGCCTGTGCGGCGGTAAACTCGGTCCGGGCCGGCGTTCGGGGGGATGAATATGGACTACCTGCTTCCGTTCCTTTTCTGGGTTCACCTGTTGAGCCTTGCCGTGGGCGGCGCGGCCGTCTTCGGCATTCCGCTGATCGGCGCCAAGGTCCCGACTACCGCGGCGGAGATGCGGCCGGTCCTGTTCGGCATCATCACGCAATTGTCGAGCCTCGGCCGCGCGGCGTTCGCGCTGCTTTTGGTCAGCGGCCTGCTGATGTTCTGGTTCAAGTACGGATGGGTGTCACCCGGCCCGTGGTTCGCCGTGAAAATGGTGCTGGTAGCGCTGATGCTGGGCAACATCATCTATTCCGGGATCAACGCCAAGCGCGCCCAATCCGGCGACATGGCCGCCACCAAACGGGGTCCGCAGCTCAGCGTGCTGGGTGTGGCGCTCTTCCTCCTGGTCATAGCGACGGCCGTTCTGGCGTTCGACTGATGTCGCATCGGGTTGCAAAAGCGCGAGGATTCGCGCATCATCCCGGTTGAACAGGATTGCCGACGATGAAGCGCTCGCGCGCCATTGCCATCGCTGCCGCCGACCAGAAGGCCCGTGAGAGCCGGCTGATCCTGGCTGCCGGACTCCTGCTGCTTCCCGCACTGCTGCTTCTCCTTCTTATCAGCCCCTGAGTACCGGCGGCTCGCGACACTGCGAGCGGGTGGTCAGGGGATAGCGAAACAGCCGAACGGAAATTGTCCGGCCGTGCGGGTTCAGCCCCGGCCGCAGCATCAGGAAAAGCAAAATGACCGCGACCACCAAGTCCAACAAAGAGCGCGTCTATATCTTTGATACGACCCTGCGTGACGGCGAGCAGAGCCCCGGCGCCACCATGACGCTCGAGGAGAAGCTGCAGGTTGCCGAAACGCTCGACGACATGGGCGTCGACATTATCGAGGCCGGCTTCCCCATAGCCTCGAACGGCGACTTCGAGGCGGTGAGCGAAGTCGCCAAGCGCAGCAAGCGATCGGTGATCGCCGGCCTGGCACGTGCCATTCCGGCCGACATTGCACGGGCGGGCGAGGCCGTTCGGCATGCACGGCGCGGGCGCATCCACACCTTCGTGTCCACCTCGCCGATCCATCTCGCCCATCAGATGAAAAAGACCGAGGAGCAGGTGCTGGAGATCATCTCCACCACCGTCGCGCAGGCCCGCAACCTCATCGACAATGTCGAGTGGAGCGCCATGGACGCCACGCGCACGCCCATCGACTATCTGGCGCGCTGCGTCGAACTGGCGATCAAGGCTGGCGCGACCACGATCAATCTGCCGGATACGGTGGGTTACGCCATTCCCGCCGAGCACGAAGCGATGTTCCGCTCGATCATCGAGCGGGTGCCGGGCGCGGACAAGGTGATCTTCTCGGCCCACTGCCACAACGATCTGGGTCTGGCGGTTGCTAACTCGCTGGCAGCCATCCGCGGTGGGGCACGTCAGGTGGAGTGCACGATCAACGGGCTAGGCGAGCGGGCAGGCAATGCCGCACTCGAAGAGGTGGTGATGGCGCTGCGCACGCGCGGGGATGCCATGCCGTTCGACACGGAGATCGACGCGACACACCTGAGCCGGGCGAGCCGGATTGTCTCGGCCGCCGCGAACTTCCCAGTGCAGTTCAACAAGGCCATCGTGGGCAAGAATGCTTTCGCGCACGAGAGCGGCATCCACCAGGACGGCATGCTCAAGAACGCCCAGACCTACGAGATCATGACTCCCGAAAGCGTGGGTATCAAAGAGACCACGCTGGTGATGGGCAAGCATTCGGGTCGCGCCGCATTCAAGGACAAGCTGCGCGAACTCGGCTACGAGCTGGGTGACAATGCCTTCCAGGAAGCCTTCCAGCGCTTCAAGGATCTCGCCGATCGCAAGAAGCACGTGTACGACGCCGACATCGTGGCGCTGGTCGACGACGAAGCGGGTTCGGTGGACGATCGGATCAAACTGGTCGACATGGAAGTGGTCAGCAAGACCGGTGGCCTGCACCGCTGCTATCTCACGATCACCATCGACGGCGAGAAGAAGTCGGTGAACTATGACGGCACCGGATCGGTGGATGCCATCTTCAACGCCATCAAGGAAGCCGTGGGCACCGCTCCTCACCTCATACTCTATGCCGTGGATGGCGTGACCGGTGGCACCGACGCGCAGGCTAGTGCGCATGTGCGGCTCGAGCTCAACGGTCGTATCGCGTCAGGTAACGCGGCCGAGCCCGACACCCTCGTCGCCTCGGCGCGGGCCTATCTCAATGCAGTGAACCGGCTGATGATCGAGCGTGGCGGGTCGGCGCAGGGCGCCATGGAAAGCGCGGCGGGCTGATGCATCCCGCCCCTCCCAATCGGCTCAAGCGGCTTCTGGCCGAGGGCAAGCCTGCTCTCGGCTGCTGGCTTTCCCTCAACAGCACCATCGCGACCGAGATCGCGGCCGGCAGCGGCTTCGACTGGGTGCTGCTCGACATGGAGCACTCGCTCTACGGCATCGAAGCCGTGGAGCGGCATTTGCTCGCGGCGCGGCATGGCGGGGAAGCGGAATTCGCCATCCGCGTTCCGTCGGTCGATCCGGTGCTGATCAAGCGCCTGCTCGATGCGGGCGCGCGATCGTTCATGTTCCCGTTCGTGCAGACGGTCGAGGAAGCGCGGCTCGCGGTTGCGGCCACGCGCTATCCTCCGGCCGGCATCCGCGGCGTTGCAGGTGGCACGCGCGCTGGGCGGTTCGGTACGAACAAGGACTATCTCGCCAAGGCGGCGGACGAGATCGTGGTAATCGTCCAGATCGAGTCGCAGCAGGCTGCGGCGAACATTCCCGCATCCGGCGCTATCGACGGCGTCGATGCCCTGCTGATCGGCGCCAACGATCTGGCGGCTACGATGGGGCTGTTGGGGCAGGTGGACCATCCCGAGGTGAAGGCGGCATTCGATGCGGCCTTCCGCGCCATCCGTGCTACGGGGAAGGCCGCTGGCTTCCAGTTCTTCGATCTCGAGTATGCACGCAAGCTTATCTCCGACGGGTTCACGCTGGCTGCGGTGGGCGGTGACGTGAACATGATGCTGCGTGGCAGCGCAGAGGTCATCGGCGCGCTGCGCTAGGTCTCGAGCTTGGGGCCTGAAGTAGCGGGAGCCGTTTCCGGCGGCGTGTTGTCGAGTTCGGGTGTCTGCGTGCCGATTTGCGCGGCATGGGGATCTTCGACCTTGCGGACCTCGGCGCGTCCGCCCTCACCTTCGGCGAGCAGGCGGTTGATGCCAAATTTCACGGTCTCGGTGAGGTCGCGCAGCGCTGGCCGATAGTCCGGCGTCGGCACCCAGACGCGCATCTCGAGCGTCACGGTGCTGGTCGCGAAACTTTCTATGAAGACCAGTGGGGCAGGCTCCTTCAATACACGCTTGTCCGCCTCGGCCATCTGCAACAGAGCCTGTCGGGCGCGGTTGACGTTGGCCGTATCCGGCACGGTGACATTGACGTCGATGCGCCGCCGCGGCTCTCGGCTGTGGTTGGTGATAGCGCCGTTCCAAAGCTTGTTGTTGGGCGTAAAGACGAACAATCCGCTGGTCGATCGCAGGCGCGTGCCGAACAGCCCGATCTCCACCACGACGCCCTCGACGCCGTCGCCGGTGATGTACTCGCCGACGGCGATGGGGCGGATCCACGCCAGCATGATGCCGGCTGCGATGTTTGAAAGGGTGTTCTGTAGCGCCAGTGCAACCGCGAGGCTGGCCGCGCCGAGCACGGCCAGGATCGAGCCCTGCGGGACCCCGATAAAGCCGAGCGCCGTGACGACTGCGAACAATATGATGCCGTAGCGCACGGCCTGTCCGAGCAGAGGTGCGATGGTCACCGCACCGGTTCCGGTACGGGGCAGCCATTTCACGACCGCCCGCTGCGCGGGGCGAGCCAGCCAGAAGCCGACGAGCAGCACAATCGCGGCCGAAATGCCTGGAACGGCAATCCCGACCCAGGTCTGCGGATCGGTGAAGGAAAATTGCGGAATCATGGGTTTAGCCCGGAAATCGACGCTGTTGGAGGGTAACAATGCCTGCATGGACGGAAAGTGCCAAGCATCGCTGGAC
>JBEBHC010000127.1:0-9163 GCA_040081185.1 Devosia sp. | reverse complement strand
GGCGGACGCAGCCCACTTGATGGGGTGCCAGGGGTGCATAGGGGGGCATTTAGCCACTACTCTTAGGCGAAATGGCACAAGAACAGCATTTTACCTTGTGACGGTGCCGGAATGCACCCCAATGCACCCCATGCCCCCCAACGTAGAAGGACACGGGAAGCGGCCAGCCCGTTTCGGAGGGTTAGTGCATTGAGCCTGAACAACTGTTTGCAATCGGATTGGCAGGTTAGCCCGGACAGGAAAGCCGCGTTTGGGTGGCCTATGCCATTGTGCCTCAACATCATTCGTCAATCGGCGAACGGGTCCCTCCTAGCCATGAGTCCAATAAGGGGCGGCTTAGCCGCGATTTGCCTCCAGCCCCAAGGTTCGGTTTCGAGCCGCGTCCGCAAAGACTACCGTGGGAGTAGAGATCACAACGCGTTCGCTCGCCGCTGTTGCTGCGCCCGTGCCGCTGGTGCTGATGGAGGGTCCCATGCCCGAAGCCATTAGCCGCCGCGAGGCCGCGCGCCGCCACGGCGTCAACGAGTCGACCGTCCGCAAGGCTATCGCCAGCGGCGGGCTTGCCAAGGCCATCCTGCCCAACGGCAAGCTGGACGCTGCCAAGGTTGCGGACCTGCTGCCCAAGCTGGTCACGCGTGGGCCGGTGTTGCCCGTGGCGCTGGTGACCGCCCGGACGCGCCGGCTGCGTATTCAGGTGGAGACCCTGCGGGACGAAGTGGAGGCCATGAAGCTGGCCACCATCCCGCCCGAGGACGCCGCGGCGACGTGGGCCTCAACCCGAGACGGGCTTGTCGCGCACATCGTCGCGATTCCCGGCCGTGTCGAAGCCTGCGCTGGCCTTCCTGCCCGCGAGGCGCACGAGCAGTTGCTTGGGATCATCAACGCCTTGCTCGATGAAGCCTCCGCGCCGGACGAGCCGGCTTGGTGGGACGAGGCCCCCAATGGGGACGCATGGTGGGACGAGCCGCTTTCGGACGTGATGCGGATGACTCCCACGATGCTGCTTGCCGCGCGCATCAACCTTCAGGCCGAACGCGACGAGATTGAACGAGCGCTAACAGTGGGGCGACTGCGCTCGGTCGCAGACTTCGCCGATGCAGTCTCGGCGCAAATGTCGGTGGCCAAGTCTCTCGTGCTGGCGCTGCCGGGCCGCGTCGCATCGCAGGCCGAACACGCTACGGGCGAGCAGTTGCGCTCCCTCGTGGCGTTCGAGGTGCAGCACGTCATCGCCGAGCTAGCCCCCACCCCTTGATTTTGCCGCCGCGTGGAGCGATCACAAGCCTGACCAGAGTAACTCGTGGAATGCCATTTCAGGGCAGCCACGGCTCACGCTTGCTTGGAGCACTGGTCAATGCACACATCCCCCACCGAAGCTGCCCCCAAATCCCTTAACCCGCCCGGCGCGGATGACCTTATCCGCAGATGGCAGGCCTCGCGTGACGAGCGCGCGCGTGACCGGCTTGTCAGGATCTACTGGAAGCACATGCTCAGGCACGCGCGCGGCTACGCCAACAAGTGGCGGCTGGACGAAGACGACTGCATGCAGGAAGCCGGCCTCGGCTTCATTCGTGCTCTGGAGACCTATGACTTCGTGTCCGCTTCGCTGGAGGCCTATGCCGGCCTTTGGTATCGGGCGAAGATTGGCCGGCTGCGAGCGCAGGACGTGGTCACCACTTCGCTCAATGGGCTGAACAACTCCGGGCGCGTCTATAGAGCGTCCACGAAGTTGCGGAAGCTGCTTGGAAGGGATGCGACTCCGGCCGAGATAGCCTCTGAGATTCGGACAATCGGTCCCGGTCAGGTGATCGCCGCTCTCGAAACCATGACAATGTCGCGGCGGATCGTGAGCACGGCAAAGATGTTGGGCGAGGACCTGACGGTGGGCGATTTGCTGCGCGCGCCAGAAGGGCAGCGTCCGGACGTGCTGGCGGAGGGCAAGATGGACACCGAGCGAGCCCGGGAAGCCATCATAGCCGCGGCCAGCCAGTTGAAGCCGCGTTACCGAGAGGTGCTGGCCCATCGGCTCGTGCGAGGCCTGACTCTTGAGGAGACCGGGCAGCTGGTGGGTGTCACCCGCGAACGCATCCGGCAGATCGAGGCAAAGGTGCTGCTGAGGCTCCGCCAAGCGCTAGCGTCCGATGTCGCGGCCATGGACCTGATCGGGAGAGCGCCTATTGCGTAGCCTCAAAATAGTCGCCCGCAGCGCAACCGCTGCGGGCTCGCGAGTTAGGCAGCGCGCTTCACATCTGAGTCAAAGTGGGTGTCGCTTTGTTCGGCAATGATCCACTTCTCGATGACGAAGCCGGGACCGGCGAGGCGTTGGGCTTCAAGAGCAGAGTCGCGAAATGCCGCCCACGCCTGTGGGTAGCTGTCAAACCAGCCATCCAGCGTAGTGTTTGGCAGGCGATATTTGATGCCCGCGCTATCCGCGATCCAGTGAAACCATCCGCGCCTTTCGGCAGAAGCGAGGAAGGCAGTGTGGCTAGCCGGTGGCAGCCGCCGAATGTCGTAAGTCGCAAGAAATCTCTTGCTCATGGTGGGCGTCCTTCTTTGTGTCACCCTGATCATGACAGGGCGACAACAGAATACGCCCGGCGCATCCATGAGTCCCGCGTTTCCGGGGTTTTTCGCACAATCCCCACACCCTCAAAACCTGATCTTGTTCGCGTTTCGTTCGCGGCTTATGATCTACGCCCATTTCGAGTCTGGGGTCAGCCAATGTCAGAACCAGCACCCCCGCGCACAGCGCACGAATTCGTGGCCCACGGCCGCCGGCTAATCATCAGCTGCGGTCCATGCGGCCACGCCCAATTCCTGGACTCGGAGATGCTGCTCCTGACCTTCGGCGAGGACTTCGATGTCATCGCCCACATCGCCGAGGTGAAGGCACAGCTATACTGCCCGTCGTGCGGTGCCGGCCGGCCAGACCTACTCTTGTGGCAGCCCGTGGCCGGCGCGCCAGCAGCGGTGCATCGCCTGACCGGCACGAAGACCGGCAACGGGGCGAGTTGATGGGTGGCCAATTGCCGGTGACGAAGTCCACCACGTTGATTGTCCTCTGCGCTTTCGAGCGTGGTGATGACGGCGAGCTTCATCCTGCTTTCGATGCCCGTGAGATGCAGTCGGAGGAGCGCGCCGTGCGAGAGGCCAAGCTGATGGCGACGCGCTATGCGGGGGTCATTGCTTGGTCCCGCCCGGCCAAGCCCGACGAGGGCATTTTCGGTGAGCCCACGGTGCTGTTTCAATCTGGGGTAGTGCCCGACATGGACTAGGGAGGCGGTGTCATGTGTGTTGTGTTGTGTAACACACTACGACACACTATGGCGGCGCACCTGTGCATTCGTTAGGTTCCGTTGAACTTGCGAGAGAGTTTGATGCCACCGAGGATTGATCCCAACGGCCCCACGCTGCGCCTGCAACTGGTTGCGCCGCCATCGTGGATTGCAAAAATCGATGATTGGCGATCCCGGCAAGGTATCTTCGCACCGAACCGGTCCGAAGCGATCAGATACCTTGTCGAGCAGGCCTTGGCCGCTGAGTTGAAGCCCTCGTCCCGCCGCCGCGGAAGTCCGAAAGACCCTTCGAATGACAGGTGAAGTAGGCTTTTGCGCCTTGGCGGACAAGGCAATCGTAACTATCTATGGTCATCGTGAGCCAACGGTTATCCGCCTCAAGTCCCGCCGCGTGTCAAATGCCATCGTCTGAAATTTCGTGGGGTCAAATCTTTCCCGCAGCCGAACGGGTTGTCTATGACAAGTCCCCGCTCGTGGAGGTTGTGTGTCAACTGCGTTTCCCCACGATCCTCCGGATCGAAGCAGAAGTGCCTTCCGATTTCCAAGAACTCGTGCGTGGGGTGTTCCCCCTATTTGAACGTCAGGCGCCTCAGGTCCCAGGGCTGCCGCCCGAGTTAGCCCGTATGCTTGGAAATGCGACCCAACAGCCAATCCAATACAATTTCACAGCCGAAGACGGAAAGCAGCGCCTTTCGCTAGCGCCCGATTTTCTTGCACTCACGTCTCATCACTACAGCCGGTGGGAGAGATTTTTGGACGTTCTCAATCCGGCAATCGAGGCCCTGCAGAAGACATACAAGCCCAGCTTTTACACGCGACTAGGGCTACGCTATCAGAATAGAATAGAACCAGATTCTATAGGCGCTGCTGACGTGCCGTGGTCTCGCCTACTTGGAGACAGCATCGTTGGCGAGTTTCGAAACGACACCGACGGGTCATTCATTTTCGAAGAAGCCGGTAGGCAACTTCGACTTCGCACTACGGATAGAAAATTCGGAGTACTCCTGCAGCACGGTCTGGGCTTCCCAAGCACGCCCGATACTCGTGTTCCCTATGTGATAGACACTGACGTCTACACCGACCAAAAAACGGAGGTTGGCGATGTCCTTCCGATTCTCAAAGAATTCAACACCACCGCAGGTCGCGTATTTCGATGGGCCATCTCCAGCGAGCTACATGACCTACTTGGACCAAAGCCCGTTCGCTGAGATGACGCGTGTTCATCACGGGCCAGCAAACTCGGCGGTGTTCAAAGCCAGCTTTGAGATGACATCGGGCAGCACAGCCAACATTCCGCGAACCGCATGGCTCACGATGGCCTGCACTCACGTTCTATGCCGCTTGGACGAGAGACATCTTTCGGAGGCGTTCGAGACTCTTGTCACGACATGGGAGGACCAGGAGCACTCGGCGAAGCTTTCCACTATCGCAGCGTCTCAGGCTGTGACCGGGGTTCGCAAGCATGCTTCACCCGGTAAGAAGTCGACCGCATCGCCTATCCTATTGGGCGAGTAGCGGTAATTAGGCATGGTTGCTGACGGAGACCCCGAAGACCCGCAACCAGCTGGCGAAGTACCGGCTCAGATCGGCGCGGCCCCAGCGGGGCAGCCCGTCGCACTAGGTCCCGCACCCCATGCCGTGCAGCCGGCGGAATTGCAGCAGCCGCTGGAAGCCGTTCCGCTTCATGACGCGGTGCCGCAGGCAAATGGAGTCGTCCAACAACCGGCAGGCGCGATCGCGCAGGTTGCGGTGCAGCCAGCGCCACCAGTCACGATCTACGTTGCTTCAACGCTCGGTCATGATTTGCGGCAGGGCGAGATACTTTCCGGCGTGTTGCAGCTGGATGTGAACTCCGACACTGACCAATACGATACCGTGGTTCAGCCGCTTGCTATCGTCGCCTCTCAAGATTGCGATTTGCTTTGGGACTACAAAGAGCGGGCCGCGGGCAGGCCGGGCCTATCGGCAATCCTAATGTTGCAGTGCGGTGATGCCGAGCCGGCTCGTGAAGCGGCGGGTCTAACGAGTGTCCCGTGGAAGCGCGTGCGCCAGAACGAGTCTGACCGGTTTCATTTCCTACAGGCCGTTGAAGCCAATGCAGATGCGGCCGGCGCGGGTCTACCGGACATGCTAGTCGACTTCCGGCGCATCTTCACCGTGTCCCCCGCTGAGTTGTATCGACAGCTAGCCAAGCCGGGCGGCGCGCAACGAAGGGCGGTTTTGGTGCCACCCTACAGGGAGCATCTCCAAAATAGGGTAGCGTTCTACCTTTCGCGAGTGGGCCTGCCCGAGCCACATTCACCAGCGGACTGATTATCGTCTCGGTTATGCTCTTGTCCTTCGAAGGAGATCCTCTAGGAGCGCTTTCTGACGCGTGGCCTCCACCTCGGGATCGTCCACTTGTAAGTATTCGACGGCCGCGAAGTTGTCCCCTCGCTTTCGGTTGAGTGGCGGCTCCAACGTCTCAATCAGCAGCGCTTCCATCGTTTCGATGACCACTGCATGCGACCACGGGGGCGCTTCGTCGCGCAGCTTGCCATCCTGCCCCACCGTTTTAAGCCCGAACCACGAGAAGCGGTCCCACCGCCCCGCCAGCCGGTCGAAGGTATGGGCGCGCATACGGGTGTAGAGGGCATCAGCCGCGCGTCCCACATAGATCACACGGTCACGATCATGCAGCAGGTAGACGCCAACCTGATCGGCGAAGTCCACCTCAGCAGCGCCGGGCGTTTGCCGTCCGAGTATGAGTGGCTTGCTCCGCGACCACATCACCGCATCTCGACGCCAGAACATGCCGAACGCTTGGAGCGCGCCGGCTTCGGCAATGGCATCCGCCTCTGCCGCCGCACCTTCCGCCTGTTGCGCGGCGGGCTCCGGGGCTGCCCCCGCTTGGCGCAAGGTGAACTGACCGGGGGCCACGCGCTGGAATGGAGTGTTCGGGTTTAGCCGCAGTGACTCGCTGATCGTGCTTGCCACCGTTTGCGATGGGGTTGCCCCGGCGTTGGTTCTAAGGCCCTGAGCCAAAACACGCTCGGCTATCTCAGTCGCATGGAGCGCACCATCAGCGCCGCCTAGCACGATTGCGATTGCCTCCGCCCACGTCGCCTCTGCCATCAAAGCCCCTCTACGTTTCAAACAACCCTAAGGACACACTTAGAACGAACGGTCAAACGGGGCTGTGACACAGTGGTGACACGGCTTGTACTAGCAAAAATGGACGCCACGTCCGTAGATTTAAGTCATTGATTTTTCTGATGATTTTGGTGCCGCTTAGGTGACTCGAACACCTGACCCCATCATTACGAATGATGTGCTCTACCAACTGAGCTAAAGCGGCGTGCCGGGCGCGGGCGCCGGGACGGGGTCTTTTACTGGCGGTGCCGCGGGGGCGCAACCCCGGTTGCGACGGTCACGTGGCGGCGGGCAAAGCGGGCTGCGCGGGCGAGGGCGCCATGGGTTCACTGCGCGAAGCGGCGAGCGGGACGCGCCATTCGAAGGCGTCGAGTTCGCCGGTGACGGGCGAAACGGGCTCCCATTCTTCCGCTGTGACGCCATCGGCCGTCCAGACCGGGTCGCCCGGGGCGCGGACGGCGCGGGCCAGCCATTCGCGGGCCTTGCCTTGGTCGGCGTTCTGGCCTTCCTCGATCTCGGCCATGAGCAGGCAGATGGCCTGGGTTGGGTCGGCGACCGAATAATTGGCGAGCGCATTGCGGGCGAGGGCCCATTCGTAGGCGTCCACCGCGGCGCGGGCGAGAACGATCGCCGCCTGCCGATTGGGGGGTGGCACGTCGATCAGTTCGCGCAAGCGCTTCAGCCGGTCGACGGCGGACGAGCCCTGCACGGCGTTGGCATAGAGCGTAGCGACATGCGGATGCGAGGTGGCGCGCCAGACGCGACGCAGGAGGCTCATCGCTTTGCGCGCTTCGCCGCGATTGGCCTGGACGCGCGCGGCGATCAGCACGGCTGGAACGAAATCGGGCACGAGCCGCAGCGCGATCAGCGCATGGTCGAGTGCGCCGAGCGGATCGTTGGCCTCGGCTTCGCGTGCCAGGGCGGTTTCGAGCACCGCCTGGCGGCGGCGCTTGATGGTCTTTTCCTCGCGGCTCACGGCGACGTCCTCGCTGACGCGCGTCAGAGCACTGTCCCACAGGCCACGGCGCGTCAGATCCTCGAGCACTGCGGCCGCGGCCCAGCCAGTCTGTGGCGCGAGCGCAACGGCCTTTTGTGCGAAGTTCAGCGCGGCCTCGGTGCGGCCCTGGGTGCGCGCTTGCTCATACAGTCCGGCGAGAGCGGCGACGGCGGTCTTCTTGTTGGAGATCAGCGCGCGGTAATGTTCGCGGGCGGCCTGCATGTCACCGAGTGCCAGATCAGAACGGGCTTCCAGTAGCTGAGCGGCATTGTTGCGCGGCAGATTGCTGCGGGCCTCGCGGGCCAGCACGCGAGCGCGACCGGGGTCGCCTGCCTGCAGCGCGATGAAGCCATCGGACAGCGCTGCAATGCCGGCATCGCGGCGGCGATCGCGAGCCAGCCGGGCGAAATAGGCGGGTGCGTTGATGATGCGGCGGAGGATCGACCAGAGAAGAATGACCGCAATGAGTGCCGCCGCTACGATGAAGGCCGCCATGCCGAGCCGCGGCTGCATGCGGTAGCCAAGCAGTTCGAGCGTCAGCGTGCCGGGCAGGCTCGACAGCCAGGCAGTGCCGGCGGTGACCAGCAGCGAGAAGACGATCCAGGTGGCGAGCCTGATCAAGGAGCGGGCTCCGTTCCGGCGAGGGCGCGGGCCCGCAGCTCGGCGAGCAAGGCGACGGCATCGGCGTGCGAGGCGATGTCGGCGCCGAGCGTGCCGGCCGCGTCACGCATCTGCGACGGCAGGGCGGCGAGCAGCGTTGCTGCCGCACTGTAGTCTCGGCGCTGCATCGCGCCTTCGAGGCGTGAAACGATGGCGTCGGGTGTGTCACCCTCGGTGTCGGCCGCCGGGCGAAGCGCCAGCAGCGATTTCAGCCAGTCGAGAGCATCCTCGCCCCAGTTGCCCTTGCTGCCGGAGCGGGCAGCCAGAATGTCCGGAAGCAGGGACTCGAATTTGTGTTGCAGCGAATCGGGGCGGATTAATCCGTCGGGCGCGGCGAGGGTGAGCCGCTCGGTCACAGCCAAGTTGGGCATCACCGAACGCAAAGCATCGAGTTCGAGGCTGAAGGGGCCTCCCGAGGCGAACGCGGTTTCGAGACCCGACAGGATCAAGGGCAGACGCAGGGCCGGGCCGACCTCGGTGGGAAGAGCCTGAGCGATGTGGTCGTTGAGCAGCTTGCGCGCCGCTTCGAGATCGGTGCGCAAAGAGGCCGCAGTGCCGTCGATCGCCGCAAGGCGTCCATCGACACCATCGACGCGTGTGCCGATGGCCGCGAGACTCGCAGCCATGGTTTCGAGGCTCTGCGCGATGGCGCCAGCGTCGTCGCCCGATACGCCGGCGGCCAAGGCATCGACGCGTGAGCGCAAGGTGCGCAGTTCAGTTTCGATGCCGCTGAGGTCGACAGTGACGGGTTCGGGGATGGCGGCGCGCGCGTCGGCGATCGACTGGCGCAGCTCGGTCACTGCGCCATCGAGCTGGATAATCGTGGCATCGAGGCTCTGCTGCGTGCGGACGGCGGAGATTTCGAGCGCGGACAGGCGCGTATCGAGATCGGTGGTCGCCAGTTCCTGCGCGGCGAGACGGGGCGCGGGGTCGGCGATCGGGACAGTGCGCGAGGGCAGGGCGATGAGATTGCCCATGAGGTAGGTCAGGATGGTGCCAAGGATGGCACCGCCGATGGCGACGGCCCCAAGGGTTCGCCAGTCCGGTCCCAATGGGGGGAGGACAGGACGCTGCCTTGGCG
>JBEBHC010000126.1:0-9212 GCA_040081185.1 Devosia sp. | reverse complement strand
CAGGTAGAGCCAGATCGTGATGACGAGGATGCCGAGATAGGTGATCCCGAACATCACGATGAAGATGACGGCGACGACCACGAACTCGACGATCGTCGAAAGCGACGTCGCAGCGAAAGTACGGGTCGTGCCGGCATTGAGACCGCAAGCCGCCAGCGCCTGGTCGCGGAAGCAGTGGCCCTCGTCAAGCAGCAGCATGCGGTTGGTGTCGATGGAGGTGAGCGGTACGACAGCGGGGGTCTTCTCTCGACGGCTTGTCGCCAGCACGAAATCGTCCTCGAACAGTGGCGCCATTGTCAGCTTGGGTCCGCCGGGTTTGGGGTCGGTGGCGATGAGAGCGAAGTCGATGCTGCCGTCGGCGAGGCCTTGCAACAGTGCCTCGGTGCGGTTCTCGCTGACCGCAAAATCGAGGCTGGGCAATTCTTGCTTTAGCGCGGGGAATATGTCGGGCAGCAAATAAGGCGCGACGGTTGGGATCAAGCCGAAGCGCAGGGGGCGCGCAGGACGTCCACCGTCGGACTCGATCAACTGAGAAATGCGCCCGGCTGCATCGAGCACATTTTGCGCGAGATCAATGAATTCGGCCCCGAATGGCGTGAGTTTGACCCCTCCGGTAAGCCGGTCGAAAAGCGGAGTGCCGCATAGCCCCTCGAGCTGGCGGATCTGCTGGCTCAGCGCCGGCTGTGTGACGTGCAGTTGCCCGGCGGCGCGTCCAAAATGTCCGGCAGTCGCGAGAACCCTGGCATATTGGAGCTGGCGAAGAGTAGGCGTCGGCATAAGTGTCAATTATCACAGCGAGTAGCGCAATCAATTGGCGTTATCGGTAGCGAGCGGTCATACCGTTCGCCGAATGTAAGACTCAGGAGGCATCGAATGGCCCAAGACATGAAGACAGGCGCAAAGCCCCAGCCCGACTACACGCACCCGGTTCCACATGCGCGCGGGCGCAACAATGCCGACTGGTGGCCGAACCAGGTCAATGTCAGCGTGCTGTCGCAGAACACGCCGGACTCCAATCCCATGGGCGCGGGGTTTGACTATGTGAAGGCGTTCGAGAGCCTCGACCTCGACGCGGTGATCGCCGACCTCAAGGCGTTGATGACCGACACGCAGGATTGGTGGCCGGCGGACTACGGTCACTACGGGCCGTTCTTCATCCGCATGGCGTGGCATGCCGCGGGCACCTACCGCACGGGAGACGGGCGCGGCGGCGGGGGGCGCGGTCAGCAGCGTTTCGCGCCGCTCAACTCGTGGCCCGACAACGGCAATCTCGACAAGGCGCGCCGGCTGCTGTGGCCGATCAAGCAGAAGTACGGCAGCAAGCTCAGCTGGGCCGACCTGCTGATCCTCACCGGCAACGTTGCGCTCGAGTCGATGGGTTTCAAGACTTGGGGCTTCGGTGGCGGGCGTGCCGATACCTGGGAGCCTGAGCAGCAGGTCAACTGGGGAGCGGAGGACAAATGGCTGGCCGACAGCGCGCATCCGCAGGGCCGCTATTCCGGTGACCGGCAACTCGCCGGTAGTCTCGGCGCGGTGCAGATGGGGCTCATCTATGTCAACCCGGAAGGACCGGACGGCAAGCCCGATCCGCTGGCAGCAGCACGAGACATCCGCGAGACTTTCCGCCGGATGGCGATGAACGATGAAGAGACAGTGGCACTGATCGCGGGTGGCCATACATTCGGCAAGACGCATGGCGCTGGTCCGGCGACGCATGTCGGCCTTGAGCCAGAGGCGGCGCCGATCGAGGCGCAGGGTCTGGGTTGGGCGTCGAGTTTCGAATCCGGCATGGCGGGTCACACCATTACTTCGGGTCTCGAGGTGACGTGGACCTCCACACCGACCAAATGGAGCAACGGGTTCTTCGACAACCTGTTCAAGTACGAGTGGGAACTGACCAAGTCGCCCGCCGGTGCGCATCAGTGGCAGGCCAAGAATGCTCCAGCCGATCAGCCGGACCCATTCGACAAGTCCAAGAAGCGCATCCCGACAATGCTGACGACCGATCTCGCGCTGCGCTTCGACCCTGCATACGAAGCCATCTCGCGTCGTTTCCATCAGAGCCCTGCCGTCTTCGCCGAGGCCTTCGCCAAGGCCTGGTACAAGCTCACCCATCGCGACATGGGTCCGTTCCAGCTCTATCGCGGCAAACTGGTCCCGAAGGAGCCGATGATCTGGCAGGATCCGATCCCGGCGCTCGACCATCCGGTCATCGACGAGGCGGACATCGCATCGTTGAAGGCGAAAATACTGGCGACGGGCCTCAGCATCGCGGATCTCGCGTCGGCAGCTTGGGCATCCGCCTCCACTTTTCGCGAAAGCGACAAGCGCGGTGGTGCCAATGGTGGCCGGGTCCGTCTCGCTCCGCAAAAGGGCTGGGAGGTCAATCGGCCGGCCGATCTCGCCAAGGTGCTGGCCAGCCTTGAGGCCGTCCGGACCGAGTTCAACGACAATGCCACGGCCGGCAAGAAGGTGTCGCTCGCTGACCTCGTGGTGCTCGCCGGCACCGCGGCCGTGGAGAAAGCCGCGACCGATGCCGGGGTGGAGGTCAAGGTCGGCTTCACGCCGGGCCGGATGGACGCGTCGCAGGACCAGACCGAGATCGAGTCCTTCGCTTTCCTCGAGCCGCGAGCCGATGGCTTCCGCAACTACCTGCGCGATCCGATCATGTCGGCTGAGGAACATCTGATCGATCGCGCACAACTGCTGTCCCTGTCCGCGCCTGAGATGACGGTTCTGATCGGCGGGCTGCGCGTGCTTGAAGTCGGCAAGCCTGAGCACGGCGTTCTGACCA
Source organism: Devosia sp. (assembly GCA_040081185.1). Classification (GTDB taxonomy): domain Bacteria; phylum Pseudomonadota; class Alphaproteobacteria; order Rhizobiales; family Devosiaceae; genus Devosia_A. The sequence goes on along the minus strand of JBEBHC010000126.1, from coordinate 6,418 downwards.
AGCGGAAAGGTCAGCTCAGCAACGACTTTTTCGTCAACTTGCTCGACATGAGCACGAAGTGGACCGGTGTCGACGGCAAGGACGGTGTCTTCGAGGGCCGCGATCGCAAGAGCAGCGGACTGCGCTGGACCGCGACGCGTGCTGACCTGATCTTCGGTTCGCACTCGCAGTTGCGTGCGTTGGCCGAGGTTTATGGCAGCAACGACGCGAAAGCGAAGTTCGTGCAGGACTTTGCCAAGGCTTGGACCAAGGTGATGGAACTGGATCGTTTCGACCTCGTGTGATCGTTCGCGGTGCCCGCGCTCCAGGGGTTGAACGCCCTGGTCACTTGCTAAACGCCCCGGAATCCTTGGATTCCGGGGCAGAGGCGATCGATACAATTTTACTTAAATGCGGTCGGGCGACTTCAGCCGCCCCTGTTCCCGGTCTGGCACTCTTACGACTGTAGCGGCAGAAGCCGGGGAGTGTTTGATGTCTCAAGAACTTGAAGATGGCCAGCGGGCCTTCTCGACGTTCCGTGTCCTCAACGGGGATGCCAATATCGTCGAGCGGGATCAGTTGTTTCGCAATATGGCCCAGCTGTATTCCTATGTTTCGGATCGCTGTGACGATGAGCAGGTCGCGCAGTATGACGAAGTGCTCTGCCAACTCGCCGAGCTCGTTGAAGTGGAGGCGCGCTCGCACGTCGCCAAGCTTCTCGCGCCGCTCGACCGGGCGCCGGGCAATGTGGTGGTGAAACTCGCCAACGACACGATCGACGTCGCGGCGCCGCTGCTCGAATTTTCCAACGTCCTCAGCGATGACGACCTGATCGAAATCGCCTCCAGGCAGTCCGAGGCGCATCGTGTGGCCATTGCCGGCCGCAGCAATGTGCCGGATCGGGTGGGCGAGGCTATCGTCGACCACGGCGGTACGCAGTCCGTCCAGCGCCTGGTCAACAATGCCGGCGCCGAACTGGGCAAGGAGACCGTCGAGAAGCTCGTCGCGTTCTCCAAGAAAGACGAAGTCGTCGCGTCCAATCTGCGCGGCCGCACCGACATCGACTGGAAGTCGCTGCGCGTCGAAATCGCGGAAGCCGGCGACAAGGTGCTGGAGACGATTGGCGGCGATGTGTCCGGGCTCGATCCGGTCACTGCCGGCAAGGTCAATGCAGTCGTCTACAATCGCATGCGGAACCGTGCCGGTTTCTCGGCGCAGGAGTGGAAGGTCGCCTACAATCAGGTGAAGGCCCTCTACGACCGCAAGCAGCTCGACGAGCGTGCGCTCACCCGCTTCGCCCGTTTCGGCTACGGCCACCACACGGCGGCGGCGCTGAGCGTGATGCTCAAGGTGCAGCCTGAGGTGTTCGTGAAATGGCTCGCCATGCAGGACTACGTGGCCGTCACCGTAGCGCTCCGTGCGCTGGGTGTGGCGCCCGACCTGTTCGAAGCCATGGTGTCGTCGATGCCCTGGCGCGACCTGCCCACCGATGCCGACAAGTCCAATGTCCGCCGCCGCTTCGAAGCGCTGACCCGCGAAGAAGCCACCGGCATCTTCGAACTCTGGCGCGATCACGCGTTCCGCAAGCGGAGCGCCGTCGACGATCGCGTCGCCTGATAGCTGATCTACCTCCAAACTCAGTGGCGGCCCCGCAAGGGGCCGCTTTTTTGTCGGCTGCTTGTTGGCACCGCGGCGCAACACATATAAAGATATCTTTATATCCCGGAGTCGAGATGGCGAATGCCGCGACATTGGTAGGGGCATTGCGCGCGGCGGGGGAAACGACCCGGCTGCGTCTTCTGACGTTGCTCGCCGAGGGCGAGCATTCGGTCAAGGACCTCACCGAAATCCTCGGTCAAAGCCAACCACGCGTCTCGCGGCACCTGAAACTGTTGGCCGATGCCGGGCTGGTGACGCGCAATGCCGAAGGAGCCTGGGCCTATTACCGACTGGCTGAAAGTGACGAAGCCGCTGAACTCGGACGATGGCTGGTGACCCGGTTGGACGGCGACGATCGCGAACGTTCGCACGACCGGCTGAAGCGCGGGGCCATCCACGTTGCGCAGCAGGCGCAGGCCGCGGCCTACTTCGCCAAGGTTGCCGGACGCTGGGACGAATTACGCCAGTTGCATGTGCCCGAGGAAGCCGTCGAGGCGGCGATCCTCAAGGCAGTTAAGGGCAGGGTGGTGGACCTGCTGATCGATCTCGGCACCGGCACCGGCCGCATGCTCGAACTGTTGGCCGGGCACTATCGGCGAGGCATCGGCATCGACTCCAGCCGGGAGATGATCGCGGTGGCGCGGGCCAAGCTCGCCGAGCAATCCGTCGCTCATGCGCAGATCCGCCTGGGAGACATCGCCGATATCGATGGCAGCGTCGGCCTCGCCGATCTGATCGTGATCCACCAGGTGTTGCACTATTTCGACGATCCGGGCCGGATGCTGCAGGCGGCTCGGCGGGCATTGGCGCAAGGCGGCGAGATGCTGATCGTCGATTTTGCGCCGCACGAGATGGAGTTTCTCCGCGCCGACCACGCCCATCGCCGTCTGGGACTGTCGGAGACGCAGATGCAGGGCTGGGCTCGCAATGCCGGTCTCCCGGTCAAGACGCTAACCAAGCTGCCGCCTGCCAAAGGAAGTGGCGGGCTAACCGTCTGCCTCTGGCGGTTGAAAGACGAACAGGATTCCAGATGAGTATTCCTACCACGCCCCGCGCTTCCCGCCAGTTCGGCGACAAGGCGCCGCCGCATCAGGTGTCTTTCGAGTTCTTCCCGCCCAAGACCGATGCGATGGAGGAAAGGTTCTGGGAGAGCGTGCACAAGCTGGCGCCGCTCCATCCCCGGTTCGTTTCCGTCACCTATGGTGCCGGCGGGACGACGCGCGAGCGTACGTTGCGCATGGTGCGCGAGATCAAGGCCACCACCGGCGTCGATGCGGCGGCGCATCTCACCTGCGTCGGTGCCTCGCGGTCCGAGGTGGACGATGTCGTTCGCGGCTACCAGGCGGCGGGGATCAGCCGCATCGTTGCGCTGCGCGGCGATCCGCCAGAGGGCGTGGGCAAGCCCTTCGTGCCTCACCCGGAGGGGTACCGCTCCGCCGCCGAACTTATTGCGGGTATCCGCGCGCTTGGCGACTTCGATATCTCGGTTGCGGCGTATCCCGAAAAGCATCCGCAATCGCCAGACTGGCAAACCGATATCGACAACCTCAAGCGCAAGATCGATGCCGGCGGCACGCGCGCCATCACGCAGATGTTTTTTGATAACGACGACTATTTTCGTTTCGTTGATCGCGCCGCCTCCGCGGGCATTGCCGCTCCCATCGTGCCCGGCATCCAGCCGATCCATTCGTTCAAGCAGATATCGGGCTTTGCGGCGCGTTGCGGCGCATCAATTCCGGTGTGGCTCGCGGCGCGGTTCGAAGGCCTGGACGACGACCCGGAAACGCATGCGCTCGTTGCTTCCGCCGTCGCTGCGGAGCAGGTGATGGAACTCGTCGACCAGGGGGTCACGGAGTTTCATTTTTACACCCTGAACCGGTCCAACTTCGTGCTGGCGCTGGCGCGCCTGCTCGGTATCCGGCCGGACTAGCGCTGCCGCTTCGTGGCGCAAATGCGGCGGGCTCGTTCAGTGCGCGTTCAGGTGGTTCGGGTCAGCGTTCTGTCAGCGTCGGCCATTCACAGTGTGGCCATCATTTTCGCTTCCAACCAACAGGGGGAGGGGGCGTTTGCGTAAGGGCAGCAGCACATGCGTTTGAACTCGAAACTCTCCTGGGGACTCGCCTGGGCCGGCCTCGCCCTCGTCATCGCGGTTCCTTCCGCCGACTACCTCAGCGGCAAACCGCAAACTGCGGCCGTCATCACCTCCGATACCGATGTGTTGCAGACTGCTTCGATCACGCCGGCGGAAACCGCGCCCGTCGCACCGGTCGTGGCGCCGCGAACCATTGAGCTTGCGCCCCCTGCAACGTCGAGCCTGACGCTGGCGCCCATGCCCGTTGCCACTTCGACACCTACGCCCGTTAAGCCCGCCCCTGCCATCACCGCCGTCGAGCCTGTCGCTCCGGAGACCAAAGTCGCGTCGATCGCTCCGGCGCCCAAGATGCCGCCGTTCCCCACTCCCGTGTCCGAGCGCCCGACGCTGCCGGCCGAGCAGCCGGCATCCGACGATTCGATCTTCATTCCGTCCGACATGGCCATGGCGCAGCCTGCTTCCGTAGGGGAGCCGATGATGATCGAGCCGGAAGGTCACGATGACATCATCGTGATGCCGTCAGGTACCCGAACTGCCTCTACGGGTCCGCGTCCGCCGGCCGGTATCCAGAACGACCCCAATGTCTCCGATCCAGAGTCCCTCCGTGAGTTCCTGATCCAGCGGGGGCTGTTCGAGGATAGCGCGGTCGTCGACGTCGACGTGAGCGCAGACGCTGAATACGATCCCGATGGCTATTACCTGAACGACGGCCCGAACGAGTCGAACGCCCAGGTCAACCGCCAGCGCCTCGACAGCGTCCAGCGTCAAGATCGCGGCTCGCTGCTCGATTTCTCACTGTTCTAGGCGACGGGCGGCCGCGGCCAAAACGCGGCTTCCCATTTTCGGCCTGGCTTCTATTGTGCGCCGCGCAATGGAACGACCACGATGACCTCGGTCTGGCAGCGAGTAAGTGATTTTGTCGGCTCGTGGAGCTCCCGAACGGGGCTTGCAGGCTCGCTCGCCAATGCGTTCGATCCCGATAGTTGGCTCCCAGGCGGCAGGGATGCCGCATTCACGCTCGCGTTGATTGCGCTGTCGGCGAAGATGGCGGTGTCGGACGGAGTCGTGACGGCGTCGGAATGGCGGGCATTTCAGCGGACAGTCGAGATCCCACCGGGTATCGAGCAGAATGTCGACCGGCTATTTCGTCTCGCTCAGCAGGATGTTGCCGGCTACGAGGCCTATGCGCGAAAGATCGGCCGGTTCTTTCAGACTGAGCCGGAAACGCTCGAGCATGTGCTCGACAGCCTGTTCTTCATCGCCTCGGCGGACGGCCTGATTCACGAGGCGGAGCTCGACTACCTGCGCAATGTCAGCGGCATCTTCGGGTTCGACGATGCGCGGTTCGAGCAGTTGGCGGCACAGCATGTGTTCCTTGATGCCAGCATTGATCCTTATACGGTGCTGGGGCTCACGGCCGAGGCCGACAATGCGGAGGTGAAGCGGGTCTATCGGCTGCTGGTGGCCGAGCATCACCCCGACCGGCTGATCGCGAAAGGCGTGCCGGAAGAGCTGATCGATGTCGCGACGGCCCGCATGCAGGCTATCAACCAAGCCTACAACAAGATCATCCACCTGCCGCCCGCGGCTTGACGCAGACGGCGCCGCGCCGCAAATAGCGCCCACCAGTTGACCGGGTGGCCGCGCCGCAAGGCGAGGAAAGTCCGGGCTCCATCGAAATACGGTGACGGCTAACGGCCGCCGGGGGCGACCCCAGGGAAAGTGCCACAGAGAGCAGACCGCCGGCCATGAACTCGTTTCATGGCGGGTAAGGGTGAAAGGGTGCGGTAAGAGCGCACCGCGGGACTGGCAACAGGACCGGCATGGCAAACCCCACCGGGAGCAAGACCAAATAGGGATGACGCGACGCAAGTCGGCCGGTTTTCGAGGCCAGTCATCCGGGTTGGTTGCCCAAGGCCCGCGGTAACGCGTGTCTCAGAGGAATGGCCATCACGCAGGGAGCGATCTCTGCCCTACAGAACCCGGCTTACAGGTCAACTGGCACTTCCTTCCGGGTCGCGCATCCTCAACGCTTCCTTAATCGCGATCCGACAAGCTGCGGCGATCAGCGTACCGGCTCCCCAGCCGGGGTGGAGTTGCGTTTCATGACAAGGCCGGAAGCGAGCGCAGACCATGCTCCGCATGTTCCGGTGCTGCTCGCCGAAGTGCTCGCCGCGCTGGCGCCGCTGAACGGCGCCCGCATTGTCGACGGCACATTCGGAGCGGGCGGCTATTCGCGAGCGCTGCTCGAGGCAGGGGCATCCGTGATCGCGATAGACCGCGACCCCTCCGTGGTGCCGTTTGCCGACACGCTCAAAGCGGAATTCAAGAGTCGGTTCAGCTTCGTAGCCGGTGCCTTTGCCGAACTGGATGACCTTGCCGAAGGTCCGGTGGACGGCGTGGTGCTCGATATCGGCGTTTCGTCGATGCAGCTCGACGAGGCGGAACGCGGTTTCTCGTTCATGCGCGAAGGGCCGCTCGATATGCGGATGGCGGGTGAGGGTGATAGCGCCGCCGACCTGGTCAACACGCTTGCCGAGGACGAGCTGGCGAACCTGCTTTTTGCCTATGGCGAGGAGCGCAAGTCGCGCCGGATTGCCAGTTCGATCGTCGCGGCGCGGGCCGATCGACCGATTGCAACGACTGCTGAACTGGCGCGACTGATCGAAAAGACGATCGGCAGGAAGC
>JBEBHC010000021.1:0-32078 GCA_040081185.1 Devosia sp. | reverse complement strand
GCGCAGCATATTTGAAGCGGCCAAGATCGAGCATCTTGGCGACGGGCGGGGTGGAATTGGCGGCAATGATGACGAGGTCCAGTCCGAGTTCCTGCGCCTGGGCGATGGCGTCGCGCGTCTTGACCGCGCCTTGGTTGACGCCTTCGGCGTCGATCAGCTGAACTTCGGGGGAGGCGATATCCTCATTGGAAAGCGGCCCATCCTTCTGGGGCGCTACTGGTCTCATGGGTCGGCGAATGGCAGAGGTCCTTCTGCGATTGACGGGAATGCTCGGAAGCGCGGCTAAAATCGTTATTCGGCGCCGATAAGTCAATTGCATCCGGTGGCGGCGTTACCGAAATGCCTGTTGCTGTGGCGAAGTTGCGTGGAGCGGCCGATTTGACCGAGTTTATCGACGTTGATGGGAGGCAAATCGCCCTGCTCCGCCGCCCGGGCAAAGAGCCCGGACTGTTCTGGCTGGGCGGCTACCGGTCGGAAATGACGGGGTCGAAGGCACAGGCACTCGACGCCTGGGGCGAACGCAGCGGACACGCGGTGACCCGCTTCGACTATTCCGACCATGGCCAGTCCGGCGGCGCCTTCGACGACGGCAGCATCTCCCGCTGGCTGGCCGAGGCGCTGGCGGCGTTCGACACCACCGAGGGCGGACAGATCGTCGTCGGCTCCTCGATGGGCGGCTGGCTGGCGCTGCTGTTGATCCGGGCGCTTCGGGCACGGGGCGGGTCGCGGATCAAAGGGCTGATCCTGGTCGCGCCTGCCGCTGACATGACTCATGAACTCATGCAGGCCGGTTTCACGGCCAAGCAGAGGAAGGCGATGAAGCGGGACGGATACGTCGAGGAGGCATCCGATTACGGAGCACCATACCGGATCAGCCAGGCGTTCATCGACGATGGCGCGAAGCACCTGCTCTTTGGCAAGGGCATCGTCACCGGCTGCCCGGTCATCATCTTGCAGGGCGAGCGGGACCGTGACGTGCCGCGCGAGCATGCAATGAAACTGGTGCAGCACCTGCTGACCGATCCGGTGCAACTGACGCTGGTTCCGGACGGGGATCATCGTCTCAGCCGGCCGCAGGATTTGGCCTTGCTCGAAAATTCGGTTGAACGGATGCTCGCGCTCATCGAAGAAGCGGAGCGCCCGCCGCCACCGCCGCCGCCGACCCAGCTCGATCTTCTGGAAGACCTATGAAACACCGCAGGAATTCGTCACTGGCCAGCACGGGGTGGCTCGCCGAGCATCTCGACGATCCCGGCATGGTGCTCCTCGATGCGACCTTCAAACTGCCCGGCGCGCCCACGACCGGCGCACAGGACTATGCTGCGGGTCATATCCCCGGTGCGACCTTCTTCGATATCGATGCGATCGCCGACCAATCGACCGATCTGCCGCACATGCTCCCCTCGCCGGAGGAGTTTGCACGGATCGTGGGGAACCTGGGGATCTCGAACGACACTCTGGTCGTCGCTTATGACGCGCCCGGACTGATGTCGGCGGGGCGCGTGTGGTGGACATTCCGCATCATGGGCCATGAGAGGGTCATCGTGCTGGACGGCGGGCTGCGGAAATGGCGGGCCGAGGGGCGGCCGGTGAGCACTGATGTGCCGGCACGACAGCCAGCGACATTCACGCCGCACTTCCAGCCGCAGATGCTGCGGACACGAGCGGACATGCTGGCGAACCTGCAATCGAGGACCGAACAGGTCGTCGACGCGCGCCCCGCCGGGCGCTTTGCCGGGATCGATCCGGAGCCGCGGGCCGGCCTGCGGGGCGGACACATCCCCGGCAGTGCCAGCGTGCCGTCATCGATGCTCACCGATTCCGATACGGGCATGATCAAGCCGGACGCCGAACTCAGAACACTGTTCCAGTCGGCAGGTGTCGACCTGGCGCGGCCGGTGGCGACGAGCTGCGGCTCGGGCGTCACTGCGGCGGCACTGGCTTTCGCGCTGCACCTGACGGGCAAGGACGACGTGGCCGTCTATGACGGGTCGTGGTCGGAATGGGGCCTGCCGGGCGACACGCCTGTCGAGGGCTAAATCAGGTTCGCCTCAGGCGCCAGCTGCGGACCTCGAAGGGCATCAACAATTCAGGATCGCGGCTGGGCTGCGCTTCCTCCATGATGTTCACGGGCGTCGCAGTCCAGCCTTCGGCTACGACCTCAACAGTCTGGCGGCCGCCGGCGGGTTCGTAGATGCGGAGGATGAGGCCGTCGCCGTCCTCGGCGGATTTGAGGCCCGACAAGGCGCCGCCCGACACTCGCAAGGCCGGCAATGTGCGGTTTGCGGCAAGACCCCCGACGGGAAGGACCAGCAAGGGCTGGTTCAGGTCCTCGGCCTCCTCGCGCACCCGCGCCTCGTGCCAGTCGCCGACATGCGGCATCAGGGCGTAAGTGAAGCTCTGCTTGCCCTCATCGGCGAGCGGGTCGGGATAGATGGGTGAGCGGAGAAGGCTCATGCCGAGAACGTTGCCGCGCAGGGAATGGCCGTATTTGGCATTGTTGAGCAGCGCGACGCCAAAGCCGGTCTCGCTGAGATCGATGAAGCGATGCGCTGCGGCTTCGTACATTGCCTGGTCCCACGATGTGTTGTGGTGGGTCGGGCGTTTCACCACGCCATAGGCACATTCGAAAGTCGCCTCGCGGTTGCGCACCGCAACCGGCGTCAGGGTGCGCAGGAAGACGCGGCGATCGTGCCAATCGAGTTCGGTTTCGATGTCGAGGCGGATGGAGTTGGACGAGAGCCTGTAGGTCTGCATGATGGTCGAGGCGCGGTATTTGCGAACCACTCGGACGCCGACGCGGTGCGGGGTATTCTCGACGACCTCGATGCTTTCGACTTCGGTGATCTGCTCGCCGCGGGCAGCGTAGTCGTCCTCGACATCCCACGCGTCCCAGTTGCGCGGTTTGTCGACCGGATAGGCCCAGAGCTGGTTGCCGGCACCCGCCAGCGCCTCGCGACTCCCCTGCCCGTCGTGCTTGAGGACGAGACTGGTGAGCGTGCCGTCCTTGCCGATCTCGGCGCGGAGTTTTCCGTTTTCGAGATGAGTGGGGCTCACCGAGAGCGGCGATGCCACCTGGAGCGCCAATTCAGGAAAGACCGTTGCGCCGAGACCCTCAAGGACATCCCAGCTGGCAAAGGGCTCGCCCGTGCGCGCCGTCACGCTGAGGTAGCGCTTATCGAGCGAGGGATTGACCACCAGATAGCCGGGACCGGCGGACGCATTCTTGGGCATCTGCGCCGCGATGGCGTTCATTGCCGCGTCCTGCGCCGTTCTAGCGGCGGCGATGATTTCGTCCAGTTCCCGCTCGGCGTCCTGATAGACCTCGCGGATGGAGGAGCCGGGGAGAATGTCGTGGAACTCGTTCTTGAGCACGACGCGCCAGAGCGGCTCGAGCGATTGCGGATAGGCGCCACCCATGAGGTGGGCGAGCGATGCCAAGGTTTCGGCGGTGATCAGCGCACGCTCCGCCTGGCGGTGCAGCCGCTTCACGCCGGACTGCGTGGTGAGCGTGGCGCGGTGCAATTCGAGATAGATTTCGCCGCTCCAGACCGGCAGATCCTTTTCGAGAGCGACCTGTTGCGCATCAGCGAAATAGTCGGCGACCTTGCCCCAGTGCGCCGCAGGAATGGCGGGGAAGTTGCGCAGTTGCTCTTCGCGCTCGATCATTTCGGGCGTTGTGCCACCACCGCCGTCACCATAGCCGATGGCGAGGAGCGACGTGTCATGCAACGTCTTGCCCTTGAAGTTGCGCCAAGTGGGCACGAAGGCATCCGGCTGCAACATGCCGTTATAGCCGCCGAGCGGGTTGTCGAAGGTGTGGGTAAGCACGCGGCTGCCGTCGAGACCCTCCCACCAGAACAAGTCGGCTGGAATCTTGTTCGTCTCGCTCCAGTTCACCTTGATGGTAAAGAAGTTCTCGATGCCGCCCTGCCGCAACAATTGCGGAAGCGCCCCTGAAAACCCGAAGCAATCGGGCAGCCAGCAGACGGTGTGTCGCGCGCCGAAGTGCTTTTCGAAATAGCGCTGGCCGTACAGAATCTGGCGCACCAGGCTTTCACCGGTCGGCATGTTGGTGTCGGGCTCGACCCACATGCCGCCGAGGACTTCCCACTGGCCGGATTTGACCCGCGCCTTGATCTTGTCGAGAACGGCGGGGTCGTCCTGCTCCATCCGCGCATAGTAATGCGCCGTCGACTGGTTGAAGCGGTAATCGGCCGACTGCTCCATCAGGGAGAGGGCGGTGTGGAACGTGCGTCGCATCTTCCGCCGCGTCTCGGCATAGGGCCAGAGCCAGGCGAGATCGATGTGGGCGTGGCCCGAGAGCGCGAGCTTGCCTTCGGGCGGATAGCGTTTCTGCAGGCCCTTCAACGCGTCAGCGAGAGCGTCGTAAGCTTCGATCACAGTCTGGCGCTGTGACTGGTTGAGGCCAGCGGGATTGTCGATGACCGGCGGCAGTTCCCAGATGCTTTGTTGTCCCGGCGACGGCGCCATGCGCGCAATGTAGTCGGCCGTGCCCGATGGCCAGTCGAGGCTGCGCTGCGCATCCTCCGCCGCGCTGATGAGGTGTGGCACGACTTCATGATTGCCAAGCGTTGCGCAGGTTTCGGCCACCTGTTGCAGCAGCAGGGCCAGCCGATGCACCGGCCAGTCGATCCATTGCAGGCTGGCGCGATTGAGACGCGGCGCACGGACCGGCACGCCGAAGGGCTCGCGTGCCGTGGTCTCAGTGGCAATGGCGAATTGCCGCCCCTTGAGCGGGAACTCGCGATGATAGGGGTCGAGGCCGAAGCTCTGGCTGTCGCGATTGGGATAGGACAAGGTCAGCAGACTCTCGCCGCCGACATCGAGCAGCAGGCGGGCCTCTTCGATAGGCCAGTGTGCGGGCACTTCGGCGCTGGCGGCGAAATGCACGACACCGTCGCGATGCGGCCAGGGCGCCCCGATGGCTATGGGCGCGCCCTCGAAGGTCCAGCCGGTTACCGGCACGGCTTCGCGGGCGCGCCAGTAGGCCAGTTCGCGCTGGCGGACCTTGATCCGCTCGAGCCGCTGCTGCAGCGTCAGGGCCATTGCCTACTCCCTCCGTCGCGGTGAGACTTAGGCCCACTCGCCCTTGCGCATCACCGGCGTCAGCGATCCATCGGCGCCGACTCCGTCGATGTCGATCTGGTCCGAGCCAATCATCCAGTCGATGTGGATGAAGCTCTTGTTGCCGCCACGCTTTTCAACCTCTTCGGGGGTCACGGTCTTGCCGTCGACGAAGCACTCCGAATAGCACTGTCCGAGTGCGATGTGGCTCGCCGCGTTCTCGTCGAAGAGCGTATTGTAGAACAGGATTCCGCTTGCAGAGATGGGCGACGAGTGGGGCACCAGGGCGACTTCGCCGAGACGTCGGCCGCCTTCGTCGGTGTCCATCGCCTTGGTGATGACATCGAGGCCCTTGCTCGCCTTCACATCGACGATCTTGCCGGCTTCGAAGCGCACCGCGATGTCTTCGATCATCGAGCCATTGTGCGAGAGCGGCTTGGTGGAGCGCACCACGCCATCCACCTTCATGCGATGCGGCGTGGTGAACACTTCCTCGGTGGGCATGTTGGCATTGCACACGATGCCGTTTTTGCTCGCATTGGCGCCGCCCATCCAGGCGTGGTTATCGGCGAGGCCGAGGGTCAGGTCGGTGCCCGGACCCTTGTATTTTAGGGCGGAGAAGCGCCTGCCGTTGAGCCAGTCGCAACGCTCGGCGAGCCGCGCATTGTGCTCGCGCCAGGCGGCGACCGGGTCGGGCCGATCGATGCGCGTAGCGGCAAAGATCGCGTCGGCGAGCCGTTGCACCGCTTCGTCTTCGCCGACGTCGGGGAAGACCAGCTTGGCCCAGCTGGCACCGGGATAGGGCACGATGGTCCAGTTGATGTCGAAATTGGCGATCTTTTCCAGCGCCGGACGATAGGCCATCGACAGCGCCTTGTTGGCGCGGCCGACCTTGGCGGTGTCCTCGTTGGCGAGCAGCATCGGATTGTCGCCGGCGATGGCGAGACGCGCCGTGTTGTTGTCGAAGGCTTTGGCCACGCCCTCGTAGAGCCAGCCGGCCGCCTTGTCGAAGCTCTCGTCCGACCCATGGCGATAGCGCGCCAGCGTTGCCTCCTCGTCGGAATAGAAGGTCGTCACCAGCCCGGCGCCGGCCTTGTAGGCCTCGGCGGTGATCAGCCGGGCCAGCGGCAGCGCGCTGATCGGCGAGGTGAGGTAGAGGTCCTGCCCCTCCCTGAGGCCGAGGCCGACATGGATGGCGACTTCGGCGAGCTTCTGCAGTTTCCGGGCATCGACTGGGTTGGGCATGACGGCCTCCACTATTCTTGTTGTGGGCAAGCCGTAGCCGGAGGAGGCGGGATTTGGAAGGGGTGCGGGCGGCCTCGACGCGGGTCCCCGGCGGCCCCTCTTGCGTTTGCGCGGACGGCGGGGCGATGTATGGCCGGCGTCCGGGACGTTTTGCGCTGGCGCGGTGGGATGAGAAACAAAAAGATGAAAACAATCAACGATCTCGACACGCCGTGTGTGCTGGTGGACGCAGCGCGCATGGAGGCCAACCTGGTGCGCGCTCAGCAACACGCCGATGCCAACGGCTACCGGCTGCGGCCGCACATCAAGACACACAAGATCCCGCGCTTCGCGGCGCGCCAGGTGGAGCTTGGCGCGGCGGGGATCACGGCACAAAAGATCGGCGAAGCCGAGGTGATGGCGGATGCCGGGATCTACGACATCTTCATCCCCTACAACATCGTGGGTGCGAACAAGCTGGCGCGGCTGAAGGCGCTCAACGCGCGCGTGACGCTGTCTGTCACCGCCGACAGCCCGGACACCGTGTCGGGCTATGCCGCGGCGTTCGGCGATGGCGGCAGGCCGCTCACGGTGCTGGTCGAGTGCGATACCGGCGGCGGGCGTTGCGGCGTGCAGTCTCCGGCGCAGGCGCTGGCGCTGGCGCGGCACATCGCAATGTCGCCGGGCCTCCGGTTCGGCGGGCTGATGACCTATCCCGCAATGCGCAAATACGCCGAGGCCGACCGCTGGCTCGGCGACGCGAAAACGCTGATCGAGGAGGCCGGCATTGCCGTGCCCGTGGTGACCGCGGGCAACAGCCCGGACATGTGGCACGGGCCTGATGCTGTGGTCACCGAGCGGCGGCCGGGGACCTATGTGTATTTCGATCGCTCGCAGGTGGCGTTCGGTGCGGCGGAGTGGAGCGATTGTGCCGTCACAGTGCTGGCGACGGTGGTGTCGCGGCCCACCGCGACGCGGATCGTCATCGATGCTGGGTCCAAGGCGCTGTCGAGCGACCTGCTGGGGCTGACCGGGCATGGCGCGGTGCAGGGCAACGAGACTGTCATCGTCAAGGCGCTGTCGGAGGAGCACGGCGTGATCGAGCTCGACGAGCCGTCGGACATGCCGCGCGTCGGCGACCGGCTGCGGATCATCCCCAACCATGTCTGCGTGGTGACCAACCTGTTCGATGCGGTGAACCTGGTGGCGGGCGACACTGTCACCGAGACCATCGCCGTTGCAGCGCGCGGGCGGAGCCAATAGGAAAGTGCCATGACCGACCTCCTCGTTCGCCTTTACGACCTGCCCGTGTTCGAGGCCGAAGCCCGGGTCCAGAATGCAGGAATTGTGGTTCGCCGCGCCATCGGCCCGGAGCGCAACATCGTGCTCGACTGGATCGGCAAGCACTTCTCCCAGCATTGGGTGTCGGAAGCGGCGATCGGCCTCGGGCGGATGCCGGTAACGGTTTGGATCGCGGTCAAGGACGGCACGCTGCTCGGTTTTGCCTGCTACGACACATCGGCCCGCGGCTTTTTCGGACCGACAGGGGTCGATGAAGCGGCGCGCGGCCAGGGGATCGGCGAGGCGCTGCTGATCGCGACGCTCCGGGGCATGCGCGAGGCGGGCTATGCCTATGCGGTGATCGGCGATCCGGGTCCGGTGGATTTTTATCGCAAGCGGCTCGAGGCTTTCGAGATCCCGAACTCGAGCCCGGGGCAATATGCCGGGATGCTGCGCGGCCCCGGCTCGCCGGACGCGCCCACCGGGGAGCCGCCTTCCGTCGGCTGATTGCGGCGTCCCGCTAAACCCAATCTTTACGGCGGATAGACTAGGTTTTCCGTTGTAACTGCCGGAAATCCGGCGGATTGGGGCCAGTCTGTGAGTACCGCCGCCATCCCGACGCCCGCCTGCGCGGCGCCAGCGCGATAATGGCGGACGCATCCGATACACCGCTGAGCGGGCTCGAAGCCGAGATCGCTCGCCGCACGCGCGAGTTGCGCGACAGCAAGCGCGCCCTCAAACAGCAGAATGCGCGCTTCGCAGCGGCACTCGAGAACATGTCGCACGGGCTGTCGATGTACGATGGCGAGCAGCGTCTCGTAACCTGCAACCGGCAGTTCCTCGAGATCTACAAACTGCCGCGGCGTTACGGAAAGATCGGCACCAGCTTCCGTGCGATCCTCGAGGGCCGCGTCGCTTCCAATACCTATGTGGGCAATGACGGGCCGCGTTATGTTCAGGATCGCGTCGATATGATCGCGCGGGCCGAACCGTCGACGGGTATCCTCAAGCTCAATTCCGGGATGGTGGTTTCGGTGACGCACCAGCCGCTGAAGGGCGGCGGCTGGGTGTCGACGCACAAGGACATCACCGAGCTCAGCGCGCTGCAGGACGAGTTGGCCCACCTCGCCTATCACGACGCGCTGACAGGCCTGCCCAACCGGCACATGCTGCAGCGGCAGATCGCCGAGAATTTCGCCATGGCCGATGGCGTCGGCGCTTTCGCGCTGCTGTTCATCGATCTCGACGGCTTCAAGACCATCAACGACACGCTGGGCCACCAGAGCGGCGACGACGTGCTGAAGCAGGTCGCGGAACGGCTGCTGCGCGTCGTCGGCGAACAGGGCCTCGTCGGCCGCATGGGCGGCGACGAATTCGCTGTGGTGCTGCGTCCCGGAGCGGGGGCGCGCAATGCAGAGACACTGGCGCAGGAGATCACCATTGTCGGCGGGGCACCGTTCACGACGGGTGGACAGCTGTGCGATCTTGCGCTGTCGATCGGCATCGCCGTTGCACCCGGCGACGGTGCCCGTCCCGATCAACTGCTGAAGAATGCCGATCTCGCGCTCTATGCCGCCAAGGCCAATGCACGCGGCGGGCATCGCTTCTATGAGCCGGCGCTCGGGCGGGCACTGATCGAGCGCCTGCAGCTTGAGCAGGACCTCGCGCTGGCGCTCGAGCGTGGGGAGTTCGAGCTGCACTATCAGCCGATCCTCAGCCTCAAGACTCAGGCCTTTGCCGGTTTCGAGGCACTGCTGCGCTGGCGGCGCGGCGCTTCAGATCTCATGCCACCATCGCGCTTCATACCGGTAGCGGAAGAAACCGGGCTGATCGTGCCGATCGGCGAATGGGTGATCCGCGAGGCGCTGCGCGAGGCTGCAAGCTGGCCGGACCGGTTGCGCGTTGCGATCAACGTGTCGTCGGCGCAATTCCAGCGGGGCAACATCGTTCCCATCGTGATGAATGCACTCGCGACAACCGGCATTGCGCCGGACCGGGTGGAGATCGAGATCACGGAATCGCTGTTCCTCGAAAACAGTGCCGCCAATCTCGATGCGCTGAGGCAATTGCATGCGCTGGGCGTCAAGATCGCGCTCGACGATTTCGGAACCGGCTATTCCGCACTGAGCTATCTACTGAGCTACCCATTCGACAAGATCAAGATCGACGGCTCGTTTGTCCGCGCGCTCAATACCGCACGCGGAGCGCATGCCATTGTGCGATCGATCGCCGAGATCGGCCAGCGCATGGGCATGACGACCACGGCCGAGGGTATCGAGACGCCCGAGCAACTGCGCAACGTGCACGCTGCGGGCTATACGGAAGTGCAGGGCTACCTGATTGCGCGGCCGATGCCGGTGGAGCAGTTGCGGCTGCTGCTCGACAATGGCGAGGACGACACGATGCCCGAAGCACCGCTGGTCGAGCCGCAGCGCGCGGCTGGCTAAAAAAGAAGAGGCGGGATTGCTCCCGCCTGCTTCCCTTCCATCCACCGAGCGTCAGCGGTGGACAAAGAACACGATGATGATGATCAGCCAGATCGGCACGCCGAGCAGCCAAAGTCCGATGCCTCTAAGCATTACTGTGCTCCTTCAATAGCGACGGAAGAAATCGGCGAAGACGGTGCCTTCGTCGCGATGCTTGCCACCCATGGACGCCGCCCAGTAGGCGCCGGCGGCGCTGACGAGGAACGAGGCCGCGGTGAGGAAGGCGGCGATGATGCCGGCTTTCCGCGCATTCTCGGCAAGCTGGGCCGCCTGGGCCTTAGCGGCATCCATGGCGGCCACGACCTGATCGACGCGGGTCGCCGATTCCTCCGGCGACAGGCCGGTATTGGTGGACACCAGTTGCGCCAAGTAGGTTCGGTCATCGGCAGGCAAGCTGCCCGCAACTGCCGCATTGGCGAAGATCCGGCCGGCTTCGCTGCGCACTGCGTCATTGGCGACCGGCGGGGTGCCGGATGCGGGACGCAGCAGCGTGTCGACAAAGTAGGCGTTGGGATCGACCGGGACGTCATCGGCAATTGTCGCAGCGGCAGTGGTAGCCGTGGCGGCAGCAGAGCCAACCGCGTTGAGCGCGGCACCGACGCCGCCAGTGGCAATGACGGCGCCAAGGACGAGCGCACCGGCCCAGACGAGCAGCCCATGTGCGCCGTCGCGCACCGTCGATTCATGCTCCGACGCATCATGGAAGCGGCGGCGCAGGCGGCCAGTGAGATAACCACCGGCCATGAAGCTCGAGACTTCCACCCAGAGCAGCCAGCTTGCGGCCGCGATGGCTGCCCAGATCGGCGCGGTGCCGTTGAGCTTGCGGAAGTCAAGGAAGGTGAGGCCGATTGCCGAGCCGAAGGCGAGCAGGACCACCGAAATGGCCGCCGCCAAGGCGATACCGGCAAAGATCGCCGGCCAATCGACATAGGAATGATGTTCTACGGTCGCTGCGGGGTTCGCAGCGACGACTGTAAGGTCGGACATTGCCATGATCTCCTCCCGCGCCACTCAGCGCAGGCCAAAGAAGGAAAGGATGGCCAGGACCACAACGACCAGACCGACGAGATAGATGATACCGTTCATTTGTTGACGCCTTTTCGACGCATTGTTGAGACTCACAAAAGCGTCAAACCCACCGTTTGGTTGCGTGCCACGCACAAACTTTGTGCAGCTTGGACAGCGGACGGCTGTTCGTCTCCCGCAACGCAACCAAAAAGCCGCCACGGCTCTTTCTTCAAAGTGCTCGAAGGCTGGGCTATAGAGGGCTGAGCGTCACCTTGGAGCCTTGCGCATGACGGAAATGCTGGCTGAAAGCGCCCCCGAGGGGAGGCGGCGCTGGCACATTCCGGACTACATCCTCCTCCCGTTCTACCTGATGGCGATCGGCGTACTCCTGCGCTACGCGGTGTATGTCCGCAGTTCCAGCAACTGGGGCTTCGGGGAATATTTGCGGGCGATGTGCGTCTATGACTGCAACGCCTATGAGCGGCTGTCGCTCAACGGCTACGAGGGCCGGCCGGCGGGCTTCGACAAGGGGGACGCCAACAACTGGGCGTTCTTCCCGGTGTTTTCGATCCTGAGTTGGGCACTCAGCAAACTCAGCAACACCTCGGTGCTGATCGCCGGGTCGGTGCTGGGCAACCTGCTGAGCGTCGCAGCAGCCATCGTCTCGTGGCCATTGTTCGACAACGGTGAAAGTCGGAAGCGCGCCTATTTCCTGTTCTGCTTCTTCCTCTTTCTCGGGCCGCTCTCGTTCTATTTCACCACGCCCTATACCGAGAGCCTGTTCCTGCTGTTCACCATGGCGGGGTTCGTGCTGCTGAAGCAGCGCGACTATGTGACGGCGGGCGTCACCGGCGCGCTGATGTCGGCGACGCGCTCCACCGGCCTGCTGTTCGCCGCGGCTTTGTTCATCCAGGCCTTGCAGGATCATGTGCGCGACGGCGGCAAGGTGAGCGGTTTCTTCAGGACGTTGTGGCGGCGCACCGACCTGATGCTCGCCATCGTGCTCGTGCCCGTGGGCCTCTGTTGCTTTGCGCTCTACATGTACTTCCATACCGGCTTGTCGGTGGGCAATGGCGGGCCGGGCGGCGATGCGCTGGCCTTCGTCCATATCCAGCGCGCCTGGGGCCGGGCATTCCAGAACCCGTTCGGCAATCTCTGGCTGGCGCTGACGCAGCAGTTCAAGCCGGGCTTCACATTCAACGGCGTGGGCACGGACCTGGCTTTCGGCATCGCGGCGATCCTCGGCATGGTCCTGTCGGGGGTGCTGGCGTGGCGGCGGCAATGGGCGATGGCGCTGTTTTGCCTCGGTGGCGTGCTGCTGCCGCTTTCCACCAACACCTACTCTATGGTGCGGTTCGTCGCCGGGCTGGGCCCGCTGCTGGTGGTGGCCGCGATGATGCTGGCGCACTGGAAGTGGCTCTACTACCTGGTGTTGCCCGCCCTGCTCATCCTCGACGTGCTGCTGGTCCAAACCTGGATCGGCCGCTCGTACTACATGATGTGATGGTGACGATGCCGCTTTACCGGCCGCGTGCCTGGCACCTGATCTTCGTCGCGCTGTTCGGCCTGTTCGAGCTCGGGGTCGCATGGCTAGCGCTGCACCCGACGGTGGCCGACGACTATCGCGCCTACTACATCGACCGCACGTCGTCCTGCTATCCGCGTGCCGACACCATTGCCACCGGCTACTACCCGCTGGGCGAACCGGTGGCTTTCACGCCCGGCCGCAACGGTTTTGCGCGCGACACGCTGCGCTCGTGCGGGCTGATGGCCGCCAATGCGCAGGGGCTGCGCAGCTTCGGCGACTACGGCATCCTGAAGTTTCGCTTCACCGTGCCCGATGACGACCTGCTGTTCACGCTGACCACCAGCGCCACAGTCAACAAGGACGATCCGCCACGCAAGATCTTCGTCGAGGCGAACGGCACGGATATCGGCAGCTACGTGCTGCGCGACAGCAAGCCGCTGTTCACCAGCTTCGTCATCCCACGCGAGGTGGTTGCCGCCAATTCAGAAGGCGGAGTGGACATAAGGCTCAAGGTGCCGCGCACCGGCCCGCCGGGGACCAACAAGGAACCAGTGACGCTGCAATTGCGGGTGGAGACGCTGCGGCTCGTCGCGGCGCGTTCGGCACCGCCGGCAGCCACGACGCCGGTGGCGGGGGGCAAGCTGGAGAGCCACGATGGCGGGCCCAAGACGTCACCCAAGACCGGCGCCGGGTGGACCAAATTGAAAGAGGCGGGGACCAGCCCCGCCTCCTCAAATCAATCGTCCAGCGACGCGCCCTAGAGCGCGTCGGTGATCTCGGTGGTGTACGCGCCCGCATCCGGCGCAGCCGTCAGCACCTTCTGGTCCATCAGCGCCTGCACCGTGCGATCCCAGGTGGCCTTGTCGAGCACACCGTTGGCACCGGCCATGAGCTTGGCAACTTCGCCGACCATGTAGCGCTCGTGGGCGAGGGTGGCGGCGCCGGTATCGTCGGCATCGACGACGATCTGCGCGGCCTCATCCGGATTGGCGAGAGCATAGTCCCAGCCCTTCATCGAGGCGCGGACGAACTTGACCATGTCTTCCTTGAACTTGGGATCGGCGAGCCGCTCCTCAAGCACATAGAGACCATCCTCGAGCAGGGCATTGCCCATGTCCGAATAGTTGAACTGGATGATCTTGTCGGCGGTGAAGCCGGCATCGGCCGCCTGGCCGAGCTCGTTGTAGGTCATGACGGAGATGCAGTCGGCCTGCTTCTGAACAAGGGCGGAGACGTCGAAGTTCTGCTGCAGGACGGTCACGCCGTCCGGGCCGCCTTCGGTCGAGTAGCCGAGCTTGTGCATCCAGGCGAAGAACGGCACTTCGTTGCCGTAGAACCAGCTGCCCAGCGTATGGCCGGGGAAGTCCGCCTCGGTCTTGATCGGACCATCCTTGGGGCAGATCAGTTCGAGGCCGCCGTTGCGGAACGGCTGCGCGATGTTGACCATCTTGATGCCCTTCTCGCGGGCGATCAGCGCGTTGCCGGCCCATTCGACGCCGACATCGACACTGGCCATCTGCTGCGGGACGGGAGTGGTCGGGCCGCCGGGCACGATGGTGACGTCGAGACCTTCAGCTTCGTAATAGCCCTTGGCCTTGGCGACGTAGTAGCCGGCGAATTGCGACTGCGTGACCCATTTGATCTGCAGCTTGATGGGGTCGAGCGCAAAGGCGCCCGTGGCGCTGGCGAGCGCGAACGCCGCTGCCAGTGCCGGCATGATGAGTTTGTTCATTTCCAACCTTCCCTGTTACGCCCGGCCACCACGGACGGACGGATGCCAAAAAGTCACCGCGCGTTCGATGAGCGCGATCAGTCCATACGAAGCGGAACCCGCTACGGCCGCCACCGCGACTTCCGCCCACACCATGTCGACATCGAGCCGGCCCACCCCGGTCGATATACGGAACCCCATGCCGACAATGGGTGACCCGAAGAATTCTGCAACAATCGCGGCGATGAGCGCCAGCGTGGAATTGATCTTCAAGGCGTTGAAGATAAAGGGCATGGCCGCCGGTAGCCGCAGTTTCAGCAGGGTCTGCCAGTAGCTCGCCGCATAGGTGCGCATCATGTCGCCTTCCATGCGTCCCGCCGAATTCAATCCGGCCAAGGTATTGATCAGCATGGGGAAAAAGGTGACGCAGACGATCACCGCGGCCTTGGACTGCCAGTCGTAGCCGAACCACATCACCATGATCGGCGCAATGCCGACAATGGGAAGCGCGGAGGCGAAATTGCCGATGGGCAAGATGCCGCGCTTTAGGAACGGCGACCGATCGACGAGGATGGCGACGGCGAGGCCGGACAGCGTGCCGAGCGCGAAGCCCGACAGCACACCCTTGAGGAAGGTCTGCTGGAAGTCCTTCCACAGGATGGCGATCGAGTCCGGCGCGCTGAGCCGGGCCCAGATCGCCGAAGGCGGCGGCAGCAAGACGTGGTTGATATTGAGGCCCTGCACGAGGGCCTCCCACATGACGAGCAGCGTGAGGCCGAAGGCGACGGGCACGATCAGCCAGATGCCCGGTAGTCTCGTTGTCCCGGCGGCAAGGTCGCCGGCGATGCGGTCAATGAACAGCCAGGCGAAGAACCACATCGCCACCAGCATCAGCCAGAGCGGGGCACCGGGGGCGCCGAGGCTGGTAAGCACCGCGACTCCCGTGAGCAGCGCAAGGGCGAAATCGAGCCAGTAGGAAAAGGGCAGGAAGAAGCGTGTCAGCGACAGTGCGCCAAGCACCCCGACTATCGCGATGAAGCTGTGCGTTCCGAGCACCGGCAGCGCCGTTCCGGCGGCGGCCAGCGCGCACAATCCGGCAAGGATGGCGAGTACGCGTTGCCACGGCGTCATGCCGGTTGCGCCCCCATAGTGCGGAGGGTCAGCTTTTCGGCGAGACCGACCGCGATGACCAGCAGTGCGGCCAGTGTCGCGGCGATCACCAGTACGGCCCACATCACGACAGTCTGGCCGTTATAGGAGCCGGTGAGCAGCCGCACCCCGAGGCCGCCGCCGGCAGTGTAGGTGAGTTCCGCCACCAGCGCGCCGATCAATGCAATGGCGATGCCGACTTTCATCGAGGTGAACAGATAGGGCGTCGCGGCGGGCCAGCGCAGTTTCCAGAACACGCCCCAGCGCGAGGCGTTGTAGGTGCGCATCAGATCGAGCTGCATCTGGTCCGGCGAGCGGAAGCCTTTGACCATGCCGACCACGATGGGAAAGAAGCTCAGATAGGTCGAAATCAGCGCCTTGGGCAAAAGCCCCTGCAGGCCGATGGCGTTGAAGCCGACGACCAGCATGGGCGCAATGGCGAGGATGGGGATGGTCTGGCTGGCAATGATCCACGGCATCAGCGAGCGATTGGCCGCTTCATTGTGGACGATGAAAACCGCAAGCAGCAGCCCCAGCA
The DNA here is from genome assembly GCA_040081185.1 of Devosia sp. Taxonomy (GTDB): domain Bacteria; phylum Pseudomonadota; class Alphaproteobacteria; order Rhizobiales; family Devosiaceae; genus Devosia_A. The sequence goes on along the minus strand of JBEBHC010000021.1, from coordinate 16,065 downwards.
CGGTGCCGATGAGGAAGCCCGCGATGGTGCCGGCGAGCGTGATGCCCGCCTGCTGCAGGAGGCTGCGCTTGCTGGTGATGGCCTGGCCCAGAGTGCCGTTCCAGACTTCACCGATCACCTGATGCGGCGCAGGCAGGATGGGCTTGGCCTGCGACCAGAGATCGGTGATCAGCTGCGGCAGAGGTGGCACCGGCGTATCGAAGCGCTGGTAGCTGTCGAGCTGCGGTTGCAGATTCAGCAGCAGCGAGCCGAGATACCAGACGACAAGCAGCACCGCGAGGACGATGAGGACGGGAATAGTGTTGCCGCCCGTGCGCTGCATCACGCGGTTTCCTCATAGGAGTGGCCGGCGCGCAGGCCTTCGCGAACGCGATGGGCGATGGCGAGGAATTCGGGCGTTTCGCGGATATCGAGCGGGCGCTCGGCCGGGAGGGTCGAGTCGATGATATCGGTGACGCGGCCGGGGCGCGGCGACATCACCACGATCTTGGTCGACAGGTACACAGCCTCGGGGATCGAGTGGGTGACGAAGGCGATAGTCTTTTGCGTGCGCGCCCACAGCTTCAGCAGTTCGGAATTGAGATGATCGCGCACGATCTCGTCGAGCGCCCCAAACGGCTCGTCCATCAGCAGCAGGTCGGCATCGAAAGCGAGGGCGCGTGCGATGGAGGCGCGCTGCTGCATGCCGCCCGAGAGTTGCCAAGGAAATTTGCGCTCGAAGCCGGCAAGGTTCACCAGGTCCATCGTGCGCTTGACGCGTTCAGCCTGTTCGGCCGGCGAGTGACCCATGATCTCGAGCGGCAGCGCGACGTTCTTTTCGATGGTGCGCCACGGGAACAGAGCCGGGGCCTGGAACACGTAGCCATAGGCCCGCGCCTTGCGCGCCTCTTCCGGCGTCATGCCGTTAATGGTGATGGAGCCGGCCGTGGGCTGCTCGAGGTCGGCCATGACCCGTAGGAACGTCGTCTTGCCGCAGCCGGACGGGCCGATGAAGGAAACGAACTCGCCCTTGTTGATGTCGAGGTTGACGTCCGACAGCGCTACCACGTCGCCGTCATTGGTCCTGAAGGTGAGGCCGAGGCCCTTGGCGGAGACGACGGTGCTCATACGCCCACCACCTGATCGGCAACATCGGGGCAACGGCTAAGGCCGCCCCAGTGGCCGAAATTCTCGATCGTGACGTCGTAGGTACCATCGGCCGATCGCACAACCACGATCTCCTCTCCCGGGATAGGCTTGCCCAATGACGAGCACACCGCCTCCACAGTGAACACGCCATCGGCGTCGGACACCAGTTCGCCGAAGTCGCAGCCGGTGCGAAATGCGGTGAAGGTGTCGCCGGTCAGGACGATCATCTGCGCCGTATCGGCGAGGCCGGTGAGATAGAAGCGGCAACCGGCGGGATTGCCGAAGGCCCAGTCGAGCGGGATGGAACTGGCGGCGAGCGCGGGGGCAGTGATGCCCCAGCCCATGATCGACAATGCAGCCGCGCCCCAGGCTGAAGCCAACAATTATACCCCTGTCGCCGGGATGCCAGTGCGCTCGACCTTTCGGGGAGAGGTGATCTCCTTCCAGGTCGAGAGCGCGCGGTTGACGGCACCCATCGGCTCGCGGGCGACGAACTTGCCGTGGCCCTGATCCGTCTTGATCTCGCCTTCGACGATGGCGACCTTGCCGCGGGTCAGCGTATAGCGCGGCAGGCCCGTGACCTCGATGCCCTCGAAGACGTTGTAGTCGATGGCGGATTGCTGGGTCTTGGCCGAGATGGTCTTGCTGCGCTTGGGGTCCCACACGACGAGATCTGCGTCGGCGCCCACCAACACCGCACCCTTTTTGGGATAGAGTCCGAGGATCTTGGCGATGTTGGTCGAGGTCACGGCGACGAATTCGTTCATCGTCAGCCGGCCGGTGTTGACGCCCTTGGTCCACAGCACAGGCATACGATCTTCGAGCCCGCCGGTACCGTTCGGAATCTTGGCGAAGTTGCCGATGCCGTTGCGTTTCTGCGCAGTGGTGAAGGCACAGTGATCGGTCGCCACGACCTGGAGCGAGCCAGATTGCAGGCCCGCCCACAGCGAATCCTGGTGCTGCTTGTTGCGGAAGGGCGGGCTCATCACGCGGCGCGCCGAATAGTCCCAGTCCTTGTTCTGGTACTCGGTTTCGTCGAGCACAAGATGCTGGATCAGCGGTTCGCCATAGACGCGCATGCCCTTCTGCCGGGCGCGGCGGATGGCTTCATGCGCCTGCTCGCAGGAGGTGTGGACGATATAAACGGGCACACCGGCCATGTCGGCGATCATGATGGCGCGGTTGGTCGCCTCGCCCTCCACTTCGGGCGGGCGCGAATAGGCATGCGCCTCGGGACCGTTATTGCCGGCGGCGAGCAGCTTGGCGGTCATCTGAGCGACGACATCGCCGTTCTCGGCATGAACCAGCGGCAAGGCTCCCAGATCGGCACAGCGCGAGAACGACGAGAACATCTCATCGTCGTCCACCATCAGCGCGCCCTTATAGGCCATGAAGTGCTTGAAGCTGGTGATGCCGCGATCAACCACGTCAGCCATCTCGTTGAACACCTGCTCGCCCCACCAAGTGATGGCCATGTGGAAGGAATAGTCGCAGGACGCCTTGGAGGTTTTGTTTTCCCACATCTGCAGCGCTTCGAGCAGCGATTGCTGCGGATTGGGCAGGCAGAAATCGACCACCATCGTGGTGCCGCCGCTCAACGCCGCGCGTGTGCCGGACTCGAAATCGTCGGACGAGTACGTGCCCATGAAGGGCATTTCGAGATGCGTGTGCGGATCGATGCCGCCCGGCATGATGTAGCAGCCGGTGGCGTCCAGCGTGTCGCCACCCGTGAGGTTCTGTCCGATCTCCGTGATGGTGTCACCCTCGATACGGATGTCAGCCTTGTAGGTGAGATCGGCGGTGACGATGGCACCGTTCTTGATGATGGTCATGCTAGAACCTCGTTATTCTACGATCTCCGCCGTCTCGGCCACGGCGTGGAACAGGACGTCGGCACCGGCGCTGGCCCAGTCCTTGGAGATGTCTTCGGCCTCGTTGTGACTCAGGCCGTCGACGCAGGGACACATGATCATCACGGAGGGTGCGACACGGTTGGTCCAGCAGGCATCGTGGCCGGCGCCGGAAATGATGTTCATGTGGGAGTAGCCGAGCTTGTCCGCAGCAGAGCGGATGCGCGTAACAAGCGTCGGGTCAAACGCAACTGGATCGAAGTGACCGACGGGCTCGACGGAGCATTTAACGCCGAGAGCGGCGCAAATCTTCGGCGCCTCGGCCTCGATCTTCGCCCGCATGCGGTCGAGCTTGGCCTGCTCGGGCGAGCGGATGTCTACGGTGAACACCACCGTGCCCGGCAGCACGTTGCGCGAATTGGGCGCGAACTTCACCTGCCCCACGCCGCCCACGGCGCCGGGCTGCTCGCTCATCGCGACGGCCTGCACCATCTCGATGATGCGCGACATTGCGAGGCCGGCATTGACGCGCATGTTCATCGGCGTCGAGCCGGTGTGCGCTTCCTTGCCGGTCAGCGTGAATTCGAGCCACCACAGGCCCTGCCCGTGCGTCACCACGCCGATCTGCTTGTGCTCGGCTTCGAGGATCGGGCCCTGCTCGATATGGTATTCGAAATAGGCGTGCATCTTGCGCGCGCCGACCTTCTCGTCGCCCACCCAGCCGATGCGCTTGAGTTCGTCGCCGAAAGTCTTGCCCTCCGGGTCCTTGCGGCCATAAGCGTAGTCGAGGCTGAACTGTCCGGCAAAGACACCCGAGGCCATCATGGCGGGGGCGAAACGCGCGCCCTCTTCGTTGGTCCAGTTGACCACGACGATGGGGCGGCGCGTCCTGATGTTGAGGTCGTTGAGGGTGCGGATGACCTCGAGCCCGGAAAGCACACCGAGCACACCGTCGTAGCGCCCACCAGTGGGCTGCGTGTCGAGATGGCTGCCGATATAGACCGGGTCGAGCGCTGGGTCGGTGCCTTCGCGGCGCGCGAACATGGTGCCCATTTCGTCGACGCCCATGCTCATCCCGGCGCTTTCGCACCAGGTCTGGAACAGCGTTCGTCCGTTGGCATCGTCGTCGGTCAGCGTCTGCCGGTTCGAGCCACCGGCGATGCCGGGGCCAATCTCCGCCAGTTCATGAATCGAGTCCCAGAGGCGATCTGCATTGATCCGTAGATTGTCGCTGGGAGCCGCCATGGATGTTATTTCTGGCTCGGGAAGCTGAACTCGGCGCCGCCTTTGATGCCGGCGGGCCAGCGGGCCGTGACGGTCTTGAGGCGCGTGTAGAAGTGCACGCCTTCGGGACCATAGATCGAATGGTCGCCGAAGATCGAGCGCTTCCAGCCACCGAATGAATGGTAAGCCACCGGCACGGGGATCGGCACGTTGATGCCGACCATGCCCACTTCGATCTTGTCGGCGAATTCGCGCGCGGCGTCGCCGTCGCGGGTGAAGATGGCCGTGCCATTGGCATATTCGTGGCCGTGGATCAGGTCGACGGCGTCGGTGTAGGACTGCGCGCGGACAACCGAAAGAACCGGTCCAAAGATTTCCTCGCGGTAGATCTTCATGTCGGGCTTCACGCGGTCGAACAGCGTTCCACCGACGAAGAAGCCGTTCCCGTAGCCCTGCAGCGAGAAGCCGCGGCCGTCGACCACCAGCTCGGCGCCCTGTTCGACACCGCTGTCGATGTAACCGACGATCTTGTCGCGCTGCACCTTTGAGACGATCGGGCCCATCTGCGCGTCCTTGTCGGTCGCAGGACCGATGCGCAGCGCTTCGACGCGCGGCTTCAGCTTGGCGATGAGCGCATCGGCGGTTTTGTCTCCCACGGGTACGGCAACCGAGATGGCCATGCAGCGCTCGCCGGCCGAACCGTAGCCGGCGCCCATCAGCGCATCGGCGGCCTGATCCATATCGGCATCGGGCATGACGATCATGTGGTTCTTGGCGCCGCCCAGCGCCTGGACGCGCTTACCGGCGGTGGTGCCGCGGCGATAGACGTATTCGGCGATGGGGGTCGAGCCGACGAAGCTCACCGCCTTGATGTCGGGATGATCGAGGATCGCATCCACCGCCTCCTTGTCGCCGTGGACGACGTTGAGCACGCCTTCGGGCAAGCCGGCTTCCATCAACAGTTTCCAGGCGAACATCGGCGCTGACGGGTCGCGTTCGGAGGGCTTGAGGATGAAGGTGTTGCCGCAGGCGATGGCGAGCGGATACATCCACATCGGCACCATGGCCGGGAAGTTGAACGGCGTTATACCGGCGACCACGCCGAGCGGCTGGCGATCGGAATAGGAATCGATCGAGGGGCCGACATTGCGCGAGAATTCGCCCTTCAACAGCTGCGGGATGCCGCAGGCGAAATCGACGCAGTCAATGCCACGGGCGAGTTCGCCCATCGCATCGTCATGCACCTTGCCGTGCTCTTTGCTGATCTCGCGGGCCAGTTCGTCGGCGTGCTTTTCGAGCAGTTCCTTGAACTTGAACATCACGCGCGCGCGCTTCATCGGCGTAGTCGCGGCCCAGGCGGGGAAAGCGGCCTTGGCGCTGGCGACCGCGGCGTTGATCTCGTCTAGGGTCGACAGCGGCAGGATGGCGGACTGCTCACCGGTCGCCGGATTGAAGACGGGCGAGCTACGGGTGCTCGCAGACTTCAGCAGCTTGCCGCCGATGCCGTTGTGGATGGTATCCATTATTCAAGGCTCTTGAGGATGGTGCCTAGCTTGCCGATCAGCTCGTCGATCTGGGCTTTGCTGATGATCAAAGGCGGTGACATGGCGATGATGTCGCCCGTGGTGCGGATCAGGATACCCGCCTCGAAGGCCTTCACGAAGGCGGAGAAAGCGCGCTTCGTGGGCGAGCCCGCGATCGGCTCCAGTTCCACCGCGCCGATCAGGCCGAGGTTGCGGATGTCGATGACGTGCGGCAGGCCCTTGAGCGAGTGCAGCGCGTCTTCCCAGTACTTGGCGATTTCGGCGCCGCGGGTCAGCAGGCCCTCCTGCTTGTAGGTTTCCAGCGTGCCGAGACCGGCAGCCGCAGCTACCGGGTTCCCAGAATAGGTGTAGCCGTGGAAGAACTCGATCATGTGCTCGGGTCCCTGCATGAAGGCGTCGTGGATTTCGGAGGTCACCAGCACAGCGCCCATCGGGATGGTGCCGTTGGTGAGACCCTTGGCCGTGACGATCATGTCGGGCACGACGCCGAAATAGTCGGCGGCGAACGGTGTCCCAAGGCGCCCGAAGCCGGTGATCACTTCGTCGAAGATCAGCAGGATGCCGTGCTTCTTGGTGATCTCGCGCAGCATCTTGAGGTAGCCCTTGGGCGGGATCAGCACGCCGGTTGAACCGGCCACCGGCTCCACGATCACCGCCGCGATGGTCGAAGCGTCATGCAGTGTCACGATACGCTCGAGCTCATTGGCGAGGCTCTCGCCATCGCCTTCGCGCTCGCCGCGGGTAAACTGGTTCTTGCCCGGCGTATGGGTGTGCGGCATGTGGTCCACACCGGTCAGCAGCGAGCCGAACATCTTGCGGTTGGTGACGATGCCGCCCACCGAGATGCCGCCGAAATTGACACCGTGATAGCCGCGCTCGCGACCAATCAGTCGCTGCCGCGCGCCGTCGCCCTTCACCCGATGATAGGCGAGCGCGACCTTCAGGGCCGTCTCGACCGATTCCGAGCCGGAATTGGTGTAGAGGACGTGGTTCATGCCCTCGGGTGCAATCTGCACCAGCGCGTTGGCCAGCTCGAACGCCTTGGGGTGACCCATCTGGAAAGCGGGAGCGTAATCCATCTCGGCGGCCTGCTCGGCGATGGCCTCGACGATCAGCGGGCGGCAATGTCCGGCATTGACGCACCACAGGCCCGCCGTGCCGTCCAGCACCTGGCGGCCGTCGGACGTGGTGTAATGCATGTCCTTGGCCTTCACGAACATGCGCGGGGCCTGCTTGAACTGCCGGTTTGCCGTGAACGGCATCCAGAATGCGGAAAGATCGTTCGGCGCAGCATTAAGCCGGTTGGACATAGCGCGCTCCCCCTTCGGTTAATTCTTGATGATTTTGGTCAAGTTTCTTGGCTCTTGACGCTCGACCGTGCTAACGGGAATTTTGACCAGTTGGAAAAACGTTAGCACTCCCATGCCGCCGATCAAGGCGAAAATGCTGGCGCGCGGCACGCGGCGAGGAGGGACGATGCCTGTTCCAGGCAAGGTGCGGTCAGCAGCGAAGGGCAAGGCGGCCGAGGGTACGGGAGCCAAGCCACCGACCAAGGCCGGAGCAAAGTCCGGACCGCGTACGCGCATCCAGCGCGAGAAGCAGGACGCCATCCTCGAGGCTGCCCTGAACGTGTTTTCCCTGCATGGTTTCCGTGGCGCCACCATCGACCAGATCGCCGAGGCGGCGGGGATGAGCAAGCCAAACCTGCTCTATTACTTCCCCTCCAAGGAGGCCATGCACCGGCAATTGCTCACCGGCATGCTCGACCTCTGGCTCGATCCGCTGCGTGAACTCAACGCTCAGGGCGATCCGATGTCGGAACTGCGCTCCTACATCCGCCGCAAGATCGAAATGGCACGAGACTTCCCGCGTGAAAGCCGGCTGTTCGCCAACGAAATGCTGCAGGGGGCGCCGCACGCGATCGACGTGCTGGCGGGAGAGTTGAAGGCGCTTGTCGACGACAAGGCGGCGATCCTGCTGGGCTGGATGGATACCGGCCGCCTGCAGCGCACCGACCCCTATCACCTCATCTTTTCGATCTGGGCCACGACGCAGCACTACGCTGATTTCGATGTGCAAGTGCGATCCGTGCTCGGGCACGATCGCGGCGGCGAGGGTCGGTTCGAGGACGCGGCGAGGTATCTCGAAGGTCTGTTCATGGATGGGCTGAGGCCGAAGGGCTAACTAAGCCCAAGCAATTTGAAGCATCTCGCAGGTCTTTGCTTGATGTGGGGATGAGATGGTGCGCCCGTTTGAGGGCGCTTCAACAATGCTTCCACGCCTTGCCGTCTTGATCGACGCCGACAACATTTCGGCTGATCTTGCACCAGCGGTGTTTCAGCGTATCGCCGTACTCGGAACACCTGTTGTCAGGCGCCTGTATGGAAACCCCATTTCGGTTGCCGGGTGGGACAGCGCCGCCCGAGACGAAGTCTATGAACATCGACCGCAGGTCAGCGTGACGTCTGCCAAGAACGGCGCGGATATAGCGTTGGCTGTTGGGGCTATGGACATTCTCCATGCCGGCTGGGTCGATGCCTTTTGCATCGTGTCCAATGACCGGGATTTTGTGCCGCTCGCGGTGCGCCTCCGCGCCTCGCGAGTGCTTGTCCACTCGATTTGCACAAAGGCCGACGACAGACTGCTTAAAGTCTTCGACACGTTGTTTGAGGCGACGCCGAAGGCTATCTCGCCTCCGGTGAAACCGTCCAAGCCAGTGAAGCTCATCAACCCTGTCGTAGCGGCATTCCTCAAGATTGCGTCCGCAGATAAGCGAGAGTTCAGCCTTACCGAAGCCGGGAAGCTCCTCCGCGAGGTTGCCCCACCTCACATCATCCCGCCGCCAGGCAAGGGAAAGTTGCGTAAGACACTGGAGAAGACCGAGCAGTTCGTCTTCACCGGCACCGGAACATCGACACGCGTTCGGTTGAAACCCTAGTCCTTCACCACCGCGAGCACCACAAGCCCCAGCACGGTGACACCCGCGCCGGCGATGATCGCGGGCGCGGGGAGGCCGTGGCCGATGAGCGCTTCGAACAGGATGACGAAAGCCGGCGTCAGATAGCCATAGGCGATGACCTTGGGCGCCGGGAGGCGCAGCGAGGCGAACTGGATGAGGAAGAAGCAGATCGCCGTGGGACCGACGGCGAGATAGATCACCACCCACCAGACGATCGGCGGCAGATGCAGCCAATCGGTGGTGAACAATTCCGGCACGCCGGCCAGTCCGATCCAGATCGCGGTGGCGAGCCGCGTCCAGAAGCTCTGCACCAGTGACGGCTCGCCGCGGCTGAAGCGGCGCAGCAGCGGCGTATAGAACGCGTAGGCGACGCAGCCGATGAAATAGATCAGCTCGCCACGGCCGACATCGAAGCGCAGCAGCGCACCGATGTCGCCACGAAAGATCACCCAGAGCGAACCGAGACCCGCGACCAGCAGGCTGATCAAGACGACCAGTCCCGAGCGCTGCCCGACGAGAAACAGCGCCGTCACGGCCGTCATCAGCGGCACCAGCGTATAGACGGCGCTGGTGGCCACTGGCAGCGTTATGGTGAGCGCGATGAACATGGTGACGAAATAGACCGCCATCAGCGCGCCCATGATGCCGAAGCGCCAAGGCGCCGGTGGGAAACTGAAGCGCTGCCGCGCGAAGCCGAAGGCCGCGGCGCCCATGAGCAACGCCGCAAGCAGGAAGCGCACCGCATTGAGCGGTATCGGATGGATGTAGGGCACGGCCAGCGCGCCGGTGGTGAACGAACCGGCGATCAGCGCCGAGAAGGCGAGCATCGCGCCATGCGCGAGCCAGCGCTCACGGCCGGCGGTGCTCACGAGATGGCGAAGACGATGAGGAAGGCGCCGCAGAGGGCCAGGTTGACCGTCACGAAATAGATGTGCGGCTCACGCTCCTTGCCCGAGAATATGAACATGTTGTGGAAGAGCAGGGTCGCCGGGATGATGAAGGCGATGAGCGCGAGTGCACCCCATTGCGGCCAGAGGCCGAGCGCCACGGACATACCGCCGACAATCTGCACAACGAAGCCGAGGATCAGCATCCAATCGGGCAGCACGAAGCCGTAATTGGTCTTGGCCTGCCGCCGCTCGTCCATCCGACCGAAATTGCGGATGCCCGCGATGATGAACATGAGACCGAGCAGAAAGCGGCCGATGATGATGAGAGTGGGTGTCACAGGAGTCTCGTGTTGGAGCGCAGCCAGGCATCGAGGACATCCTTATTGAAGGTGCCGGCTTCGAGGTTGGAGTAGATGAAGGTCTCCACCGTCTTGTTGTCAGGTGAGATGTCGACGCCGTTAAGTTGTAGGAACAACTCGCCTACCGCATAAGCGACGCGCTTGTTGCCGTCCACAAACGGGTGGTTCATCGCCAGGCTTTCCCAGAGCGCGGCCGCTTCTTCAATCAGGTCCCGATAGTAGCCCGATTGCGGCCTGTTGAGGGCTGAATCGAGCAGGCCGAGATCGCGCACACCGCCCGCCCCGCCGAATTCCTCCAACAGCACCGTATGGATGCGAAGCGCCTCGTCCATCGTGATGTAGGCGGTCATCGGCAGCTACTTGGCGAGCGCCTCATAGAGCGACCGTCGGCGCTGTATGGACTTCTGCAGCAACGCCTCGACTTCGGGACGAACCTTTGCCGCCGCGGCACCGGCGAGCAGCCGCTCGAACTCTTCGGGCGACACGACCACCGCCACGTCACGCCCATTCCGCTGGACATGCACCGGCCCTTTCCGGGCTTCCTCCAGCAGCTCGCCGAAGCGGTTCTTTGCGTCCGTAGCGCTCATGTAGTTCATGCGTCACCTATCAGCTATATTAGCTAATATAGCTGACTTGGCCAGCTGCTGCAAGGCGCGCGCTATTCCGCCGGCTCGACTTCCTTGCGCATCGGGTTGTTCGGATGCGTGGTCCAGTTGGCGTATTTGCCGGTCACCACGCGGCCCGTCCGCTCGTCGATGGTGCCGGGCGCCAGCCGCTCCATGGTGATGCAGTCTTCGACCGGGCAGACATTGACGCACAGGTTGCAGCCCACGCATTCATTGTCCATCACCTCGAAGTGGCGAACGCCGTTCTTCTCCTTGGTGATCGCCTGGTGCGAAGTGTCCTCGCAGGCGATGTGGCAGCGGCCGCACTTGATGCAGAGGTCCTGATCGATGCGCGCCTTGGTGATGTATTCGAGGTTGAGGTACTGCCAGTCGGTGACGTTGCGGGAAGCCTTGCCGACGAAATCGTCGAGCGACGCGTAGCCCTTTTCGTCCATCCAGTTCCCAAGGCCCGAGATCATCTCCTCGACGATCTTGAAGCCGTAGACCATCGCTGCGGTGCAAACCTGCACGTTGCCGGCGCCGAGCGCCATGAACTCGGCGGCGTCACGCCAGGTGGTGATGCCGCCAATACCCGAAATGGGTAGGCCGTATGTCTCCTTGTCGCGCGCGATCTCGGCCACCATGTGCAGCGCGATCGGCTTGGCGGCAGGGCCGCAATAGCCGCCGTGGCTGCCTTTGCCGTCGATGGTGGGCATCGGCGCCATCAGATCGAGATCGACATTGGTGATCGAATTGATTGTGTTGATGAGGCTGACCGCATCGGTGCCACCATTGTTGGCGGCGCGAGCGGGCTTGCGGATATCGGTGACGTTCGGCGTCAGCTTGGTGATGACCGGCATGCGAGAATATTGCTTGCACCAGCGCACGACCATTTCGACATATTCGGGCACCTGGCCGACGGCAGCGCCCATGCCCCGTTCGCTCATGCCGTGCGGGCAGCCGAAATTGAGTTCGATGCCATCGGCACCGGTTTCTTCGACCAGAGGTAGAATGGCTTTCCAGGCGTCTTCTTCGCAAGGCACCATGATGGAGGCGACGACCGCACGGTCGGGCCATTTCATCTTGATTTCCTTGATCTCGCGCAGGTTCTTCTGGAGGTCGCGGTCGGTGATGAGCTCGATATTGTTGAAGCCCATCAACCGCCGGTCGCCGGCCCATATCGCGCCGTAGCGCGGGCCGTTGACGTTGACCACCGGTGGGCCGGCTTCGCCCAGCGTCTTCCACACCACGCCGCCCCAGCCCGCCTTGAAGGCGCGCTCGACGTTATAGGCCTTGTCGGTCGGCGGTGCGCTCGCGAGCCAGAACGGATTGGGCGACTTGATGCCGACGAAATTGTTGCGAAGGTCTGCCATCTGGTCCTCCTACGCGCTCAAAAACCGATGGATGCTTTCGGCCGCGTCGCGGCCCTCGGCCACGGCGGTCACGGTGAGGTCGTCGCCGCCGGTGGCGCAGTCGCCGCCGGCCCAGACCTTTTGCATAGAGGTCCGGCCTTCGGCATCGACTTCGATCTTACCGCCGGCCAGCGCCACGCCGTCGCCGTCAGTGGCGAGGGTCTGGCCGATGGCCTTGAAGATCTGGTCGCAGGCGATGGTGGTGGTCTCCCCCGTCGCGGTGAGCGCGCCCGATGCATCGAGCGCCATGTAGCTCAGCTCGAGCCCGGCCACCTTGCCGTCCATCACGACGACACGCTTGGGCGCGAGCCAGTGGCGGATGGTGACACCCTTGCTGGCGGCGAGATCCTGCTCGAACTCGGAGGCGTTCATCTGTGCCTTGCCGCGGCGATAGATCATCGTCACCTCCTCGGCGCCGAGCAGCTTGCTCTGCACCGCGGCGTCGACCGCGGTCATGCCGCCGCCGATGACCACGACCTTGCGGCCGATGGGAAGCGTGCCGAGATCGCTCGCCTGGCGCAGCTCGCCGATGAAGTTGATGGCGTCGTCGACGCCAGGCGCGGTCTCACCTTCGGCGCGCAGCGCGTTGACGCCACCGAGGCCGAGGCCAAGGAACACGGCGTCATAGTCCTTGGTCAGTTCGGCGATGGTGAAGTGTTCGCCGAGCAGCTTGCCGGTGACGATCTCGATGCCGCCGATGGCGGTGACATAGTCCACCTCGGCCTGGGCGAAACCGCCGGGCGTCTTGTAAGACGCGATGCCGTATTCGTTGAGACCACCGGGCTTGGGCCGGCCGTCGAAGACGGCGACGTCGTGGCCGTGGAGAGAGAGCCGGTGCGCGGCGGCGAGGCCGGCCGGTCCGGCGCCGACCACAGCGACCTTCTTGCCGCTTGCAGGCGCCCGCGTGAAGAACTGCTTGTCTTGCTGCATCGCCTCATCGGTGGCATAGCGCTGCAGCTGGCCGATCTTGACCGGCTTGCCCTCGGCCGCCTCGCGGACGCAGGCTTCTTCGCACAATTGCTCGGTAGGGCAGACGCGGGCGCACATGCCGCCCAGGATGTTCTGCTCGAAAATGGTTTCGGCGGCGCCGAGCGGGTTCTCGGTGAGGATTTCGCGGATGAACATCGGAATGTCGATGCTCGTCGGGCAGGCCGTCTGGCACGGGGCGTCATAGCAGAAGTAGCAGCGGTCGGCCTCGACGAGCGCCTCATGCTTGTTCAGCGGCGGATGCAGATCCGAGAAATTGGCTGCGTATTGCCCGGGCGCGAGGCGCCCAGCCGCGATGCCGTCCTTGAGCAGTCCCTCGCCCATCCGCGCCACCTCCCTGAACGGGTCAGGAACGGTTCTAAGAACCATTCCATAGTGCGAACGCTAGCACAGCCGGATTTTTTATCAATTGGTCAAATCTGAGTCGAAAGCGCCCTTGCCGGAGGCCGGACGACCGGCCGCGCACCCGAAAGTTCCGGCCCGCGGCAAAATGCTCGTTTTGTAAATTGGCGCTTTTCAGCGCCCGCCGGTGGCGCGCGGTTGGATCAGGATTTCTGACTTAGCGTCTTGTGACTCAATCGTTTTTCGCGGGACCAATGGAGCCGAGTCCTGCCGCAGTTAACTGACGCGATTCAGCAACAGTTCATAAACCAATTTTTCCCGCCGCCTTTTTTGCCCAATGTCGCCACATCCGGCCCGTAGCCCGCGCCGGTCGTTAACTAGCGTGAGTCAGTAGTTTGATTAAGCACATCGTTGTTGCCGCTGCCCTGATGACGGGTTGTTTGTCTTTCGTCACCGGGGAAGTTGTGGCGGCCAACAATCAGTGCGGCACTGCTTCCTGGTATGGTCCCGGCTTCAATGGCAAGAAATCTGCCTCCGGGGAAAAGTTCAACCAGAACGCAATGACCGCAGCACACAAGTCGCTGCCCTTCGGCACGGTCGTCAAGGTCGTCAACCAGAAGACCGGCAAGTCGGTGCAGGTGCGGATCAATGACCGGGGTCCCTATGTCGGGGGTCGCGTGATCGATCTGAGCAAGGCCGCAGCTACCAAGCTGGGGATGATGCAATCCGGCACCGCCAAAGTGTGCCTGACAGAAGTCTGACGATCATTTTCGCAGCAGACAAAGCGGGGCGTCCCCTACGGGGGCGCCCCTTTTCAATTAGCGCTGCTCATAGGCCCACGACGCGAGTTGCCCCAGGGCCGCATTCCAGATGAGCGGCGGGGCTCCCGCCTGAGGCGCGTCCGGCGCCGGCAGTCCATCCATCGCCGTGAAGGCGGCCGCCCGATAGATGGCGTGTCCCGAAATATCGAAGGCCGAGGCGAGCAGGATGCCGTCCTGCGCCCGCACAAAGGGGGCTTCTGCCTCTCCCGGCTGCGCGAGCAGCATATCGGCGCCGGCGACCACGGACTGGCGGATGGCGGCCGCGTCCGGGGCGGAGAGCTGGCGGGATTCCCGGGCCAGCAGCAGCCGGCCGAACGGCGCAAGGTTGGTCGGCCCGGGCGGCGCGGCGAAGACGTCACCGGTCCAGTGGGGCGAGGCCTTGAGGTCGGCGAGGTAGGCCGCCTTGCCGGAGGAGGTCAGCAACTCCGCCGCCGCCCAGTAGAAGGCGCCGGAGTTTGCACCGTCGTCGGCCCCCGGCCGCGCCCGCGCCGCGGCATAGGCGTCGATAGCGAGTTTGCGCATGCGGTCGATGAAGGCGCGATCGAAGCGGGCGTAATAACGCGAAGCGGCCGAGGCCACGGCGGCGAAGGCAAGTGTGGCGGGTATCGACGCTTCGGCGCCATCACCGCTACCGGCACGGAGCAGCCCGGCATCGACGCCGTCGGTGATGGTGAGGCTTGCAAGCCATTCGAGCTCGAAGCGGGCCTCGTCCAGCAAATCGGGCAGGTGGTTGCCATGCTCGGCAATCCGCAACTCGCCGTCGCGCATGGGGTCTGGCTCGCTGGCCCGCGAAGCGCGGCGGAAGGCCGAGAACATCTGGCCGATGGCCACGGCGCCGGTCAAAGCATCACGGCTGCCGTCCGCATCGGTCCAGCCGCCGCCCGGAGCGCGCCGGGGATAGAAACTCGAAAAGGCATCGACCGTCAGCGAGCGGTAATCGTCATGCGTTGTGGGCGAGCCAAAGGTCAGGCCGGGCACAATCAGGGCGCCGAGGGCGCCCAGCAGGATCGGAAGTCTCATCTTTTCCTCCCGTGACGAGACAGGCGCCAATGTCCGCCCGAGCCCTCCTCCCCGTCAACCGGCTTGACGGGTGGCGCATGGCACCGGTCAATGGTGCAAAGTATCGAAGAAGGCTTCCGCAATGCCCATCGCTCCCTGGTCCGAAACCGCGCCGTTGCTGATCGATGTCGCTATGGGGCGTGCCCCGGCCGACATGCTGATCACCAATGGCCGCTGGGTGAACGTGCATTCGGGCGAAATCATCCCTGGCACCGATATCGCCGTCAAGGCCGGGCGTTTCGCGGCCATCGGTCCGGATCTGGGCTATGCCAAGGGTCCGCGGACCGTGGTGATCGACGCGCAGGACCGCTATCTCGTGCCCGGCCTTTGCGACGGGCACATGCATGTCGAAAGCGGCATGGTCACCGTCACCGAGTTCTGCCGCGCCGTGATCCCGCACGGCACAACCTCGATGTTCATCGACCCGCACGAGATCGCCAATGTGCTCGGGCTTGAGGGTGTGCGGCTGATGCACGACGAGGCCGCCGCGATGCCCACCAATGTCTACGTGCAGATGCCGAGCTGCGTGCCGGCCGCGCCGGGCCTCGAGAATGCCGGCGCCTCGATCGACGAGAAAGACGTCGAGGAGGCGATGGGCTGGCCCAATATCATCGGGCTCGGTGAGATGATGAACTTTCCCGGTGTCGCCAATAACGACAAAAAGATGCTGGCCGAGATCGCCGCCACGCAGCGCGCCGGCAAGACTGTTGGTGGGCACTACGCATCGCACGATCTTGGAACGCCGTTCTACGGCTACGTGGCGGGCGGACCGGCCGACGACCATGAGGGCACGCGAGTCGAAGACCCGATCGAACGGGTGCGGCGCGGCATGCGCGCCATGCTGCGTTTTGGCTCGGCCTGGTACGATGTCGGCCCGCAGATCAA
>JBEBHC010000020.1:0-32114 GCA_040081185.1 Devosia sp. | reverse complement strand
CGCGCGCGACCAGACTCTGGACGAGGTCCGCGACGCCGTGACCAAGGCGATCACGGATCAGCGCACCGCTACCGCCCTCGAGGCGGAAGCCAAGTCGGTTGTCGCAGACATGGACAGCGGCGTGTCAGTGGGCGTTCTTGCGAGCCAGCACAACAAGGAAGCGACCACGTCCGATCCCATCGGCCGCAATGGCAATTCGGGTGCTTCGGCCCTCGGTCCTGCGGTTACCGTTGCGGTATTCGAGCTCGGTCCCAACGGTAACGGCTCGGCCCTCAGCGGCGCCGGCACGTACACCGTCTTCCACGTCGCCAATATCCTGCCGACCGAAACGCCCTCGAACGAGCAGACCACCAAGCTCGTCGAAGACGCAACGCGCCAGGCGCTGTACGCCGAGTTCGTTACGGGGCTACGGGAGTCCCTGCCCTTCTCCATCAACCAGCAGGCGCTGAACTCGGTTCTGGCGCTGGATACGGCACAGTGACCCGATGGCGGACCAAAGCTTCGAGCGGTTCGCCAGCGCCTATGACGGCGGCCGCGCCCAGATCGTTTTTCGCCGCGTCGTAGCGGATCTCGAGACGCCGATCGGCGCCTACCTCAAGCTGAGTGAAGGCCGCCGCAATACTTTCCTGCTTGAAAGCGTGCAGGACGGCGCCACCAAGGGCCGCTACTCGATGATCGGGTTCGATCCCGATGTGATCCTCAAGGTCGAGGGCGGCAGAGCCAGTATCAACCGCAATGCGGGGCTGACGCCGGAGGCGTTCGTGCCGGTCACGGAGGCCCCGCTACAGGCACTGCGCGCGCTGGTGGCCGAAAGTCAGGTCGACGTGCCCGAGGGCCTGCCGTCCACGGCCGCGGGGATCTACGGCTATCTGGGCTACGATATGGTCCGGCTGATGGAAGTGCTGCCCGACCGCCACCATGACCCGCTAGGCACGCCAGAAGCCGTCCTGATGCGGCCCTCGGTGCTTGCCATCTTCGACACCCTCAAGGATGAGCTTTACCTGACCGCTCCGGTCTATCTCCGTGCAGGTGTTACGGCCCGACAGGCATGGGAAAGTGCGCAGGCGCGCATCGACGAAGCCACCGGCCGCCTTGGCCGGACCCTGCCCTATGCCGCGCCGCTCGCCGATATGTCCGGCATCGCCGTCACGTCCAACACATCGACGGCCGAGTACGCCGGAATGGTTGAGGCGGCCAAGGAATACATCCGGGCGGGCGACATCTTTCAGGTGGTGCTCAGCCAGCGTTTCGAGGCCAAGTTCGACTTGCCGCCGACGGCGCTTTATCGCGCGCTCCGTCGCACCAATCCCTCGCCCTACATGTACATGCTCGATTTCGGTGACTTCGCCGTGGCCGGTTCGAGTCCCGAGATACTCGTGAAGGTGGAAAAAGGTCAGGTCACTATCCGCCCCATCGCCGGCACCCGCAAGCGCGGTGCCACGCCGACGCGCGACAAGGAACTGGCTGACGAGCTGCTAAGCGATCCGAAGGAACTGGCCGAGCACCTGATGCTGCTCGATCTCGGCCGCAACGACGTCGGTCGCGTCGCCAAGATCGGCACCGTGAAAGTGACCGACAAGTTCTTCCTCGAATACTATTCCCACGTCATGCACATCGTCTCGAACGTCATCGGCGAGCTCGACCCGTCGAAGGATTTCGTCGATGCGCTCTCGGCCGGGTTCCCTGCCGGCACCGTGTCGGGTGCGCCCAAAGTGCGCGCAATGGAAATCATCGACGAGCTGGAGAAGTCTCGCCGCGGCATCTACGGCGGCTGCGTCGGGTATTTCGGCGCCGATGGCACGATGGACACCTGCATCGTGCTGCGGACCGGCATCATCAAGGATGGTAAGCTCTACGTGCAGTCCGGCGCTGGAATCGTTGCAGATTCAAAGCCTGAGCTCGAACAGCTCGAATGCGAAAACAAGGCACGGGCCCTATTCAGCGCAGCCGAGGAAGCGCTACGCTACGCTGGTGAGGCAAGGGTCGGGCAATGAAACTCCTCGTCATCGATAACTACGACAGCTTCACCTACAATCTCGTTCAGTTCCTGGGCGATCTCGGCGCGGACTCGACCGTCCGCCGCAACGACAAGATCACCCTCGACGAAGTCGCCGCGATGGAGCCCGACGCCATCGTGCTGTCGCCCGGTCCCGGCATGCCGGCGCAGGCGGGTGTCTGCATCTCGCTTATCGATCGCTTCAAGGCCGACACCCCGATCCTGGGTGTCTGCCTCGGCCATCAGGCCATCGGCGAAGCGCTGGGTGGGGACATCGTCCGCGCGCCGCAACTGATGCACGGCAAGACGAGCAAGATCAATCACACCGGCAAGGGCCTGTTTCGCGGCCTCAATTCAGGCTTCGAGGCGACGCGCTACCACTCGCTGATCATCAAGCCCGAGACGATGCCGGACAGCCTGGAAGTGACCGCGCGCACCGACGATGGGCTCATCATGGGCGTGCAATCCAAAACGATGCCCCTCCACGGCGTACAGTTCCATCCCGAGAGCATCGCATCGGAAAACGGGCATGCGCTGCTGCAGAACTTCCTCAACCTCAGCCGAGACTTTCGTCAGCGGAAGGCAGCCTGATGGATATCAAGCAAGCACTCGCCAAGATCGGCTTGCGGCAGGACCTCACCGGCCAGGAAATGCGCGATGTGATGAACATCATCATGGATGGTGGCGCGACACCCAGCCAGATCGGCGCCTTTCTCATGGGCATGCGCGTCAAGGGCGAGAGCGTCGGCGAAATCGCTGCGGCCGTTTCCATCCTGCGCGAGAAAATGGTTCGCGTGGACGCCCCGGCTGAAGCCATCGACATCGTGGGCACAGGCGGCGACGGGGCGGAGACACTGAATATTTCGACCGCTGCCGCCATCGTGACGGCCGCTGCCGGGGTGCCGGTTGCAAAGCACGGCAACCGTGCGCTCTCGTCCAAGTCGGGCGCTTCCGACGTGCTGCAGGCACTCGGCGTCAAGATCGACCTCGGACCCGATGCGATCGCGCGCTCGATCCGCGAAGCCGGCATCGGCTTCATGTTCGCACCGTCACATCATCCTGCCATGAAGCATGTCGGTCCGACACGGACCGAGATGGGGACACGCACGATGTTCAATCTGCTGGGTCCGCAATCGAACCCCGCCGGAGCGCGCCGCTACATGTTGGGCGTCTATGACCGGCAATGGGTGGAGCCGGTTGCAGCGGCCCTTCTTGCCAATCAGGCGGTCTCCGCCTGGGTCGTTCACGGCGACAGCGGTCTCGACGAACTCTCCACGACGGGCCCGAGCCTGGTTGCCTCGATCAAAGGTGGCAACCTCACCAGCTTCGAGGTCACGCCCGAGGATGCCGGCCTGCCGCGCGCCTCGCTGGCCGATCTCAAAGGCGGCGACCCGGCACACAATGCCGCGCGGCTCCGCGCGTTGCTCGACGGCGAGAAGTCCCCCTACCGCGATATCGTGCTCCTCAACGCGGCCGCCGCCCTCATCATTGGCGGACGCGCCGATACACTGAAGCTTGGGGCGGAACTTGCCGCTCGCGAGATCGACAGCGGTCGCGCGAAGGCCACGCTCGACAAGCTCGTCAAGGCCACGAACGGCTGACCATGTCCGATATTCTCTCCCAGATCGAAGTCTACAAGCGCGAGGAAATCGCCGCAGCCAAGACGCTGCGTCCATGGAACGAAGTCGTGGCCGAGGCGCATGACGCTCCGCCGGTCCGGCGCTTCCTGTCAGCGCTTCGCCGCAAGCGCGAAAGCGGCGACTTCGCCCTCATCGCCGAGGTTAAGAAAGCGAGCCCTTCCAAGGGCCTGATCCGGCAGGACTTCAACCCTACCGAAATCGCGCGTTCATACGAGCTAGGAGGCGCCACGTGCTTGTCGGTCCTCACCGACCGGCCGAGCTTTCAGGGAGCTCCGAACTACCTCATCGAGGCGCGCGGCGCGACGCAGTTGCCGGTGCTGCGCAAGGACTTCATGTTCGAGACCTACCAGGTTGCCGAGGCGCGCGCCTGGGGCGCCGACTGCATCCTCATCATTCTCGCCGCCGTGGACGATTTCGCCGCGCGCAGCCTGCTCGATGCGGCGGCGGAGTGGCGGATGGATGCGCTCGTCGAAGTGCACGACCAGATCGAGCTTGACCGGGCGCTCGGACTCGACGCCGAGTTCATCGGCATCAACAACCGCAACCTGCGGACATTTGAAACGACGCTCCAGACCTCGATCGACCTGGCCGTCGGCATTCCTAGCGGCATACACCTTGTCTCGGAGAGCGGCATTCACGATCACGCCGATCTCGTGAAGCTCAGCGAGCAAGCGCGGATTGGCACGTTCCTCGTCGGCGAAAGCCTGATGCGACAGGACGATGTGACCAACGCTACGCAGGCGCTGCTCTGGGGCAGCAAGGGCCGGCCGTGAGCGCCCGGCTCACCCATCTCAACGAGAAGGGCGAGGCCCATCTCGTCGATGTCGGCGGCAAGGCCGTCACGGCACGGCGCGCCGTCGCCGAGGCGCGACTGACGGCCTTGCCCGCGACCGTTTCTGCCATCATGGGCGGCACGCTCGGCAAGGGTGATGCGCTCGCTACGGCCCGCATAGCCGGCATCATGGGTGCCAAGAAGACGAGCGAGTTGATCCCGCTCTGCCACCCCATCGCTCTGAACCGCGTCGAGCTGGAGATTACTGGCCACGGCGAGGAGATCACCGTCACCGCCATAGCGGAAGCCACCGATCGCACCGGGGTAGAGATGGAGGCCATGACCGCCGCATCCGTCGCTGCACTCACGCTCTACGACATGGCCAAGGCCATCGACCGTGGCATGACCTTTTCCGTTGCCCTGCTCGAGAAGTCCGGCGGCAAATCCGGTGACTGGCGCCGATGATTTCCGTCGACGAGGCGCTTGACCGGATTTTCACGCGCATCCCGACGCCGCTTTCCGAAACTGTGCCCTTGGCGCGCGCCCACAAGCGCGTGTTGCTCAAGCCGCTGTTCGCCAAGCACACGCAGCCGCCCTTCGACGCCAGCGCAATGGACGGCTACGCCGTGCGTGCGCAGGATGTCGAGCCGGGCAAGCCGCTGTTTCTCGCCGGCACGTCACAAGCCGGGCAGCGATTTGCCGGCATGATGCAGAAGGACGAATGCGTCCGCATCTTCACCGGTGCTCCGCTTCCCATCGGCGCCGATTCCGTGATCATGCAGGAGAATGCGCAGGCGAGCGGCAACCGCATCGTATTCACGAAAGGTGCGACGACCGGCCAGTCGATCCGCCGCAAGGGCAACGACTTCGTGGAGGGCGTCGAACTGCTGCCAGCCGGTGTGGGGCTTTCGCCCGCCATGCTCAACCTTGCGGCCGCCGCCAACTATGCAGATCTTCCCGTCGCTCGCCGACCCAAGATTGCCATCCTGGCAACCGGCGATGAGCTGGTGCCGCCGGGCACTGCGTTGGGGCCCGACCAGATCGTCGCATCGAACTCCTATGGCCTGATCCCGCTGTTGTCCCCCTATGCGGACAAGATGATCGACCTGGGCATCGTGAAGGACGACAAGAAGCTGCTCGAATCCGCGATCCTCGGCGCCTTTGATTACGGCGTCGATGTGCTCATCACGTCCGGGGGTGCCAGCGTCGGCGACCGGGACTATGTGCACGACGTGCTGCGTGATCTCGGGGTCAGCCTCGATTTCTGGAAGATCCTGATGCGTCCGGGTAAGCCGCTGATGTTCGGCAGCCGCGGCAAGACACTGGTTTTCGGCCTGCCCGGCAACCCCGCCTCCGCCTTAGTGACGGCGACCGTGCTGGTGCGTCCGGCGCTGCGGCTGATGACCGGCTACACCGATCCGTTCTGGCCCTTCATGAGCGTGCCCCTCACCGCGCCCATTCCGCAGAACGGCGAGCGTCGCCACTTCGTGCGCGGTATCCTCTCGCATAGCGACATCGGCTTTCTGGAAGTCACACCGATCTCCGAAACGGACAGCAATCATTCGACATCGCTCGCCCGTGCAGACGCGCTGATCGTTCAACCCGAGGACAGTCCGGAACTGCTGGCCGGCGAATTCGTCGAAATCATCCCGACAAGCCTGCTGGCATAAGCAAGGTTCGCTAGACGCACCCGCCTGAAGAAGGCTCACGCTTCGCGTGACCTCCTGTCACGTCGAACAGACTTCTAGATACGGTTTCTTTACGGGAATATTGCAGAACAGAACTGGAACGCATATAGATCGTTCAGCCTTTGTTCCGATTCTGGAGGGATCCCGATGCTCACCCGCAAGCAGCATGAATTGCTGATGTTCATCCACGAACGGATGAAGGAGAGCGGCATCCCCCCGTCCTTCGACGAAATGAAGGATGCACTCGATTTGCGCAGCAAGTCGGGAATCCATCGCCTTATCACGGCACTCGAGGAACGCGGATTTATCCGGCGCCTGCCGAACCGCGCGCGCGCCCTGGAAGTGATACGGCTACCGGACTCGATGAATCCATCGCTCGGTGGCCGCAAGGCTCGCTTCGAGCCCTCCGTTATCGATGGCAATCTTGGGAAGGTCGCCTCACCGCCGCCGCGCAGCGCGCCGCAAATGCCGGGGATGTCCGAAGCCGGTCGTCCCGTGTCGATCCCGGTCATGGGCCGCATCGCTGCCGGTACGCCGATCGAAGCGATCCAGAGCCACAGTCACACCATTTCGGTGCCGCCCGAAATGCTGGGTGGCGGTGAGCACTACGCGCTCGAAGTCCGCGGTGACTCGATGATCGAGGCCGGCATCTTCGACGGCGATACTGTGCTCATCAAAAAGCAGGATTCCGCGGCGACCGGCGAGATCATCGTCGCTCTCGTCGACGATGAGGAGGCGACCCTCAAACGGCTTCGCCGGCGCGGCAATTCGGTTGCCCTCGAAGCCGCCAACCCGGCCTACGAGACCCGCATCTTCCCGCCCGACCGGGTAAAGGTGCAGGGTCGGCTGGTCGGTCTCCTGCGGAAGTATTGATCTACGCGCCCTGACTTCCGGAGGCGTCGGCATCTATGCTGGCGCCTCCTTTCTTTTGCCCCGCTGGAGGGACAGCCTTAGCGTCACCACAACCCGGAGGACACCATGTCGAACCGTCTCAACCCCTATGTGAACTTCAAGGGCAACGCCCGCCAGGCGATGGAATTCTACAAGTCCGTATTCGGTGGCGAGTTGACGATGAGCACCTTCGGCGAGTTCGGCGCGTCGGTGAACCCCGATGAGAAAGACCTCATCATGCACGCGCAGCTCGAAGCGCCGAACGGCTACTGGCTGATGGGATCGGACACCCCTGCGCACATGGATTACAAGCCCGGCAGCAACTACTCGATTTCGCTTTCCGGCGACGACGAAGCCGTTCTCAGCGGCCACTGGAAGAAGCTGAGCGAGGGCGCCAACATCCTGCAGGCGCTCGAGAAAGCCCCGTGGGGCGACAGCTTCGGCATGCTGGTCGACAAGTTTGGCACGACTTGGCTGGTCAACATCGCAGCCAAGCGCTAAGCCTCGCCCCGCGTAGGCGTGGGGCATGCTTTGAGCGGCAAGGTGGAGTGGATCGCGGTCGATTGGGGTACCTCCAATCTGCGCGCCTGGGGAATGGACGTTGCTGGCAACGCGTCCTTTTCCGCCGAGTCCGACAAGGGCATGGGCAAGCTTGCACGCGAGCAATTCCCCGCGGCTTTGCTCGACCTTCTCGCGCCTCATGCGGGTAACGTCGCGCCTATAGATGCGGTCATCTGTGGCATGGCTGGCGCTCGCCAGGGCTGGCTCGAAGCCCCCTACCTAGAGGCTCCGGCTCGCCTCTCCGACCTCGCCGCGAGAAGTGTGAATGTCACAGCCGGTCACATCAGTGGCCGCATCCTGCCGGGCGTAGCGCAGAAGACCGCGGGCCATGAGGACGTCATGCGCGGCGAGGAAACCCAGCTCCTCGGGCTGCTGCGGCTCAAGCCCGGCTTCACCGGCGTCGCCATTCTGCCGGGTACGCACGGTAAATGGGCCGAGGTCGCCGATGGGCGCCTCATCCGCTTCGCGACCGCAATGACCGGCGAACTGTTCGAAGCACTTTCGACCCACACGGTTCTCCGCCATTCCTTCAACGGCACACAAAACGGCCCCGCGGCGGAAGACGGTGTCGATGCCGGTCTCACAGCCGGTCTCGCCGAACCGCAGTTGCTCACGAGCCTATTGTTCCGCACGCGCGCAGCCGCGCTGCTCTCCGGCAAGGGGGCTGACTGGTGCGCCGGCTATCTTTCCGGTCTGCTGGTCGGTGCCGAGATCGCCGGTCACCGTGACTGGCTCAAGGGGCAGAGCGTGCCGCTCATAGGGTCGGCGCGCCTCAATCGGCTCTACGGTGCGGCACTCGCGCGGCTCGGCATCGCCAGCGAGCCGATCCATGCCAGCGACGCCACCCTTGCCGGCCTCATCGAAGCACGGAGGCTAAGCCAATGAGCGCACACCGCCACATCATCGCGGTCCTGCGGGGCGTCACCCCGCCTGAGGCGATCAATGTCTGCAGCACCCTCGCGGCGGCGGGCATCACGATGATCGAGGTACCACTCAATTCGCCCGAGCCGTTCAAATCCATTTCGGCGGCGGCCAAGGCCCTCGCCGGCCGGGCCATCGTGGGCGCCGGCACGGTACTGACCGTTGCGGACGTCGATCAGGTGAAAGCGGCCGGCGGGGAGTTCGTCGTGTCGCCGGACACCAACGACGAAGTGATCACCGCCACGCGTGCTGCCGGCATGGCTTCCTATCCGGGTTTTTTCACGCCGAGCGACGCCTTCCGGGCCCTGCGGGCCGGTGCGACCGGCCTCAAGGCATTTCCCGCCGAGGTGCTCGGTCCCAAGGGGATCCGGGCCCTCAAGGCCGTGCTGCCACCGGCGGTGCCGGTCTATGCCGTGGGCGGAGCCAACCCCGACAATTTTCGCGAGTATTTCGACGCCGGTTGCACCGGGTTCGGGCTCGGGACCTACATTTTCAAGCCCGGCATGACGCTGGACGAAATCGACAGGCGCGCCCGCGCCGCTGTCGCCTCTTACGACGAAGGACTGTCGCGATGAAATCCCTGAAGGCCGAACTCTTCATCGACAGCCGCAACGCGCTCGGCGAAGGTCCGATGTGGAATCCGCTGGTGAGGCGGCTCTTCTGGTTCGATATCATCGGCCAGAAACTGTTCTCTGCCGACGCCTCGGGAAAAATTCTCGACCAGTTCGACTTCGATGCACCGGTGAGCGCCGCCGGCGTCATCGATGCCGACACGCTGGCCATCGCTGCCGCCGGCGGTCTGTTCAAGCTCACACTATCGACCAACATGCGCGAGCTCATCGTCCCCATCGAGGCCGACAAGCCGGGCAATCGGTCGAACGACAGCCGCGTTCATCCGTCGGGTGGCTTCTGGATCGGCACGATGAGCCGCAAGGGCGCGAGCCGTGACGGGGCAGTCTATCAATACCGGGAGGGCCGCCTCGAGACGTTGATCACCGATGCGAGCATTCCCAATGCCACCTGCTTCACGAAGGATGGCGCAACTGCCTATTTCACCGGCATGAGCCAGTTCCCCGGCATAATCAAGAAGGCCCCGCTCGACGCCACCACCGGCAGGCCGAATGGCCCGTGGACCGACTTCGCAACCCTCACCAAGCCAAGCGAGCCCGATGGCGCTGTCGTCGACTCCGAAGGCTATGTCTGGAACGCCGAGTGGAACGGTTCGCGGGTGGTGCGTTACGCACCCGATGGCAGTATCGATCGTGAGGTGACGCTACCGGTCAGCCGTCCGACCTGCCCCTGCTTTGGTGGAGACGATCTCAGGACGCTCTACATCACCAGCGCCTACCGGACAAAGAGAGCCTCTGCTCAAGCTCTAGCGCGGAATGCGCCAGGGTCGCGCGAGGTTGGTGATCGCCGGCCGGATTTCGAAACGCCGCCTGATGGATCCCAGCGGAGCCAGTGGACGCCATGTGTTGCGAGATCGTGCGCCTCGATAATGGTCGCGCTGCACGAGGCCGGTGCATCGCGCCGGGTGATGACGAGATCGGCGCGACCACATTCCTCCGCAAAGCCCGCCGGGTCGAGTACGAGCGCATAGTCGAAGCCGGCAGCACTCTTTCCGATACACGCGATGGAATCGCATTTTACATCTGCCGACTGGGCGATCGTTTCCGAATAGGTCTCGCGCCATACGTCGAGCGCGAAACTGCTCGACCGCCCCTGCACCAATTCGAGGCCGGAGGGGCCGCGGATCACCACTGCCTGAGTGGTGTCGGCTATCAGCACATCCGGCGGCCGGTCGATGGCGAACAGCAGGACCAGCGGAACGCCAATCGCCGGACCGAGCAGCCGCCAACGGTCGCGGAAGAAGCAGAACCAGCAGAGCGCAACGAGGCCGATCACCAGCGCCAGGGGCGTCAGCAGAGGGCTCGCCCGCAGGTGCGCACTCCAGACAGCAACAACCGCTGCCATGTCCAGCATTCGGTCGATCGACCACCCCATGATCCACACGAACGGCGCCTCGACGCCGAACGGCATCGCTATGACTGCCAGCAGCGCCGCCGGCATCATGACGAACCCCACCAGCGGCAGGGTCGCGAGATTGCCCAGCACACCGAGCGGGGACGTCTGCTGGAAATGATAGATGGAGAACAGCAGCGTCGCGAGACCAGCCACGATACTGGTGAGTGTGATGCCGCCGAAATAAGCGAAGAACTTGCCGATCCACCTGCGCTCATCGCCCTCCTCCCGCCGGAAGTTCTCGTACGAACCGACAAGCGCGGCCACTGCTGCAAAGCTCAACTGAAAGCTCGGCCGGAAAATGCTGGCCGGGTCGCTGGCAATAACGACGATTGCCGCGATGGCCACATTGCGCATCGTCAGCGCCCGGCGCCCGAACAACACCGCACCGAACACCAATACGATCATCAGCGTCGAACGGAACGCGGCGACGTTGCCACCGGAGATCGCGTAGTAGCTCACCGCAGCCGCAATACCGGCTGCAGCCGCCACCCGCTTTACGGAGAGCGTACGGCTCAGCCAGGCCGAGGCCGAGAGCAACAGGCGCAACACGGCATAGACGCCACCGGCAACAATTGTCAGGTGCAGACCGGATACCGACAGCACGTGCGCGATGCCCGCCGTCGACATCGTCTCGCGCGCTTCATCGGTCACCGCGCTTTGGTCGCCGTTGATGATGGCGCGCGCCACCCCGGCAGACGGTTGCGGCAGCACGGCATCGATTCGGGCCGAGATGCCACGGCGGATGGCGTCGATCACATAGTCCGGGGCCGCGCCATTGCCGCCCTCCAAGATCACCGGAGGCCGGGTTGAATTGCCATAGGCGCCGATGCCGTCGAAATAGGCGTGAAACTGCGCGTCGAAGGCGCCGGGAATGATCGCCCCCGGAACGGGCGCGAAGCGGAACGGGCCGCTGACCACGTCGCCCGGCGATAGATCCGGACCACCATCGATCACCACCCGCGCCCGCCGGATGGGCAATGCTCTGGCATCTCCCAGCGGCACAAGCGCCGAAAGGATGACGCGCTTCTCGCCGGCCGTTTCGGAAATGACCTCATCGACCCGCGCCTTGTAGGTCCCATAGGCCGGCCGGCTCAGCATCTCGGTTCCCCACAGCGCCCCGTGCAGGCTGAGCAGGGCCAGCCCGGCCCAGAATGCCAGAGCCAGCGCCATCACCCGCAGGACCGCAAGATTGCGGAGGGAAGCCACCATACCGCCCGCCACAACCGCGCCCGACGTGCCCAAGGCGACAATTGGCGGGTCGACCGGAAGACTGGCCGCGACAATCAGCCCCGCAATCATCGCAAATGGCAGCAGTAGAAAGAACCGTCGTTCTTCGAGTGCCTTTGCTACGCTGGTGGCCAGTGACACGCTCCGGCCCGACTTCAAGGCGTCCGTTATGGTTGGCGGGACGACAGCCGTCCCCTGCCGGACCGCAATCTGCCCGGCGCTAAGGCGTTCGGCTGCCTCCGTATCCGCCACGGGCTCCCCCTGCCCTTGCGCTCGCGTCACGCCATGCTACACACCCGCCAATCCAAGCCCAAGGCCCTCACGTGAAGCCCGTCGTCACCCGTTTTGCGCCCTCCCCGACCGGCTACCTGCATATCGGCGGGGCCCGCACAGCCTTGTTCTGCTGGGCGTTCGCGCGGCACGAGAAGGGCAAGTTTCTGCTGCGCATCGAGGATACCGATCGCGAGCGGTCTACCGACGCTGCAGTCGACGCGATTTTCGACGGCCTGCGCTGGCTCGGTCTCGATTGGGACGGCGAGCCCACGATGCAGGTCGCCCGTGCCAAGCGTCACGCCGAAGTTGCCAATGAACTGCTGGCCAAAGGCCAGGCGTATTATTGCTACTGCTCGCCCGATGAGCTGGCGCAAATGCGCGAGGATGCGCGCGCGTCCGGCAAGCCGCCGCGCTACAACGGCATGTGGCGTGATCGCAACCCGTCCGAAGCACCCGCCGGCGTGGCTCCCGTTATCCGCATAAAGGCCCCGCAGTCCGGCGAAATTGTCGTGCACGATCACGTGCAGGGCGAAGTCGTGTTCAAGACGGAAAACCTGGACGATTTCATCATCCTGCGGTCGGACGGCACGCCCACCTACATGCTTGCCGTGGTGGTGGACGATCACGATATGGACGTCACCCATATCATCCGCGGCGACGACCACCTCACCAACGCCGCCCGCCAGATCATCATCTACAACGGTATGGGATGGGACGTGCCGGAGATGGCGCACGTGCCACTTATCCATGGTCCGGACGGCGCGAAATTTTCGAAGCGTCACGGCGCTCTCGGCGTCGCCGCCTATCGCCAGATGGGCTACCTGCCGGAGGCCATGCGCAACTACCTGGCTCGGCTAGGCTGGTCGCATGGCGATGACGAGATGTTCTCGACCGAGCAGATGGTCGAGTGGTTCGGGCTCGACGAGCTCAATAAGGGCGCGGCGCGCTTCGACTATGCCAAGCTCGAAAACGTCAATGGCCAGTACATACGCGCCGCAACGCCGGAGCGGCTTTACGAGGTCATCATCGCAACGGCCAAGGAGATCGGCCGCGATGTCGACTACGCGGGCCTGGTCGCGAACAAGGCGTTGGTGATGGTCGCCCTGCCCGAGTTGCAGCCGCGCGCCAAGACGGTGCTGGAACTGATCGATCTCTCGCAGTTCATCTACGCCGTTCGGCCCCTGGCCATCGAAGCGGCAGCGGCGGAGCAACTGACCGCCGACACCCGTAAGCTCCTCGGCGAGGCCCGTACCCTGCTGGACGCCCTGCCCGATTGGACTTCGACCGGCATCGATGGCGCCATGCGCACCTTCGCGGAAGCCCGCGGCCTCAAGCTCGGCAAGGTGGCTCAGCCGCTCCGTGCGGCGCTGACCGGGCGAACGATCTCGCCCGGGATTTTCGAGGTCATGGAGCTCATCGGCAAGGACGAAAGCCTTGCGCGGATTGGCGATCAGGCTGTTTGATCGCGTCGAATTGATAGGTCAGTGCTATTCACCCATATGTTGCTTAGCCGTTTTAAAAGGGCTACGCCACTAGGGTAGCATCCGATCGAAAATGGCCGCGCTGCGTTGTGTTCCGACGCTGACGCCAGCAGGGAGCACCACATGTCCGACAATGTCGCAAAACTCACCATCGGAGACCAGGTCTTCGAGTTTCCCGTGCTGTCGGGGTCGGTGGGGCCGGACGTGATCGACATCCGATCGCTTTATGCCAAGACCGGCATGTTCACCTACGATCCGGGCTTCACATCGACCGCCGCGACGGACAGTTCGATCACCTATATCGATGGCGACGTCGGCGAACTGATGTATCGCGGCTACCCTATCGAGCAGCTGGCGGAGAAGTCGAGCTTTCTCGAGGTGTGCTACCTCCTGCTCTACGGCGAGTTGCCTGCCAAGGCACAGCTCGAGGACTTCTCGCATCGCGTCACCATGCACACGATGCTGCACGAGCAGATGCATTTCCTCTATCGCGGCTTCCGCCGCGATGCGCACCCAATGGCAGTGGTCTGCGGCGTGGTCGGCGCGATGGCAGCGTTCTATCACGACTCCACCGACATTAACGATCCGATGCAGCGCGAGATCGCCTCGATCCGGCTCATCGCCAAGATGCCGACCATCGTCGCGATGGCCTACAAATATTCAGTGGGCCAGCCGTTCGTTTATCCGCGCAACGATCTCGACTACGCGAGCAATTTCCTGCGCATGTGCTTCTCGGTGCCCGCTGAGGACTACGTTGTCGATCCAGTCGTAGCGCGCGCGATGGATCTGATCTTCACGCTCCACGCTGATCACGAGCAGAATGCCTCGACTTCGACAGTGCGGCTTGCCGGCTCCTCCGAAGCCAACCCTTTCGCGTGCATCGCGGCGGGCGTCGCCTGCCTCTGGGGGCCGGCGCACGGTGGCGCCAACGAGGCGGCGCTGAATATGCTCAAGGAGATCGGGACGCCCGATCGCATCCCGGAATTCGTCGCCAAGGCCAAGGACAAGACTTCGGGCTTCCGGCTGATGGGCTTTGGTCATCGCGTCTACAAGAACTACGATCCGCGCGCCAAGGTCATGCAGGAAACGGCGAACCAGGTGCTGGCGCAACTCGGTTCGCATAACCTCTCACCGACACTTCAGGTGGCGAAGGAACTCGAAAAGATCGCGCTCAGCGACGAGTATTTCGTGAGCCGCAAGCTCTACCCAAATGTCGACTTCTACTCGGGCATCATCCTTGACGCGATCGGCTTTCCGACCTCGATGTTCACCGCCATCTTCGCGCTCAGCCGCACCGTCGGCTGGATCGCCCAGTGGAAAGAAATGATCGCTGACCCGCAGAAGAAGATTGGTCGACCGCGCCAGCTCTATCACGGCGCCACGACACGGGACTATGTCCCCGTCGGCAAGCGCTAGACCGGCGATCCACTCACCCTTGCGAGGACGCGCTCAGCCGCGTCCTCGACGCCGCGTTCCATCGCAGCGCGCATGGCTCGGAACTCGGCGAACTGAGCTTGCGCGACGCCTGGCCCATCAAGCACGGCATGCAAGTGTTCGATGACCCATTTCGCGTCGCGGCGTGTGCCCGTCGCCTCTGGGACGACCTCGCGCCCGGCGACAATGTTCGGTAGCGCTATGCGCGGTTGTCCGGCTTTGATCCAATTGCGGTGCTGTCGGCCGTCGGCAACGTAGGTCACCACCGTGGGTATTCCAGCGAGCGCAAGCTCCAGCGTTACGGTACCGGAGACTGCTGCGGCCGCTATCGCCTCGCTAAACGCCGTCGCCTTAACTGCGGCGTCGGAGACGACTTCAATTGGGACGTGCCAATTCGCAATGGCCGCCGACACTGCATGGTGCTGGCTGTGCGGTGTCGGCAGCACCAGGCGCGTGACTTTGGGATGAGTTGCAAAGGCCCTGGCCACATCGGCCATCAGTGGCAAATGACGCCGCAACTCACCCCCCCTGCTGCCCGGCAACAGCAACAGCGGCCCGCGCTCGGGCAGACTGTGTCGCTGGGCCACGTGGGCAAGCGCAGGGTGGCCGACGTAGTGCGTTGGCGGGCCGCCAAGATCTGCCATCACATTTGGCTCGAACGGAAGCACCGCGAGCACCTCGTCGAACACGCCCCTGAGTGCCTCGGCACGCTCCGGTTTCCAGGCCCACACCGAAGGAGCGACATAAAGCAGGATCGCGCCACGATAGCCGCGAGCTCGCGCCTTGCGGGCGACGGTGGCCGAGAAGACTTGCGAGTCGATAAGCACGACGACCTGCGGATTGTCGCGCACGATCGCATCGACCGTCTCACGGATGCGACGCAGCAGCAGTGGCAGCCGCGCGATGACATCCACGAACCCCATCACAGCAAGATCTTCCATGGGGTACAGAGAGGTCAGGCCGGCATCGCGCAGTTCCGTTCCGCCCACACCCGTGAGCACCAGGGGCCCGCGCGCGCGCAGCGCTTTCACCAGATCCGCGCCGATGTGGTCACCGGAAGCCTCGCCGGCCGTCAAGAACAGGCGGACTGCGTCAGCCATTTCTTCCGACCACGAGACCGAGCACGCTCACGCCAAGCCGCGCGGCCTCCCGCTCGACTTTGCCACGTTCAAGGACGAGTGTCCGCTTTGCCTCCAGCGCGATCATCGTTATCCCCGCGGCGGCCGCTCGAGCGATCGTGCGCGGTCCGATCGCCGGCAGGTCGACCGTCAGCGGCTGTCCGGGCTTGCTCGCCTTGGCGAGCACCAGTGTCGCCCGCTCCGCTCCGAGCGGGCCACGCCGCCGCATTTGCCCAACACGCGCGAGTAGCGCATCGGTTCCTGCCGCATCCTCGACGGCAACCACGCGGCCGCTCGAAGCGACGAGTGCTTGGCCGAGGTCGAGCCTACCCGCCTCCCGGGCCTGCGCCAGTGCATAGCGCGCGGTCGCCACCGCGTCAGAGAGTGGCGCTGGACCCGCGAGCAGGCCATCGCCAACCAGCAACTCCGGGGCAATCTGCTGTGCTCCCACAAGCCTGGCTCCGGTTTCGTTTGCGAGCATTTCGCCAATGCGGGACAGCGCACCATCGCCGCGCCCTGCGGTCGCTGGGCCGAGCGCGGACGCGATCGCTTCGCGGTCGCTATCCGCGAGGTCGATTCCACCAGCCAGCACCAAGTGAGTGGCACCGAAAGTACCGATAGCCCGGATGATCGGTTTGAGCTTGCCGGCTGACACCCGCGTGACCTCGCCCAATCCGCCTCGATCGGTGAGTGCCAGAACCTGCACGGCGTCGCCATTGCGTCGCGCCGCTGCCAGCACATGGACCGGCAGTGCGCCCGACCCGGCGATCAGGCTCAACCGGCGCGGCATCAGCCGTCGCTGTGCCCGTTGCGAGGCAACGTCAGCGCGCGGTCTTTGGCATCGACGATGAAGCCGACAATGTCCTGTACGAGTGCTTCGCCGGTGAAGAGTTCCTTGGCGTCATCGACCCGCTCGCGCAGCGTTCCCTCGCTCGAAAAGATCATGCGGTAAGCCGCACGCAAAGTGTGGATCGCCTCGCGATCAAAGCCGCGGCGCTTGAGGCCGACGAGATTGAGGCCCACAAGTTCCGCCGGATACCCATTCACCGTCCCGTAGGGGATCACGTCGCGTTCGACCTTGCTTAGCGCGCCGATGAACGCGTGCGCTCCGATATGCGTGTGCTGGATAACGCCGACATGGCCGCTGACGATGGCGTAGTCGTCGATCCGGCAATGGCCGGCGAGGCTGACATTGTTGGAGAGGATGACGTTGTTGCCGACCTGACAGTCGTGCCCGACATGCGCGCCGATCATTAAGAGGCAGTGGTCGCCGACCCGCGTCACCATTCCGCCGCCCTGTGTGCCGGGATTGACGGTCACCTGCTCGCGGATGGTGTTGTCCGCGCCGATCTCGAGGCTCGATGCCTCGCCGGCGTATTTAAGGTCCTGCGGCTGATGGCCGATGGAGGCGTTCGGATAGATTTTCGTGCGTGGCCCGATCGTCGTGCGGCCGGTGACGACGGCGTGCGAGATGAGTTCCACGTCTTCGCCCAGCGTCACATCCGCGCCGACGATGCAGAAGGGGCCGATCTTCACGCCATCGGCAAGGCGAGCGCCTGCCTCGACGATGGCAGTCGGATGGACGGCGGAGCTCATTTCTTGTCGAGAGCGATCATGGCGCCGATTTCGGCCTCGGCGATCAGTTGCCCATCGACGATGGCGCGAGCCTCGTACCAGCCCATGCCCTTGCGCAGGCGGATCTTCTTGAGGTGATACTCGATGCGGTCACCGGGTCCGGCAGGCTTGCGGAACTTGCACTTGTCGACGGTCAGCAAGTAGACGAGGTGCTTGCCGGTATCGATATTGGCCGCAATCGCCATG
Source organism: Devosia sp. (assembly GCA_040081185.1). Classification (GTDB taxonomy): domain Bacteria; phylum Pseudomonadota; class Alphaproteobacteria; order Rhizobiales; family Devosiaceae; genus Devosia_A. Next base: position 14,266 of record JBEBHC010000020.1, on the reverse strand, counting down.
GCACCCGCCGTCTGCGCCATGCCTTCGATGATAAGCACACCCGGAAAAATCGGCTCGGCTGGGAAATGTCCCTGGAATTGCGGCTCGTTGAACGTAACGTTCTTGATGCCGATGCCGGAATTATCGCCGTCGACCTCGATGATCTTGTCGATCATCAGGAATGGATAGCGATGCGGCAGCAGCTCGAGGATCTTGCCGATCTCGATCGCCGTCAGTTCTTTGGTGGTGGTGGCTTCGGGCACCGACTTCTGGTCCACGCTAGTTCCCCTTGCTCAGCCGCCGCAATGTCGCAACTTCGCGGCGCCACAAATGCACATCCTGCGCCGGATATCCACCCACCCGGGCACCCGCCGGCACATCCTTGGTGACAACCGAACGGGCCTGAACGACGGCGCCGGTCCCGATCGTCAAATGGCCTGTAGTGATCGCGGCCGCTCCGAACAGCACCGAGTCGCCCAACACGGACGAGCCAGCGAGCCCGCTCATTCCCGCGATGAGACAGTTGCGTCCTATCCGGCAGTTATGGCCGATCTGTACAAGGTTATCGACCTTGGTGCCCTCCCCGACCACCGTGTCGCCGAGAGCGCCGCGATCGACGGCCGAATTGGCGCCGATTTCCACGCGATCCTGAATGATAACCCGGCCGAGCTGTGGGATTTTGCGGTTGGAGTGGCCTTGGTCGAGCCAGCCGAAACCCTCCGAGCCGATCCGCGCTCCGGAATGGAGCACGACGTTGTTGCCCAGATAGGCGCAATCAATCGTGCAGTTCGCGGCAATCACACAATTGCGCCCGATAGCGACACCGTTGCCGATGACTGTGTTCGGCCCGATGACCGTGCCTCGGCCGATTTCGACGCCATTGCCGATCACAACGTTAGCGCCAAGCTTGACGTCAGGCTCGTAAAGCGGCGCGACATCGCGAGGCGCCAGGAAGGCCGCGATGACACCACGCGTGTCGCCCGGATACAAGCGATCCAGCAGTTCGGCGAACATGCCGTGCGGATCGCGCGACACCACCGCAATGGTGCCCTGAGGCACGCGACCGGCGAGAGCTTCAGAGACGATCACAGCACCAGCCGTCGTGGCCATCAAAGCAGACTGAAAATCTTGGTGGGCGGCTAGGGAGAGGTGCGCGGGTCCCGCGGTTGTCAGCTCGTCCGCCCCGGCGATCAGCAGCCCGTCGGCGCGGTCGTCAGAGACTGCGTCCCGGCCGATAGCCGCCAACAGCGCATTCAAGGGCGCCGGACCGGCATAGTGATGGAAGCGGGCATCGACCATGTAATGCACATCGTATGCAAAAAGGGCCGCGGGCTAAGTGCCCGCGGCCCGGTAACTGTTTCACGCGCCTGCGCTTAGAGCAAGGATTGCAGCGTGATCGCAAAGGCTTGGGTGCCTTCGCCGCTATAGGTCAGCGACGGCGGCACGTAGGCGGCGTCGCCGCGCAGCGGGCCAAACGGCGAGTCCCAGATGATCGAAGCGCCGATAGAGGCCTTCACATTTCCGGTGGACGCAGCATCGACCGTATCCGAACCCGGATCGCCGTTGCCGGCGATATAAGCAGCGTCAGCCCACAAGGCGCCGCTTAGCCCGTAGCTCTCGGGCAGCATCGGCAGCGGGAACATGACCTCGGCGGACACACCGGCATAGGCGGTGTAGCCAACGAATTCGTCAGTACCCGACGTCTGCGGACCCGTCTGGCCGGCCACGTAACCGCGCACCAGAGTGCCACCATACTTGAACGCCTCGAGCGGCGAGACGCCCGAACCGCTGAAGTCGTTGATCACGCCGGCCTGGCCTTTGATGCTCGCGACAATACCGGTGTCGAGGATGGGGGCGAAGTAGCGGGCCTTAACCTCGGACTTCAGGTAATTGTAGTCGTGATCACCCAGAATGTACTGCTGCGTCACCGTAGCGTAGAGCCCCTCGGTCGGACGCCGCGTGCTGTCCAGGGTGTTGAACGTGAGGCCGTAGCCAACCCAGGCCTTGTTGTAGATGTCGCCATCCACCACGAGAGCCGAGTCATCGGGGCTGTTGTCGTCGATCGTCGTCTGCGCGAAACCGAGATTGAACGACGAGTTCAGGTCACGGGTTATCGGTAGGCCGGCGCGAAGCTGGCCACCGACGACCGTCGTGCCGAATTTGTTAGTGGCACTCTCGGCTTGGACGCGGGCATAGACGTCAATACCGCTTGAGATATCGAGGCCCATGAAGCGTGGCTCAGTGAAGCTGAAGTCGAAGGTCTGAGCGCCGCTCAGGTTGGCGCCCACGGAGACCTTGAGATACTGGCCACGGCCAAGGAAGTTGCGCTCGGTCAGCGACAGTTCGCCCAGCACGCCCTGTGTCGTGTCGTAACCAAGGGTCGCGCCATAGTCGCCGGTCGATTGCTCGGTGACGTTGATGTTGACCACAACCTTGTCGGCAGCCGAACCCTGCTCGATGCCGACGGCGACATTCGAGAAGAACCCAAGGGCCTCGATCTTGGACTTTCCGCGTGACAGCAGCGAACGGTTGAAGGGGTCGCCTTCAGCGAACGGCAGCTCTCGGCGGATGACGAAGTCGCGGGTCTTGTCGTTGCCGGTGATGTTGATCCGGTCGACATAGAGGCGCTGCCCCTCATCGACGAGGTAGGTCACGTTCAGCAAGCCGGTCGAGGGGTCGCGGTCGATGCGCGGACGCACGTCGGCGAACGGATAGCCCTGGTTGGTCGCCTCGACAGCCATGTCCTCGGCCGTCCGCTGCAGTTCGGCACCGGAGAACCGGGTACCCTGGCGGGTGCGGATGGCCGACGTCAGCGTGTTGGCATCGAGCGCGCCAATGCTGGTTTCGACGCCGATATCGCCGAACTGATAGTAGTCGCCCTCATTGATGGCGTAGCTGATGTAATAGCCGCCGCGCTCGGCATTGTACTCGGCGACGGCCGACGTCACCTGCGCGTCCGGGAAGCCGTGGTTGGAATAGTACTGGCGGATCAGTTCGCGATCGAGGTCGAGCTGTGCCTGCGAGTAAGAGTCGTCGCGCAGCAGCCAGCTGAGCCAGCTGGTCTCATGCGTCTTGATGACGGTCTTGAGGTTCCACGCATTGATCGAGTTGTTGCCGGTGAAGTTGATCCCGACGATGCCCGAGCGAGTCTGCTCGTCCACAACGAACACAACGCGGACACGGCCGTCGCCCACGGGCTCGGTGCGAGTCGTCACGGCCACATTGGTATAGCCGGCGTTAAGATAGGCGGTCTTGATGCTGGACACATCGCGGGCAAGACCCGCCTCCGTGACCGTGCCCTGATTGATCAGGTCGATCATCGCCACCAGGTTGGCGTCGGTGAAGCGGAAGTTCCCTTCGAACAGCACCGAGCCGACGACCATGTTCTCGGACACCTTCACCTGAAGGGTCGATCCGGAAAGTGTGACCGTCGCCGAGCCGAACAGCCCCGAGGACAAAAGCGCCTGCTCGGAGGACGAAAGATCGGCCGCGTTGGCGTTGTCGCCCACGCTCACAGTGAGCAGGTCCACCACCGTGGCGTCGGAAACTCTGCTGTTTCCTGTCACATTGATCTTGCTGATGGTCGCAGCCTGCGCTGCCGTCACCCCTAAGACCCCGAGTTCCACTCCCGCGAACGGTGTCGCGAAGAGTAGCGCAAGCGCTAGAACTGCGCCGCGCAGCAACTGGGTGGTACCGACCATGATTCTATATGCCTCTCAAGCGAAAGGCCGGGGGAATCGCCATGCACAGCTGCCCCCAGCTACTCCACTCAAAGCATTTACCCGAATTTTAACCAAGGGCAAGCTGGAAGCCGTGCTTGCGTTAGCGAAACATTGGTTGCTGGGTAATTCCGCAACACCCTGAATACCAAGGTTAACAAAGGGTTACGTTCTGGTTGCCTATCGCTCACCCGAAGCGCCGGAAGGCCTCGAGGATGGTGTCGTTGAAGAGGGTGAAAATCATCAGCGAACCGACCACGGCGAATCCGATCCGGAAGCCGATTTCCTGTGCCCGGGGGCTCAGTGGACGGCGGCGGATCGCCTCGAGGAAATAGTAGACCAGGTGGCCGCCATCGAGGACGGGAATCGGCAGCAGGTTGAAGATACCGATGTTGAGCGACAGCAGCGCCGCGAGGTTGACCAGCGCTAGGACACCCAGCGTCGCCACCTCGCCTGAAACACGCGCCACCTTTATCGGCCCGCCCAACTGCTCGACATCGCCCCGTCCGACGAAGAAATCCCCGAGGAATGAAGCGGTACGGACAACGATGAAGCGCATTTCCTCGCCGGTCAGGCCAATCGCCTCAACCGCGCTCGGGCGGAAAAGCACGTAGTCGGACGCGACGAAGCGGTTTTCCAGCCCAAGCCGGCCGACTCGCCGCTTGTTGCCGAACATGTCGGTTTCCGTGTCAGCCCGCGGTGTGGCCACGACGGTCAGAAGGGCGCTCTGCCGGTCAAGAACGATAGTGACCGGCCGTTCCGGGGCGGTCGCGATCAACCGGCTGAGATCGGTGAAACTACGGACGGCAAAGCCATCGATGGAGACGATCACATCGCCCTCGAGCAGACCCGCCTGCTCGGCGACCGAGCCGGCCACCACGCCCTGCACCACCGGGGGTGCTTCGAAGCGCCCATAGCCAAGCAGCAGCGCGTACAGCACAACGAAGGTGAAGATCAGGTTGGCCGCCGGGCCTGCGGCGACCACGGCGATGCGTTGCCAGACGTTCTTGTTCACGAACAGTCTCGCCTGTTCCTCGGGCGGCATCGCTGCTACCGCGTCGGGGTCCGGCATGCTCGCCGCGTTCATGTCGCCGACAAAGCGCACATAGCCGCCAAGGGGAATGGCAGAGATCCGCCAGCGAGTCCCCTGCCGGTCCGTAAAACCCACCAGCTCCCGCCCAAATCCAAGCGAGAAAGTCTGGATAGCCACGCCGTTCCAGCGCGCGACGAGGTAGTGCCCCATCTCGTGCACGAACACGATCACCGTGATCATGACGATGAAGGCTGGGATGGCGAGCAGGATGGGCAGGCCGAAGAAGGTGCTGAGATCGGGGAAAGACAGTTTGTGACGCTCCGTTAGGCCGGCTCTATGTGACCGCCGATTGCGGTGTCATTTTGGATACGCCGGGGCTCGGGCGCGGCATCTTCCGGTCACCAGTTAAGAAACCCCGACGCGACAGCAGTAATCCCGCCGCCGTGGATGAAACCCACCGCGAATAGGAACAATGCCCCGAAAGTGGTGCTGTCCAGCCGGTCCATCAACCCACCGTGGCCGGGGATGATGTCGCCGGAATCCTTGATCCGGAAGCGTCGTTTGATCCAGCTCTCGGTGAGATCGCCGCCCTGCCCGACGATTCCCAGCAGACCTGCGAGGATCAGCCCAATGTACCAGGGCGATCCCGGCACGAAAATCAGCCAGAAGACGGTGCCCCCGAGCGTCCCGATCACCCATCCGCCGATGGCGCCGGACCAGGTTTTTGCCGGTGAGATGGCCGGGACGAGCTTCTCGCCACCAATGAGCCGGCCGGTGAAATAGGCGCCCGTATCGTTCCATGAGATCACGATACCGAGGAACCAGCCGGCAATTGCACCGGCCAGCGTATCGCCGCGCATCGCGAGCAAGGCAACGATGACCAGCCCGAAGAATACGAGCCCGCCGGCCCGCCACCACGAGTTCCAGTTCAGCCGCCCAACCGCCAGCGAGGCCAAAGCCGCTGCTGCGATGCAGAGAGCAGTTCCGGACCAACCGATGAATGGAAACGCGACGGCCGAGATCGCCACCAGTGCCATCAGCCCCATGCCGAACGGCGCGACCGGCGCGAGCGTAACCATCTGATCCCACTCACGGTAAATCAGAGCGAAAACGATTGCGACGGCAATGGCGAACACGACTCCGCCGAGTGTCAGCACAGTGCCGATGACGACGACGATGATGCCGCCCGAAATCAGCCGTGGGACCAGGTCCGCCCACGAAACCGGTGTGCGGGTCGGCGTTGGTCCGGAGGGGGCGGTATTCGTCACCTCGAAATCGCCTCGACGCCCCCAAAGCGGCGTTCGCGGCTCGAAAAGTCCTCGAGCGCGCGGAGGAAACTGGCGTCGTCGAAGTCCGGCCAGTTCTCCTCGGCGAAATAGAACTCGGCGTATGCCGCCTGCCAGAGCAGGAAGTTTGAGACGCGCTGCTCGCCGCTGGTCCGGATGATGAGGTCCGGGTCCGGCATGCCGGCGGTGTATAGCGCGCGGTCAATCGTGGCCTCGGTGATGGCTGCCGGGTCCAGCGCCCCCGATTTCACCTGCACGGCCAGGCGGCGCATGGCTTCGGCGATCTCCGCCTTGCCGCCGTAGTTGAAGGCCACCTGGAGCTTGAGGCCGGTGTTCATGGCGGTCGTCGTTTCGACCTCGGCAATCAGCCGCCGCAGCGATTCCTCGAGCCCCTCACGCGACCCGATTATGCGCACACGCACGTTGTTGCGGTGCAACCGCTCGAGATCCGAGGCGACAAACCGGCGCAAGAGACCGAAAATGAAAGTGATTTCGTCCTTCGGACGGTTCCAGTTCTCGGACGAAAAGCTGAACACCGTGAGGTGGCCAACTCCGTAGGTGATGCAGTTCTCGACCATGCGCCGAAGGGCGGCGACACCGGCGACGTGGCCCTCGGTCCGCATTTTACCGCGGGCCTTCGCCCAGCGGCCGTTGCCGTCCATGATCACCCCGATATGCGCAGGTATCCGCAGGCCCTGGCGGGGGGCGGTGCGCTGCTGCATTGCGGGGTCAGTGGACATCCTTGCCCCTCCGGGGCTCCTAGGCGATCAAGTGCAGGCTACACCTGCATGATTTCCTGTTCCTTAGCGGCCACCATCGCATCGACATCGGACACCGCACCGTCGGTCGCCTTCTGTACTAGGTCCGATTTGATCCGGCCGTCGTCCTGGCTGATCGCGCCGTCCTTCTCGAGCTTCTTGAGCAGGTCCATGCCGTCCCGACGGATGTGCCGGATCGCGACACGCGCCTGCTCGGCATAATTGTGAGCGACCTTGGTCAGTTCCCGGCGGCGCTCCTCATTGAGTTCCGGCAGCGGTACGCGGATCGTCGCGCCCTCGGTCGACGGATTGAGACCGAGGCCGGAGTTGCGGATCGCCTTGTCCACTGCCGGCGCAAGCGTTCGATCCCATACGGAAACGCTGAGCATACGAGCCTCGGGGACCGTGACTGTCGCCACCTGGTTCAGCGGCATGCGGCTGCCGTACGCTTCCACCATCACCGGTTCGAGAAGGCTGGCGCTGGCGCGGCCGGTTCTCAGGCCAACCAGTTCGTCCTTGAGCGAAGCGACGGATTTCTGCATCCGGTCCTTCATCTCGTCGAGATTGAATGCGGGTGTGGCTGCCATCCGTGTGCTCCTAAGCCTTGTCGGGGCCAACTCGCGTCGAGCGGGTCTTGCCGCTCAAAACGCCCGTCAGGCCGCCTGCGTCGTCCAGTGCATAGACCAATATGGGCAGCGCATTGTCGCGCGCAAGCGCGAACGCCGCCGTATCCATGACCTTGAGATTACGAGCGATTACCTCGTCATAACTCACGGTTTCGTAGCGCGTTGCGCGCGGATTCTTCTTGGGGTCTTCGGTATAGACGCCGTCGACCTTGGTGCCCTTGAGCAGTACGTCGCAGTCGAGCTCGATCGCCTTGAGGGCGGCAGCCGTGTCGGTGGTGAAGAACGGATTTCCGGTGCCACCGGCGCAAACCACAACAAATCCATCGTCCAGCGCGGCCTTGGCAGCGCGAGCGGTGAAGCTGTCGGCCACCGATGGCATGGTCAAGGCACTGAAGACCTTGGACTTTACGCCGCCACGCGCGATCGCGTTGGAGAGCGCCAGCGAATTGATCACGGTGCCCAGCATGCCCATCAGGTCCGCCGTCACACGGTCTGTGCCCTCGGCCGCTACGGCCATGCCGCGAAAGATGTTGCCTGCCCCGATAACGATGGCGATCTGCACCCCGCTCTTTGCCACGGCGACGATCTGGTCGGCCATCTGGGCGAGAAACTTCGGTTCGATACCGAAGGACTGGTCGCCCGCCAGCACCTCACCGGAGACTTTCAGCAGGATCCGTTTGTAGGCGGCCTTGGCCATGCGGGGTCCTCGGTTGGGGCCGCGAGGCGATTCCTCAAGCGGCGGCACGAGGCTCAATAGAGGACGGCCGGGCTCTATTCCAGCCCGGCCGTCGCATATTTATGACGCAGATTTGCAGCTTAGTTGGCGGCCTGCGGCACGCCCGAGGTCGCGGCGACTTCGGCCGCGAAGTCGGTCTCGACCTTCTCGATGCCTTCGCCGAGCGAATACCGCACGAACTTGGTCACCTTGATCGGGGCGCCGGCGTCCTTCTCGGCCTTCTTGACCACGTCGCCGACCTTGCTCTCACCGTCGATGACAAACACCTGCGCCAGCAGCGTCGATTCCTCGTAGAACTTGCGCACGCGGCCCTCGACCATCTTGGCGATGACTTCGGCCGGCTTGCCGCTCTCCTTGGCCTGTTCGGCGAAGATCGCGCGTTCCTTCTCGACCACCGCCGGATCGATGTCGTCAGGCGACACCGAGAGCGGATTGGTGTTGGCGATGTGCATAGCGATCTGCTTGCCGAGCGCTGCCAGAACGGCCTTGTCGCCAGTTGACTCCAGGCCCACCAGCACGCCGAGCTTGCCCATGCCGGGCTTCACTGTGTTGTGGACGTAGGAACCGATGACGCCGTCCTTGACCTCGATCACGGCCGAGCGGCGCAGGTTCATGTTCTCGCCGATCTTGGCGATCGCATCGGTCAACTCGGCTGAAACCGAACGGCCCGAACCCGGGTACGGCATCTCGCTGAGCTTTTCGACATCGCCATTGGCTTCGATGCCGAGCTTGGCGACATTGCCGACGATCGACTGGAACTGCTCGTTGCGCGCGACGAAATCGGTTTCGGAGTTGACCTCGACGATCGACGCCTTGGCGCCCTCGCCTGCAATACCGACCAGACCTTCGGCGGCGACGCGGCCGGCCTTCTTGGCGGCCTTGGCGAGGCCACGGGTCCGGAGCCAGTCGATGGCCGCTTCGATGTCGCCATTGGTCTCGGCGAGCGCCTTCTTGCAATCCATCATGCCGACGCCGGTCATCTCGCGGAGTTCTTTGACCTGCTGCGCAGTGACTGTCATTTCGACCACCTTTCGGGCGGCAAATAGCGCCGCCATATCAAACGATTATGACTGTGAGTGGAGTTGGACGGCGAGGCCGCGGATTATTCCGCGGCCTGACCTTCTGCCAGAGCCGGCTCTTCCGGAGCGGTCTCGGATGCACCGAGATCGGCGCCACGGCCGGAGGCCGAGCGGCCGATACCGTCGAGGGCCGCGCGCGACACCAGCGTGCAGTAGAGCTCGAGCGCGCGGGCGGCGTCGTCATTGCCCGGGATCGGGTAGTCGACGGTGTCGGGATCGGAGTTCGAGTCGATGATCGCGATCACCGGGATGCCCAGACGACGGGCCTCCTTGATGGCGTTCGCTTCCTTGTTGGTATCGATCACGAACAGCAGGCTCGGGAGATTGCCCATGTCCTTGATGCCGCCGAGGTCGCGGTCGAGACGCACGCGCTCGCGGTCGAGCAGCAGGCGTTCCTTCTTGGTCAGGCCTTCGATGCCTTCGGTCAGCTGGCTCTCAAGTTCGCGCAGGCGCGAGATCGAGTTCGAGATGGTCTGCCAGTTGGTCAGCGTGCCACCGAGCCAGCGGGAGTTGACGAAGTACTGGGCCGACTGCCGGGCCGCTTCCGCCACCACCGGCGCCGCCTGGCGCTTGGTACCGACGAACAGTACGCGGCCGCCATCGGCCACGGTGTCCGAGATCAGTTGCAGCGCGCGGCTCAGGGCCGGCACGGTCTGCGACAGGTCGAGGATGTGGATGTCGTTGCGAACGCCGAAAATGAAGCGCTCCATCTTCGGGTTCCAGCGATGCTTCTGGTGGCCGAAATGGACGCCTGCTTCGAGCAGTTGGCGCATGGAAAAATCAGGCATTGCCATGTGAAATGGCTCCTTTACCGGTTGTGCCTCGACGAAGATTGCAGCGGAAACCGCCACCGGATGGAGCAACCGGATCATCCCGGCGCGCCGACTTCGTCTGTGAATTACGCCGGATTTCCCTGGCGCGCGGGCGATATAGGGGAGTTTGAGGCAGGATGCAAGGCGGGGCGAGGCCGCTAGCTCAACCGCACATCCACCACGCCCTCGAGCGCTTTGACCGCGCCTGCGAGCGCCGGTGACAGCTGGAAGCGTTCGCGCAGTTCGATTTCGTATTCCTTCGCCCCACCCTCTCGGATGATGATGAAGCTCACCTGGCCGTCGCCCTTCTTGAGCTGCGAGCGGATCGGGCCGAGGCACTTCTCGTCGCCGGCGAAAACCGTGAGGTGCTTGCCAGCCTTCTGCATGGCCTCGTCGAGCGGCACAGCCGAGAGTAGCCGCAGGCCTATGCCGTCCGGCCGTTCGTCGGCCTCGACGCTGAGGATGACGTTGCGGCCCGGCTGCAGCAGCGCGCCGAACTGCTGCACCTGCTCGGAAAAGCCGATGACTTCAAAGCTACCCGTTGGGTCTGACAGGGAGAGCGAGAGCATCGGCGTGCCCTTCTTCGTCCGCCGGTCGGCACGGGTGGCGATCGTCCCCGCGAGTTTCCCCGCCGAGCGGTCGCCTTCCTTCACCTCGCGCTCGAAGCGCGTGTAGGGGATCACCTTCATGCCCTCGAACAACCCGGCATAGTCGTCGAGCGGGTGCGCCGAAATGTGGAAGCCGATGGCGGCACGCTCACGTTCCAGCCGTTCGGCGAGTGTCCAGGCGGCAACATTCTGCGTCAGCCGGATCGGCTCGGGCGTGTCGGATGCGAACATGTCCATGATGCCGTCGCTGGCATTGGCATTGGTGCGCTGCGCGGTTGCGACGATGGCGTCGATGGCCGCGAAGGCCTGTTCGCGTTTCGGGACCATTGTGTCGAAGGCCCCGGCGTTCACCAGCGTTTCGAGCGTCCGGCGATTGGTGATCCGCGCGTCGACGCGGGTCGCGAAATCGGCAAGGTCCCTGAACGGCTTGTCGCCACGCGCCGCCACGATGTGCTCGGCGACCGCCTGCCCCACGCCTTTTATGGCGCCGATGGCATAGAAGATGTTGCCGTCGCGCGCCGTGAAAGTCGCGTCCGACGTGTTCACCGATGGCGGCACCATAGTGATGCCGTGGCGCTTGGCGTCCTCGCGGAACTCGGCCAGCTTGTCGGTATTGGCCATGTCGTAGGTCATAGACGCGGCGATGAATTCCTGCGTGTGGTGCGCCTTCAAGTAGGCCGTCTGGTAGGTGATGTAGCCGTAAGGCGCCGAGTGCGATTTGTTGAAACCGTACTCGGCGAACTTGGCGCAGGCATCGAAGATCGTGTTGGCGAGCGCCTTGGCGATGCCGTGCTGCGTCTCCGCGCCTTCGAGAAAGCGGCTGCGCTGCGCGTCCATTTCCGATTTGATTTTCTTGCCCATGGCGCGGCGCAGAAGGTCGGCCTCGGCCAAGGTGTAACCGGCAAGCGCGCGAGCAATCTGTTGCACCTGCTCCTGATAGGTGATGACGCCGTAGGTCGGCGCGAGGATCGGCTCGAGCAGCGGATGTAAATATTCCACGTCCTCGTCGCCGCGCTTGCGCGCGCAATAGGTCGGAATGTTCGCCATCGGGCCCGGGCGGTACAGCGCCACGAGCGCGATCAGGTCCTCGAAGCGGTCGGGCCGCATGTCGACAAGGGCGCGCCGCATGCCCGGACTTTCCACCTGGAACACGCCGACCACGTCGCCCTTGGTGAGCATGTCGTAGGTCGGCTTATCGGCGATCGGAATGTCGTTGAGGCCGAACTTCGTGCCGTTGCGGTTGATCATCTTGACCGCGGTATCCAGCACCGTCAGCGTCTTGAGGCCGAGGAAGTCGAACTTCACCAGCCCTGCCGGTTCGACCCATTTCAGCGAATACTGCGTGACCGGCATTTCCGAGCGCGGGTCGCGATACATCGGCACCAGCTCGGTCAGCGGCCGTTCGCCGATCACGATGCCGGCGGCGTGGGTCGAAGCGTGACGGTAGAGCCCTTCGAGCTTCATCGCCGTTGCAATGAGATCGGCCACTTGCTCGTCGCTGTCGCGCAGCGCCTTGAGCTCGGGCGTCAGGTCGAGCGCCTGCTGCAGTGTCACCGGATTTGCCGGATTGGCCGGGATCATCTTTGAGATGCGATCGACCTGCCCATACGGCATCTGCAGCACGCGGCCGACGTCGCGCACCACGGCGCGCGCCTGCAGCGTCCCGAACGTGATGATCTGCGCGACGTTCTGCGTGCCGTATTTGCCCTGCACGTAGTCAATGACTTCGCCGCGCCTGTCCTGGCAGAAGTCGATATCGAAGTCCGGCATAGAGACGCGGTCGGGGTTGAGAAAGCGCTCGAACAGCAAGTCGTAGCGAAGGGGATCGAGGTCGGTGATGGTCAGCGCATAGGCCACCAGCGAACCCGCGCCCGAGCCGCGACCCGGCCCTACCGGAATGTCTTGCGCCTTGGCCCACTGGATGAAATCGGCAACGATGAGGAAGTAGCCCGGATACTTCATCTTGATGATGACGCCGAGCTCGAAATCCAGCCGCTCTTCGTATTGCTGACGAGTGAAGCCCTCGGTCATGCCGTTGGTATCGAAACGGCGTTCCAGTCCGGCACGCGCTTCGACGCGCAGGCGTTCGGCCTCGGCGGCCAGACCCTCTTCCTCGGACTGGTTGGGGGATGCCGCAAAGCGCGGCAGGATCGGGCCGCGGGTGCGCGGACGATAGCTCGCGCGCTGCGCGATCTCTACCGTGTTAGCGAGCGCCTCCGGCAGATCCGCAAAGAGCGCCTGCATTTCATCGCGCGTCTTGAACGAATGCTCGGGCGTCAGCTTTCGCCGCTCGGTCTGCGCCACCACGGTACCGGCCGCGATGGCAAGCAGCGCGTCGTGAGCCTCATAGTCGTCGCGCTTGGGAAAGAACGCTTCGTTGGTCGCAACCAGCGGAACGCCGCGGCGATAAGCGTAGTCGATCAGGCGCGCTTCGTTCTGCTGTTCCTCGAGCCGCCCGTGACGCTGCAACTCGACATAGAACCGGTCACCGAAGACGCGGCGCAGGGACTCGAGCCGCTGTTCGGCCTGGGTGTCGAGACCGGCAGCGAAGTACGGATCGATACCGCCTTCAGGTCCGCCTGACAGGCAGATGATCCCGGCGGTATTGCTCGCATCCAGCCAGTCCAGCCTTGCTGCCGCGCGGCCGTTCTCACCTTCGAGATGCGCGCGCGAGACGAGCCGGGAGAGGTTGGCGAAACCCTGCTCGGTCTGCGCCATGAAGACGACACTGCCCTTGCCGAAGCGCGAGCGGTCGAAATTGCGTTCCGGGATGCGGTCGGAAGGGGCCTCGAAATCGAGTGCGAGTTCGCATCCGAGGAGCGGCTGGATGCCCTTGCCTGCCGCCTTCTCTGAAAATTCGAGCGCGCCGAACAGGTTGTTGGTGTCGGCGATCCCCAGCGCCGGCTGATGATCGGCCTTGGCCAGTTCAAGCAACCGGGCGAGCGGCAGCGCGCCCTCGAGCAGCGAGTAGGCGGAATGAACGTGGAGATGGATGAAGCCCGGACCGGCCATGCACTTGCCTTAAGCCGCGCCGCCGCCCCGGCCAACGCACGACTTGTTCAATCCACAAGTGACGCCGCTACGCAGCGCGCCACAGGTTCATGCTGCAATGCGGCTCGCCATATCGAGCCACATCAGCGAGGCTCCGGTGAAGCCGACGAGAGTGATCATCGCCATCATATCCTTGAGGAAAGTGAGCATCGCTGCCTCCGTGTTGCTGTTGTGTTCTTATATGTTCGGTTTTTGTTCACGTCCAGAAACAAGCGTGTAACCGTGAATCAGGCGTTAATGCGCCGGACTGGATAGCTGCAGCGACGCGTGGCATTGAGCGGCAACGTGACGGCGGAGAGCGATATGGATCAGGCGGAGAAGGCACAGAAGTTCAAGGATCTGCACGAGCGGAAGCAGCTCTTCGTCATCCCCAATCCGTGGGATGCGGCGAGCGCCCGCTTGCTCGCCTCGCAGGGGTTCGAGGCACTCACCACGACCAGCGCCGGTCTGGCCTGGGTCATCGGCAAGCGCGATGGCGGCGTGACGCGCGGTGAGTCGCTCACCAATGCCCGGCAGCTCGTCGAAGCCGTCGATATCCCGGTTGCCGCGGATCTCGAGAACGGCTTCGGGCATCGGCCG
>JBEBHC010000292.1:0-2438 GCA_040081185.1 Devosia sp. | reverse complement strand
GCCCCGACATCATGACCATCAACTACGAAAACATCCCATGGATGATCGACTGCATGTGCAAGGGCGGCGCGTCGTGGCCGTTTCGCACGGTGATCGCAGACGAGTCCACCAAGCTCAAAGGTTTTCGCCTGCGCATGGGGGGCCAACGCGCGGCCAAGCTCGGGCGCGTGTGCGTGCGACCACATCGCTGGATAAATCTCACCGGTACACCCGCACCGAACGGCTTACTTGACCTGTGGGGCCAGCAGTATTTCATCGACCAGGGCGCACGCCTGGGGCTGAGCTTCACTGGATTTAAAGAGCGATGGTTCAGACCCCACCCCAACGGCAAGAGCAACTGGATACCGTTACCGTTCGCCGAAGAGCAAATACACGCGGCGCTGCAGGACTGCACGCTGACCATTCGCGCCAAAGACTGGTTCGACTTGCGCGAGCCCGTTGTCAACAACGTGTATGTGGATCTGCCGGCCAAGGCCGCGCGTGCGTACCGCGAGATGGAAAACAAGATGTTCATGGAGTTGAATGGGATCGAATTCGAAGCGTTCAGCGCAGCCGCCAAGTCGCAGAAGTGTTTGCAAATGGCGAGCGGCGCGGTCTATCTTAACCAGGACGAAGACGTGAAACCGTTGGTCAACAAACCCTACGAGGTGGTGCACGATGAAAAGCTCGATGCCCTCGAAGAGATCATCGAAGAGGCGGCCGGCAACCCGGTGCTGGTCGCGTATCAATTTCGCTCTGACCTCGATCGACTCAAGAAGAGATTCAAAAATGCGCGCGAACTTAAGAGTAAGAAAGATGAAGACGAATGGAACCTGGGGCAGATTGACGTTTTGCTCGTGCATCCAGCATCTGCGGGACATGGCCTCAACCTTCAACATGGAGGCCACATCATTGTGTTTTTCTCCCACGACTGGAACCTCGAAAACTACCAACAAGTCATTGAGCGTATCGGCCCGGTCAGACAAATGCAGTCCGGCTACGACCGGCCGGTCTACATCCACCACTTGATCGCACGCGGGACGTTGGATGAGGTCGTGATGGTGCGACGTGAGTCGAAGCGCGATGTGCAAGACTTGCTGCGCGCCGCAATGGTATTAAGGCGCGCGGCGTGACGGCTTACTACAACGAGAACGACCCATACGCCGCGCAATGGCTGCGCAACCTAATAGCGGCGGGGCATATTGCACCAGGGGGAGTTGATGAGCGGAGCATCGTTGACGTTAGAGCAAGCGATCTTAAACCTTACACGCAGTGTCATTTCTTTGCTGGCATCGGCGGATGGTCGCTCGCGCTGCGCCTCGCCGGTTGGCCCGACGACCGACCAGTGTGGACTGGTAGCTGCCCCTGCCAACCATTCAGCGCCGCCGGCAAGCAGCGCGGCTTCGACGACGAGCGGCATCTGTGGCCCGCTTGGTTCGATCTCATCCGCCAGTGTGCGCCTGTCACAGTCTTTGGCGAGCAAGTTGAAAGCGCAGTGCGCCACGGGTGGCTCGATGGAGTATGCGCAGACCTGGAAAGAGAAGATTACACCGTCGGGGCGTGCGTATTGGGCGCACACAGCGTCGGGGCGCCGCACATCAGACAACGGCTGTGGTGGGTGGCCGACAGCAGCAGCGCGCGACTGGAGAAGCGAGAGCGCGACGGCGGAATTCAATCTGGAGCGAGATGCACACCCGAGGGGCAAGCCGTTGAGTTATGTAGCGACGGGGTACAACACCCCACGCGCGACGGATGGCGGCAACGGCGGGCCGAATCAAGCCAATGGGGCGCTGAGTTTCGATGCGGCGCGGATGGCAAGCAGCGGCGCATTGAACCCAGCATTCAGCCGCTGGCTCATGGGATACCCAACCGAGTGGGACGACTGCGCGCCTACGGTAACGCAATTGTCCCGCAAGTCGCGGCCAAGTTCATAATCGCTTTCAACGAGGTTCGGCAATGAAATTTTTAATTTTGATCGTTTTATTTTTGCCTCTGGCCGCTCAAGCACACCCGCGCCCTAGGTGTTTCGATATCTGCGATTTCTACGCCGCACCGTGGTGCGAGGCTTTGCCGCAGCCCGAGCCCACACGGCGCCCTAGTAAACCTATGCCTACACCCGCGCGGCGCGCGAAAGCGCCGAGGTAGAAAAAGAAACGCCGCGACAAGCGCGGCGTCCTTTGGGCACGAAGGGCAGGTATTTAAACGGTTGCCTGGTCGGCCTGCTGTGCACTGATAGTCGCCAGCAATTCGTCAAGCTGCGCAGGCGAGGCGCCGCCGGCATCGCGCAGGTCTTTGAGGGCCTGGATAATCTCGTCTTCGCGCGCCACCAGGGCGTCGAGACTTGCTTTTACTTCGTCGAAAGTGGCCATGAATTTATCTCCATAGTGGCGAAAGAGTTTCAGGAAATCTGAAAACCCTGCAAGGGTGATTTGCAGTTCTAGCTTCATACTTTTTCACAA
>JBEBHC010000291.1:0-2441 GCA_040081185.1 Devosia sp. | reverse complement strand
TCGGCATTGCCGCAGGGCAGATCGACATCGGCAATACGGCCACCGACATGACGGCTGATGCCGCGAAGGGAATGATGCAGGCGGACGGCAGCCTGAAGCCGGAGCCGCGATTCGACGTGAAACATGTCGTCGACGCGCTGCTCTATATGGCCGGGCTGCCGCTCGAGGCCAACGTCCAGTTTATGACGGTAATGGCGACCACGATGCCCTTCCTTGGCCGTGGTTAGAGTTGCATCGGCCCATCACCCTCTCTAAGTCGGCTCACATGACAGAGATTGCCCTGAAAAATACCCTGCCCGCGCTACCGGACTTCATGGGATTGCTCGCCAACGTGCTTCGCGCCCGCCAGAGCGCGACAGAATATTACGACCCGCTGCTTTCGTCAGAGGACGAGGTCCTGGTGTGCGGGGCGTGGTGCGCATTGATCGCGCGGCGGGAAATTCCCTTGGCAAGGTTCGACCAGCTGCCGGCTGCAAGCCGCCATGGAGCCGTCAAGCGCGCAGCGGCAACGATGCTCGAAGCGGTTTACGAACATGATCTAGCCCTGCAATGTCTCGCCATGCCATCCGACTCGGTGTCCGAGGCAGAGATTGCTGCACTGAAAGCCGAGATCGAGCTCGACGTCGACGCGCAGATCGACGCTGCCGAGCGGACCTATCTTGCCAACGGCGACCAAGCCGCGCTCGTTGCAGCAACCAAGATAGTGGAGAGCAAGGGGTGGAAGCAGGCTGCAGCGTGGGCCTGCAGGTTAGTCGCAATCGCTCCCCACCATCCAAAGGGCGCGTTCTCGCTTTTCCACATACTGGATCAAGCGAACCAGGCGGATCTCCTCGAAACGGCGATCGCATACTTTCGGGCCGCTGGCATCCACCAATATTCCTGCCTCGTCTTCGAGGCCGCGGTTACGCGACTGCGCGGGAAATACCAGGACTGCCTGAGCATGCTGCGCAACATCGAAAAGGTTCGCGCAACGGTGTCTGAGCAAGACGCCGCCAGAATGCATCCGCTTTTCCTGCGGCTCGCAGCGGAAAGCCGGGACAAGGTTGGCGACTACAAGGGCTCGTACGCCACCTATGTGATGCTCAATAAGATCGACATGGGCGAGAAGTTCGACCCCGATGCTTTTTACACCGGGGTTCGAACGCTTGCGAAACTAACGGTTCCGGGCTTGCCTGCCGACGGCAACACCAACCACTTCTCGATGCTCGGCTTTCCGCGCTCGGGCACGACGCTGCTCGAGAACGTGCTCGGCGCACATCCCCTAATCGAGACGTTCGAAGAAATCCCCTCTGGCGCGGCGATGGTGGGGCAAGTCCAAATCCATATGGCGGGGGGTGACCCCCGTGCGAATGTGACCGCCGCAATGCTCAAAGCGCGACAAAGCTACTATGCTGAAATAACCCGTCGAGCGCGAAAGGCCACCGCGCAGGTGTTCGTCGACAAGCTACCGATCCGCAGCGCCGATGCCGCGTTTCTTCGGAAGATTTTTCCCGACAAGCGCCACCTCTTCTCGATCCGGCATCCCTTCGACGTCGTCCTCAGCTGCTTCAGGCAGAAATTCAACCAGAACGCCGCGATGATCCACTTCAACACCATCGACAGCGCGGTGAAGCTCTACGACTTCACGATGACCCAGTGGTTCGAACATTATGGCCTCGACGACCCGCACGTTCACTACATACGGTACGACGAGCTCGTTACCGATTTTGATCGGGTGACCCGCGGGGCTATCGCATTTCTGGGCGTCGAGTGGGACGACCGGGTCGTCGACTTCGCTTCGGTTGCCGAAACTCGCGCCGCGAAAACGCCGAGCTACCAGAAGGTTCGGAAAGGCCTCTCGATCGGCGTCCAGACCTACTGGCGCAATTATGGATTCCTGTTCCAGTCGCCCGAAGCGAAGCCGCTGCACAAGTGGGCAGAGTTCTTCGGCTACCCGACGAAGTAGGATGGTACCGGGCAGGACGGGGCGCGTGGCAGACACCTCAGAAGAAGACATTCTGGCGCCGCTGCGACTGATGGAGAAGCTCAACGATGGGCCGCTCCATTACTACATTGCACTGGCGGAAACCGATGACCCGGTGTTGCGGGCTGCGGCATGGAGAACGCTTATCGACGCCGTCTCGGTGCCGGAGCGGCTGCATGGCAAGCTGATTGCCGATTGCCGCTACGGGGCGGTTCGCAAACGCGCTTTCGACCACTTCGAGATCATTTTCGAACACGGCCTTGCGGACGAAGCGATGAACACGCCGCTATCCGGTGAGGACGGCGCGGCAGAACTGATGCGCGGCCTGGCGGAGCGTGATTACGCGCGTGCGCGCGACGGCTGCATCCTCATGTTTCTCGCCGACGGACAGCCGCAGCACCTGGCCGCGGCGACCGACCACGCCGAGGGCGCCGGAGGGTGGCGGAGCGCTGCTGCGACAGCGGCACAGGCCCTCGCT
>JBEBHC010000125.1:0-9359 GCA_040081185.1 Devosia sp. | reverse complement strand
TGTCCGGGCGTTTCAAATGTTGAACGTGGCGATCAGTTTAGAATTGTTCGGCCTTTGTCAATTGCGCGGCACGGTCAAATCGCGCCCCGCGTAAGCGTCCAGCAGCAGCTTGTCGGCTGCACCGGCCCGGTCAGCGGCACCATAGGCCTGGTGCCAATAAGGATAAAGCAGCGGTGGCTCGGAGACCTTGTCGAGTCGCGCCACATCCTCTGTGGTGAGCTTGAGGTCCGCCGCCTTGAGGTTGGCGACGAACTGCTCGGTGGTGCGGCCGCCCATGATGACTGTCCCAACCACCGGCCGCTGCAGCAGCCACGCCAGCGCGACCTGCGCACCGGTGACGCCGTGCGCCCCGGCCACGTCGTTGAGGACGTCCACGATGTTCCAGAGCTTGGCCCAGTCGTAGATGGGCGGCTCACGGAACCCCATGGCCTGCCGGCCGGTGTCGGGCGCCGAGTTGCGCGTGTACTTGCCGCTCAGCCAGCCGCCGGCGAGCGGCGACCAGACCATGATCGACACACCCTGATCGTGACCCAGCGGCACCAATTCGTACTCGGCTTCGCGATTGAGCAGGCTGTAGTAGATCTGCTGGCTGACGAAGCGCTGGCGGTGGGCCGCATCGGCAAGGCCGAGCGCCTTCATCAGGTGCCAGGCGGAATAGTTCGAGCAGCCGACGTAGCGCACCTTGCCCTGCTTGATCAAAGTGTCGAGCGCTTCAACGGTTTCCTCGAGCGGGGTCTGCCCGTCCCACTCGTGCACCTGGTAGAGATCGATGACATCGGTCTTCATGCGGCGCAGCGAGTCCTCGCACTGGCGGATGATGTGGGCGCGCGACAGGCCAAGATCGTTGGGACCGGGTCCCATCCTGAACCGCACCTTGGTGGCGAGGATCAGCTTCTCGCGCCGGCCGTCGGTCAGCGCCTCGCCCACCATGCTTTCGGAGACGCCGTTGTTATAGACGTTGGCCGTATCGAGCAGGTTTACGCCGGCATCTAGGCAGAGATCGATCTGGCGCTGCGCGTCCTTCAGCTCGGTGCTGCCCCAGCTGCCGTCATTGCCGAACGTCACCGTGCCGATTGAGAGCGCCGAGACCTTGAGGCCGGAGCGGCCGAGCAGACGGTATTCCATGATGATCCTCCAAGCTGGGCGCAGTCATAACCGGGCATGGGACCGAAGGCCACTGCGGTAGTGGCCCCCTGCCTAGCCCGCTCGCTTCTTCAGGAACTCGCCGGTCAGCGAGCCTTTGGCTTTCACGAGCCCAGCCGGATGCCCCTCGTACACGACGCTGCCGCCGTCGCGCCCTGCGCCGGGACCGAGGTCGATCACCCAGTCGGCGCGCGAGACGACATCGAGATTGTGCTCGATGACGATGACCGTCGAGCCGGCATCGACCAGCCGGTCGAACAGGCCGATCAGCGTATCGACGTCATTCATGTGAAGACCAGTGGTCGGCTCGTCCAGCACGTAGATATTGCCGGACCGGCCGAGTTCGGCCGCAAGCTTCAGCCGCTGACGCTCACCGCCCGACAGAGTGGAGAGCGGCTGCCCCAGCGTCAGGTAGCCGAGACCGACATCCACGAGACCCGAGAGGATCTTGGCGATGGCGGGTTCGGTGAAGAACGCTGCTGCCTCGTCCACCGGCATCAGGTAGACGTCGGAGATCGAGCGGTGGCGCAGCTTGTGCTTGAGCACGTCGTCGGTGAAGCGCTTGCCGTTGCAGGTCTCGCAGACTGTCACCATCGGGTCGAGATGCGCGAGATCGGTGTAGATCACGCCGAGCCCGTTGCAGTCCGGGCATGCACCCTTGGAATTGGCGGAGAAGAGCGCGGCATCCTCACCCGTCGCCTTGGCGAAGGCCTTGCGCACGGCATCGAGGATGCCGGTATAGGTCGCGGTGTTGGAGCGGCGCGAGCCGCGCGCCAAGTTCTGGTCGATGATGATGGTGTCGGGATAGGCGAGCGGCAGGCTCCCCTGGATCAGCGAGGATTTGCCAGAGCCGGCGACGCCCGTCACCGCGGTCAGCACGCCGCGTGGGATCGAAACCGAGACATTCTTCAGGTTATTGACCTTGGCGCCCTTGATTTTCAGCTCGCCGTTCGGCTTGCGCGGCGTGGTCTTGACGGGCTGAAACTTCTTCATGTGCTTGCCGGTCAGCGTGTCCGCTTTCAGCAGGCCCTTGTAGTCGCCTTCATAGACGATCTTGCCGCCCTTCGATCCGGCAAGCGGTCCCATATCGACGACGTGGTCGGCGATGGCGATCATGTCCGGCTTGTGCTCGACGATCAGAACGGTGTTCCCCTTGTCGCGCAGTTGCGTCATCAGCACCGCCAGCCGGCCGACATCGTGGAGGTGCAGCCCAACCGAGGGTTCATCGAATACATAGGTGATGTCGGTGAGCGAGGAGCCGAGGTGCCGCACCATCTTGACGCGCTGGCTCTCGCCGCCGCTCAGCGATGAGGACTCGCGGTCGAGGCTCAGGTAGCCGAGCCCGATCGTCACCAGGTTCTCGAGCCGTGCCGCCAACGCATCGAGCATCGGCTTGATTTCGGGCGCCTTGATGCCGCGGATAAGGGGCGCCAGATCGCTGACCTGCATGGCCGAGAGTTCAGCGATGTTGTGCTTGCCGATCTTGCTGCCGAGCGCCGCCGGGTTTAGCCGCGCGCCTTTGCAGGCCGGGCAGGTCTTGCGCGTGAAGATGCGGTCGTATTCGACGCGGACATGCGGCTGCAGCTGCTCGGGATCCTTTGAGCCGAGACCCTTCTTTAGCTTGGTGACCACGCCCTCGTAGGTCAGCCCGATCTTGCCGACCTTGATTTTTCGGCCATCGTCGAGGTCGAGCAGGTTGGCGCGCTCTTCCTTGCTATATTTCTTGATCGGCTTGTCCAGGTCGAACAGGCCGGAATTGGCATAGATCTCCCACCACCAGCTGTCGACCGCGAAGTCCTTCGGCAGCAGGGCGCCACCGTTCAGCGATTTGCTCTCGTCGAGCACCGCGCTCATGTCCATCGCCGCCACCTGCCCAATGCCTTCACATTCGGGGCACATGCCGCGTGGGTCGTTGTTGGAATAGAACCCATAGGAGGGCAGACGCGGTGTTGCGGCGCGCGAATAGATGACACGCAACATCTGCGCCGTGTCGGTCACCGTCGCCACGGTCGAGCGCGAGTTGCCGCCGAGGCGCTGCTGATCCACGACGATGGCCGCCGAAATGTTCTCCAGCGTGTCGGCATCGGGCTGGCCGTAATGCGGCATGAACTGCTGCACGAAGGCGGGGTAAGTCTCGTTGATCAGCCGCTGGCTCTCCGCTGCGATGGTGCCGAAAACCAGCGAAGACTTGCCGGAACCGGAAACACCGGTGAACACGGTGATCTTGCGCTTCGGGATGTCGAGGGAGACGTCCTTGAGATTGTTCTCGCGCGCGCCACGGATAATGATCGAGCCGTACACGTGCCGCTTCTCCCTCGCCCTAGGCAGGCCAGAAAGCACAGGCTTTTGCCAGCGCCAAGCGGAATATCCCGCTCGTGAATGCCCTGCGAACGCTGGACTTTCCGGTAAAACTGCTAGCACTTCAAAAATACTCGCGTTGGTGCGGAACCTCGCCGGTGCGACTGCGTTCTCGCTATATTGGGGTGCTTTCCGGTATGCGCGTATTGGTCGTCGACGACGAGCCTTTGATCCGCCTGGGGATGGCGAGCATGGTCGAAGAAGCGGGATTTCTGGTGTCTGAGGCAGCGAGCGCCGACGAGGCGATCGCCACGCTGGAGCGTATCGGTGACGTTTCCCTGATCATTACCGATGTCGACATGCCGGGCGGCATGGACGGGCTTTTGCTGGCGCATCATGTCCGGCGGCAATGGCCGCAGATGGGGGTGATCATCGTTTCCGGCAAGGTGGGCTTGCAGCCGGCCGAGCTGCCCGAAGGCGCCCGCTTCTTTACCAAGCCGTTCGAGGAAGCGCCTCTGCTTCGCGCGGTGCGAGAACTCAGCGGCGGCGCGCAATGAGTAGCGAAGTCCGCGGGGCAGGCTGGCCTGTCGCCGTGACTGTCGTGGGAAAGCGGCCTGGCTGGGAAGCGGCCGACTGGGTGATTGCCGGCAGCCTCGCGCTGGTCGCTGCAATCGCTCTCATCTTCACCCTGCTGTGCGTCCAGGGTTTCTCCACCACCATCGAAGGTACCAAGACGCGCGGTCAGGCTGCCGCCGGGACGATGGCCGGTCTGACGAGCTGGGTTATCGGCTCCAACCTGTCGCTGGCGCGGGGCGCCGCATCGGCGATCGATTTCGATCCGGTCAATGCAGGTCCGCAAACGCTGGCGAGTTTCGACACGGTCACGGCGAGTGCGCCGTCACCGCTGGCACTGGGCATCTACGATGCGAGCGGCAAGGTGGTGACCAGCGCTTCGTCGCCGCGCGTCCCGCGTGACATCGCGACAGCCGACTATATCGCTGCGGTTTCGTCCGGCGAGGACTGGACCCTGACCGCGCAGGAAAAAGACGCGGCGAGCGGCGAGGCGATCTTTGCCGTGGTGAAGCGCCTCGGCGACGCCAGCGGTTTCAAGGGTGTGGTGCTGGTGGCGGTGAGCGCTCGCGTCCTCGAAGGCTTTGCGGGCCCGCTCAATCTGGGCACCGGCTCCACGGTCAGCATCCTGCGCGACGACGGTTGGGTTATCGCCCGCAATCCATCTCTTACCGCGCCGCTCAACATCAGTGGCCAGCCGTCGATGGATTCGATCAACTCGGCGCAGAACGGCTCCTACCTGTCCGTCTCTCCCGCCGATGGCGTCACACGCATGGTATCGTTCCAGCATGTCGACGATCTCGGCCATATTGCACTGGCCTCCGTCTCCATCGATGGTGCCCTCAGCGGCCTGTGGTCGGCCATCCTGATTGTGTCACTGTTGCTTGCGCCGATCGCCATCGCCTTGCTGGTCGGCTCTATCCTCACCGCGCGCCTGTTGCGCCGGACGGAAGCCACCAGCCGGTCGCTGACGGCGGCACTGGCGGACAATGACGTTCTGTTCCGCGAGATTCACCACCGCGTAAAGAACAACCTGCAGTCGGTCGGCTCGCTGCTGCAGATGCAGCCCATCGACAAATCCATCAAACTCGCAATGGGCCAGCGCATCGCCGCGATGTCTGCGGTGCACGAGCACATCTACCGCTCCAACACCTTCACGCGCGTGTCGGTGAAGGACTACCTGCATACGCTGATCGAAAACATCCGGGCCGGACACGATCCCAAGGTCGGGCTGGTTGAGGACATCGACAGCGTCTGGGTCGACAAGGATGCAGCGACGCCGATCGGACTCATCGTCAACGAGGTCGTCTCTAACGCGTTCAAGCATGCCTTCGGCGACGGCCGCGACGGCGTCGTCACCGTCACTTTGAAGGCACAGACCGATGGCACCGGCCTGCTCACGGTTACGGACAACGGCGTCGGGTTCGACCCGGAAGCGCCCGCCAAGGGGATCGGCCGCCGGTTGATCACGGGGCTCACTACACAGGTCCACGGCAAGTCGCGCTTCACCAGCGGCCCCGGCGGCGGCGCGCAGTTCGAGCTGACCTTCCCGCTGGCAAAATGAGCCGATTTTGATCCCGGTCAAGGTTCGCGGCCACACCGCGTGATTGTCTCGCCTCCAGCACAGGAGGCTGACTTGCCGCTCGAAACCTATCTCGGAATTGCCGCCGTCGTGGCCGTCTTCGGCACCTTCCTGGCGTTGCTCGCCTGGGGCATGTGGTACACCAGCAAGGCTTAAGTGCCGCACCCGCCGGGCGCTGCAATCGTGAGCGAGCCGCTCTATATGACGGCTTGCCATGGAAAACGACCGGGCCGACATCCACAGTAAGGGCATCCCCGTGCTTTGCCGCAGTTGCGAGGCGCGGCATCGCGGGCTTTGCGGCGCGCTCGAAGTGGATGAACTGGTGGAGCTGGCGCGACATACCCGCAAGGGCAAGTACGACACGGGCGCCGAGCTCAGCGGCGAAGCGACGCCCATCGAGACCTATGCCAATGTGATGCATGGTGTGGTGCGGCTGACCAAAGGGCTGCCCGACGGGCGTCAGCAGGTCGTCGGCCTGCAGTTTGCGCCGGACTTCGTGGGCCGGCTCTACGGCACCGAGCATCTGGTCAGCGCGGAAGCCGCGTCCGACGTCGAACTCTGCGTCGTGCCGCGCCCCGCGCTCGAGGAGATGATCAAGCGCAAGCCGGCGCTCGAGCACCGGCTGATGCAGCAGGCGCTGCGCGAGCTCGACGAGGCGCGCGACTGGATGCTCATGCTCGGTCGCAAGAGCGCCCCGGAAAAGGTCGCCACCTTCCTCGTGCTGATCGCGACGCATCTCGATCCCGGCGCAGAAACGGCAACCTTCGAGTTGCCGCTGACGCGCGGCGGCATGGCCGACTATCTCGGCCTCACCATCGAGACCGTGTCGCGCCAGCTTACGCGGCTGAAGGAGAAACGGCTGATCGTGCTCACCGGCCGCCGCGGCATCATCATCAGCAACATGGACGGCCTGCGCGACGAAGCCGGCTAGATCACGACGGTGATCTTTTCGCTGGCCCGGGTCACGCCGGTGTAGAGCCAGCGCTGCCGGTCCTCACGAAACACGAAGCTCTCGTCGAACAGATAGACGCTGTCCCATTGCGAGCCCTGTGATTTGTGCACGGTGAGGCAGTAGCCGAAGGTGAATTCGTCGAAGCGGCGGCGCTCCGGCCAGCTCAACTGATCCTCCTCGCCGGAGAAGAATGCCGCGTGGGTCACCACATGCGCCGGCGCCTTCTTGCCCGAGGCGTTCACCTCTTCGTCCGGCACGAGGTCCATCGAATAGCGCGCCCCGGAGCGCTTCTTCACTTCGACCGCCGTCCAGATCTGCCCGTTGAGCAGGCGCTTGACCGGATTGTTCCGCAGGCACACCAGCCGGTCGCCCGACACCGGTTCGTGGCGCGGCAGGTTCTTGAGCTCACGCAGACGGTCGTTGTAGTCCACGCGCGTCTTGTTGCGACCGACCAGCACCTGGTCAGCGGTAACCACTGCCTCGCGGTCGACATCGGCTTTCGGGATGACGATGGAATCGTCGTAGCGCCCGTATTCGAGGTAGCCGCCCTCGCGGATTTCCATCGACATGCGGATGATCGGGTTGTCTTCGGCCTGCCGGTGGATCTCGGTCAGCATGATGTCGGGGTCGTGCGCGGTGAAATAACCGGCGCCCTGCACCGGCGGCAGCTGGAAGGGATCGCCAAGCACCAGCACCTTGGTGCCGAAGCTCAGCAGGTCCTTGGCCAGCGTCTCGTCCACCATCGACACCTCGTCGATGACGATGAGATCGGAGGTCAGCGCCTCGCTTTCGGGGTCGAGTGCAAAGCGCGGTTCGCCCTCCTTTTCCGATACGAGCGTGTAGATCAGCGAGTGAATGGTCGAGGCGCCGCGACAGCCCTTCTTGCGCATGACCAGTGCGGCCTTGCCGGTGAAGGCGGCGTATTTCACCGACTTCACGCCCTCGGCGAGATAGCGCGCCAGGGTCGACTTGCCGGTGCCGGCCCAGCCGAACAGGCGGAACACCTGCGGCCCGTCCTTGTCCTTCAGCCAGTTCGACACGGCGAGCAAAGCCGCATCCTGCTGCGGCGACCAGGTCGGCATCAGGCGATCATCGTCCGCACGCTGCCGATGCCGGCGATCTCACCCTCGAGCCGATCGCCGCGCACCACGGCGGCAACGCCAGCCGGCGTGCCGGTATAGATCAGATCGCCCGGCGCCAGCGCCACGAAGCGCGACAGATGCGCGATGATGTGCGGCACCGACCAGATCATATCGCCGATATCGGCGTCCTGCCGCGCCGCGCCGTTGACGCTGAGCGCGATATGGCCCTTGGCCGGATGGCCGATCGTGCTTGCGGCCGCGAGCTCGCCGATCACGGCAGACTGGTCGAAGCCCTTGGCCATGTCCCAAGGCCTCCCCTGCTTCTTGGCCTCGGCCTGCAGATCCCTCCGTGTCAGGTCGATACCCGCGGCGTAGCCCCAAACATGGGAGAGCGCCGCCTCTGCCGGAATGTCCGCGCCGCCGCGCCCGATCGCGACCACCAGTTCGATCTCGTGGTGCAGATCCGCAGTCATCGGCGGATAAGCCACCGTCGCGCCCTCAGTGACCAGAGCATCCGGCGGCTTGCTGAAAAAGAAGGGCGGCGCCTCGTTGGGATCATGGCCCATCTCGCGGGCATGCTCGGCATAGTTGCGGCCCACGCAATAGACGCGGCGCACCGGAAACAGGCCGCCACCAGCGACAGGAATGGCGACGGGCGCCGGCGGAGAAATGACAAAGTCGGACATCGGTTCTCGAGGCTCTGAACGGCGCGACACTAGGGGAAAGCGGCAAGAAACAAAACAGGAACTTTTGCTCTCGCACCGCGGGCCGGATAAGCCCGACAGAGGAGATTCCACCTTATGTCCGACGCCGCTGCCGACCTGTTCAACGTCGCCGCAATCATCCCTAACTTCGACGCACAGTTCGACGCCTGCAAGGCCGCGAGCGACGCCACCCGCGCCCGCCTGCGTTCCCAACGCGACATCGCCTATGGCCTCCTCCCCCGCAACCGGCTCGACCTGTTCTTCCCCGACGGCGCGGCCGAGGGCCGGCCGATCCACATGTTCATCCACGGCGGCTATTGGCGCGGCCAGGTGAAGGAGGACTACGTCTTTGCCGCCGAGTCCGCGGTCGCCGCCGGTGCCATCGCGGCCATTGTCGAATACACGCTGATGCCCGGCGCGCGCATGGCGCAACTGGTGAGCGAAGTGCGCATGGCGGCGCAATGGCTCGCGATGCACGCACATGAGTTCGGTGGCGACGGCAGCATGCTGTCGGCCAGCGGACACTCTGCCGGTGCGCATCTCTGCTCCTATCTCGCCACGCGCAGTCCGCACGAGGCGCACGCGTCGCAACCGCCGGTGAAATCCGTCGTCCTGCTCTCCGGGCTGTACGACCTCCGGCCGATCAGCATGAGCTACCTGCAGCCAACTCTGGCGCTCACGCCACAAGAGATCGCGCACTGGTCGCCGTTCGAGTCCGTGCCTTCGCCAGGCGCGCATATCGAGATCGTGGTGGGGCACGACGAGACCGAGCCGTTTCACACGCAGGCGCACGACTATGCGTATGCAATGGAACGTCACGGAGCGAGCGTCGAGCGCATCACCGCGCCGGGGCACGATCACATGTCGCTGGTGCGGGCACTGGGGCAACCCGGCGAGCCGGTCGCCGGTCTGGTGGCGCAGGCGATCGAGCGCAGCGGCGGTTAGACCGCCTTGGCCCAGCCGTCCCGCATGAGCTTGAACCCGCCCTCGGCGACGTCCCACTGGTCGCGGAACAGCGGGCGCCAAAC